>CALAJL010000149.1 GCA_937922735.1 uncultured Gammaproteobacteria bacterium | reverse complement strand
CGCCCCTATCAATACATCTGGTTTAATAGCATCTATGGCATCCACAAAACCAAGTTGCTCATATTCATGAGCGTATGGTAAATTATGTTCCATTAAATCATCTCTACCATTCACCACCAGTCCATTAACATCTACAAACCAAAGTCGTTTGTAAGCATCTGCCTCCGACAGACCTTCCGCCTTGAACGCAGAAACCATCAAATCTGCAATACCAGTAGCTGCAGAACCGGCGCCTAAAAACATGATTTTTAAATCAGGAAATTTCTTATTTGTTATTCTGGTAGAAGCGTACACACCTGCCAATGACACGGAGGCCGTCCCTTGAATATCATCATTGAAACATAGCGCTTTATCTCTATATTTATTTAATATCTTATAAGCATTGGGTGTAAGAAAGTCTTCAAACTGTATTAGTGCGCTTGGATAAGCTTCCTGTACAGACCGAATAAATTCATCCACTAGTGCATCATATTCACCTCCATGTAGCCTCCTTTGCTTTAAACCAAGATATAAATCATCATCAAGCAATTCTTGGTTATTGGTGCCTACATCCAACATTACAGGTAAACATTGTCTTGGCTGAATGCCAGCGCAAGCTACATAAAGTGCAAGCTTACCAATTGGAATTCCCATTCCATTTGCACCTAAATCACCTAGACCTAAAATTCGTTCACCATCTGTGACAACAATTATACGTACATCTTTTTCTGGCCAATTGTTTAAGATTTCAGAAACATTCCCTCTATCTTGCGCTGTAATATAAATGCCTTTTGGTTCTCTGAAGATGGCAGCAAATTCTTTACATGCCTGACCAACAGTAGGCGTATAAATTAATGGCATTACTTCTTCAATGTATTCCAAAACTAAACGATAATACAATCTTTCATTTCGTCCTTGCAGTGCTGATAAAAAAATATAGCGTTCAATATCATAGTGTTTACGACGCATATTTTGTAACGCGCGCTGCAGCTGAACATCTGGATGCGTTACCCCCGGCGGAAGTAAGCCATGTAATTTATATTTATCTCGCTCCGCATCGGTAAATGCCGTGCCTTTATTTAAGACAGGATCAAATAGAACATCGAAACCAAAGGTCTCTATATTTTTATCTTCATTATTATTCATTGCATAGCAATTATAATTCTGGTGAATTCATCACTAGCATTTTATTAACCTGCATATCCTCAATAGTGTAAGGAATTCCCCCTACACCCAAACCAGATTGTTTTAAGCCCGCAAACGGCATCCCATCGATACGAAATGCAGTATGATCATTCAGCATTACTGCAGAAGCATCAATACGTTTATATACGCGCATGGCTTTATCTAGATTATTTGTAAACACCGAAGCTTGAAACGAGAAAGGCAAAGAATTAGCTTGTTGGATTGCCCAATCTATATCATCGTACTCATACACACACACTACTGGACCAAATATTTCTGCGGTGCTCACTTTGCTATCTAGCGCGGGATTAGCCAATACTGTGCACTCATAACAACTATCACTTATTACACTTCCACCTGTAATACATTGTGCGCCTTCGCTTTTTGCCTCATTAACCCAATTACTAATCCGTTCTACCTCTGCAGGACGAATTAATGGCCCTACTTCAGTACTTTCTAACGTTGGGTCACCAACTTTTTGCTGCTTAGCATAACTTGCTAGTTGCTCAACAAAAGAAGCTGCTATTTTTTTATGTGCAAACACGCGTTGCACGGAAACACACACTTGACCAGCATGATAAAAACCACCTTTACCAAGTTTTTGTACCGCACTAAAGATATCTGCATCTTCTGCCATAACTACCGGAGCCGCGCCACCATGTTCTAGTGCGCTACGTACGCCAGGCGCTAATTTTGAATGCAACATCCAGCCTACTTTTGCACTACCAATAAAAGTAAAAAATCCTACACGGTGATCGGTAACTAATTTTTCTGCCACTCCAATATTTTCAGGAATAACCGCTTGGCACCATTCACTTGGCAACCCAGCCTGCCAAAGAATGTTCACAAAATTTAAACATGAGATTGGAGTATCTTCAGCAGGTTTCACGACTACCGGACATCCCGCTGCAACCGCTGCGGCCACTTGATGAACTATTAAATTTAACGGGTGGTTAAATGCGCTAACTGCTACCACTACTCCGATCGGTTCTCTCTGCGTGATCGCGATACGATTTGAAGAGGATACTGACATTCCGGTTGGAATAATTTCGCCTTGATCTGTTTTTAAAGTTTCAATGCACAGATGTATGCCATCAATTGCACGTGTCACCTCTATGATTGAATCTAGCAAAGGTTTGCCACCTTCTTGCGCCGCCTCAAAGGCAAGTTGATCCTTTTTCTGCAGCATAATTTGCGCAGTCTTTTCTAATATTTCGATTCTCTTATGTAGCGGTAACCAACTATCTCTGTCTCTATATAAAGAGTAAGCAACATCCATTGCTTGTTCTATATGTTCAGCATTAACTGTTTCAACTTCTGCAATTAAAGATTGATCAAATGGTGCACGCACTCCTAAAACACCTGCTGCTTGGGCTGACGCTTTATGCAACATTAGTGAAAATTTTTTATTACTCATATTTTATTAATGTTATTTGATTTAATACTCTGTGAGTTACATTGGCAAAGTAAGTTCACCAAGGCGTTTGGTCAGCAACATATTTTCACGGTAATCAATTGGCACAACAACCAAGCTTGGTACACCATCATTAAATGCAGTTTCTAACGTGGATTGTAAAACCTTACTGTTATTCACATAGTAACCATTCCAACCAAATGACTTAGCTAACAATTCCCAATCTGGATTATTAAATGCAAGATCGGTATGTTTACCAAATTCTGCTTGTTGCTTCCATGCAATTAACCCGTATTCATTGTCTTCCCACACCATCATAACGATATTACTATTCAAGCGTTTCGCAGTTTCCATTTCTTGTACGTTCATTAGGAATCCAGCATCACCCGCAATCCCTAGTACGCGACGATCGGGATACACTAAGTTCGCCGCGATGGCGCCGGGTAATGCAAAGCCCATTGAACAAAATCCATTTGGAATTAAACAGGTATTAGGTTTATGACAATGAAAATAACGCGCGATCCACATCTTGTGTGCACCCACATCGGACAACAAAATATCATCAGGACCTAACACTTGGCGAGCATCCCAGATCGCTTTCTGAGGTCGAATTTTATCGATCGTATCGTCATTTTTGTGTTCCGCTAAGTCTTCTAGCATATCTTGACGCACTTTCTGTTGTTTGGATGTATCGTAAATGAATTTTACACGCTGCTTCGCGCGATCATTTAATTCTCCCAAGGTATGCGCCAAATCACCTACCAATTCAATTTGTGGATGATAATTTTGATCTATTTCAGAAGGCATGAAATCCGCATGGATAATTTTCTTATCGCAATTTGGATTCCATAATTTGGGATGATACTCGACCATATCAAACCCAAGTGTTATCACAACATCAGCCTGATCAATCAAGTAAGACATTCGATCACGACTACCTAAACCGATCGTAAATAAACATTGCTCTGAATCAACATCTACACAACCCTTTGCCATAAAGGTACTCATTGCGCCAATTTTTGTAAGTTCACAGAATTCGCGCAATTCATCACTAGCACCTTTGCGTGCCACGCCATTACCCACAAGAATAATGGGATGCTTCGCTGTAGCAATCATTTCGAAAGCATTATCAATCACCTCCTCGTCAGGAACAGAACGCATATAACGCTGAGGTTTAATTGGTTTGCTATCGGTATCTACTTTAGCAATGTCTTCGGGTAGCTCAATGTGCACTGCACCTGGCTTCTCTGTACGCGCAATACGTACCGCCTTACGAATAATTTCTGGAATAGTATTTGGATGTAGAACAGTAGTTGCCCACTTTGTTACCGGTTCAAACATTTTCACCACATCCATAATTTGATGCGACTCTTTATGTAATCGCTCTGTTGAGCCCTGACCTGTTAACACCAGCATGGGAGCACGATCCATATTTGAATCTGCAACACCGGTAATTAAATTCGTAGCACCCGGACCTAACGTACCTAAACAAGCCGCGGGGTTGCCCGTCAAACGCCCATAGATCTCTGCCATAAAAGCAGCACCCTGCTCATGACGTGTTAAAACAAATTTGATTTTTGCCGAATCTTCTAGAGAGATCATGAAATCGGCATTCTCTTCACCCGGTACACCGAATATATATTCAATATTTTCTTCTTCTAAACATTTAACAAAAAGATCTGACGCTTTCATGCAAGCTCCCTAAATAAATTTTTTTATAACTATTTTATTAAAACCATCACAAAATAGACCAAGATACTTAATTTTTATTACAATCATAGGCAAATTGTACCTTGTCACTTGCTCTTTCACTGCAAATTATATCGTTATATACTTGTATTTAAGCTTTTACTAACATTCATAGGCACTCAATATGTCAATAAAATAGCTTATTTGATTTCTTATCTACCATATTTAAGCGATAATGCCTTGTAATAATTTATGCTATACCCCTTTCTTCTATCCCACACACAATTTCAATAATAACAATTGGGGAAGATAATATGATGGCTGAACTACCCGTATTCGTAATACGGTTCCTTGAAATTACAGCCTTGTTATTTATATTTGCCATCGGCTTACTTGTTCTACTGCTGATTGTTTTATATATAATCGATAAATCTCAAACGGCCCATGCAATTCGCCATAACTTCCCTGTTATCGGCCGATTTCGTTATTTCTTTGAAGAACTTGGTGAATTTTTTCGCCAATATTTTTTCGCAATGGACCGGGAAGAACTACCCTTCAATCGTGCTGAACGATCTTGGGTGTATAGAGCCGCCAAAAATATCGATAACACGATTGCGTTTGGCTCAACTCGCGACCTTCGCCCAACAGGCACAGTGTTATTTGTCAATTGCCCTTTTCCAACACTAGACCGAGATGCAACCCCAACGAGCAATGTAACCATTGGACCAAATGCTGCCAAACCTTACACAACGAATTCTATTTTCAATATTTCAGGCATGAGTTTTGGTGCTATATCCAAGCCTGCTGTTCTTGCATTGTCAAATGGTGCACGTATGGCGGGCTGTTGGATGAATACAGGTGAAGGCGGTTTATCCCCTTATCACCTAGAGGGTGGTGCAGACATTGTTTTTCAGATAGGTACAGCTAAATATGGCGTGCGCGATGAAGCAGGGAATTTAAGTGATGAAAAATTACGTGAAGTGGCTGCTCACGAACAAGTTAAAATGTTCGAACTTAAATTAAGCCAAGGTGCAAAACCAGGGAAAGGTGGAATTTTACCTGGCGAAAAAGTTACAAAAGAAATATCTGAAATCAGAGGCATACCTGTTGGCACTGATTCCATCAGCCCTAACCGTCACCCAGAGATTGACTCCGTTGAGGATTTATTGGATGTATTAAATCGCATTCGTGATGTCACCGGTAAACCCGTAGGCTTTAAAGCGGTGATTGGTGCCTATGGATGGGTAGATGCTTTATGTGAAGCGATAAAAAAACGTGGACCAGAATCTGCACCTGACTTTATTACTTTGGATAGTGCAGACGGCGGTACCGGTGCTGCCCCCATGAGCTTAATGGATTATATGGGTTTAACGATTGAAGAAAGCTTACCGCTAGTAGTTGATCAATTAAGTGCACATGGCTTACGTGAACGTATCAAAATCATTACTTCAGGAAAATTAATCACGCCCGCTGAAGTGGCTTGGGCATTTGCTGTTGGTGCTGATTTTGTAACCTCCGCGCGCGGATTTATGTTTTCTCTAGGCTGCATTCAAGCATTACAATGCAATAAAAATACCTGTCCAACCGGCATAACCACCCATAATAAAAAACTTCAAACCGGTCTTAACATTGCGAGCAAAGCAGAACGTGTAAAAAACTATGCACAAAATATGGCGTATGAAGTAGGCGTAATTGCGCATTCATGCGGTGCACATGAGCCGCGTCTGTTACGCAGATTCCATGCGCGCATGGTACGCCCGGATGGTAAATCAGTACCCTTAAATGAATTGTATCCAGAATCTAATTGCAACTAATTTCAAAAATAACATTAAAATAATATAAATAAGGAGAACTCACATGTCTACTCTCGTATCAACCGCTAATTGGTTTCAAAATATATTAGATAAGTTTCGCGCATTCGATTTTCTTGGTCCGCTTGCCTTACGTTTATATTTAGCACCCATATTTATTGCAGCGGGCTTAACCAAGCTTTCAGGTATAGATAATTTTGCAAACTGGTTAGGTAATCCGGACTGGGGGTTAGGATTACCCGCACCAGAGCTACTTGCTTATCTAGCCGCATATTCCGAATTGATCGGCGGAATAGCGCTTTTATTCGGAATTGCAGTACGTTGGTTTGCGATTCCATTGATGATCACCATGCTAGTCGCTATTTTTTCTGTGCATTGGGATGACGGATGGTTTGCTGTTGCACCGGGCGACCCTTCTACCAGTACGGCTAAACCCATAGCGGATTATCTTGGCCTTGAATCGGCAAAACAAAGTTTGGAAAACAGTAAAGAAGTAGGCCAACGCGTTAGTGCTGCTAAATCCTTATTAAAGAAACATGGTAATTACGACTGGCTATCTGAAAAGGGAAGTTTTGTGGTACTCAATAATGGTATCGAATTTGCAGCTACGTATTTTATTATGTTACTCGTATTATTTTTTATGGGTGCTGGAAAATACTTCAGCATCGATTACTGGCTGGCAAAAATCTTTCGTCAGGAATAGCATAATTATGCAAAAGCATGGGAACATTGCCTTTAGAATGACATCTAAAAATAAACCCTATAATTATTATAGGGTTTACAGCAGCTTAGCCTAATATATTTTAACTGTTGTAAGCATTATGACTATATTGAGGTCTAGTAAGCTAAGGTAGAATAAAGATATGCAAAACAAACAAACAAGATCGTATCCAGTTTCAGGCTCAGGACTAGGATTGCGACGTGACTTACTTGATGAATTAGAAAGTGATTTCCCACAGGGCATAGATTTCATGGAAGTCGCGCCTGAGAACTGGATAGGCATGGGCGGAAAACTTGGGAAACGCTTTCATGCACTCACTGAAAAAATTCCATTTGTTACCCATGGTCTATCATTATCCATTGGTAGCCCAGCCCCACTAGACGAAAAATTTGTTACTGAAGTTAAGCAGTTTTTAGACAAATATAATATCCGTTGCTACAGCGAACATCTTAGTTATTGCTCTGACCAAGGACATCTCTATGACTTAATGCCCATACCTTTTACTGATGAAGCTGTTCATTATGTCGCTGATCGAATCAAACGCGTACAAGATATTTTAGAAAGAACAATCGCTATAGAAAATGTTTCATACTATGCGGCTCCTGGCAAAGAGATAGACGAAATCAACTTCATTAAAAATATCTTAGAAGAAGCTGATTGTGATTTGTTATTAGATGTAAATAACATATATGTTAATTCCGTTAATCATCACTATGACCCAATTAAATTCTTGCAAGCGCTACCTTGCGAACGCGTTGCGTATTGCCATGTAGCTGGACACTACAACGAAGCAGAAGACTTAATTGTAGACACACATGGCGCCGATGTAATTGATCCAGTTTGGGATATTCTAGATAAGGCTTATGAGTTATTCGGCAACATGCCTACCTTGTTAGAAAGAGATTTTAACTTTCCACCAATGAATGAACTTATGCAAGAAGTTCATACCATTCGTAACCTTCAAAAAAAATGGGATAACCAACGAGAATTCGTTGCTCAAGCCAGCTAGTTGTTTTTCGAGTAATACATTTTGACAAGCGAAAACTTATCGTTCAAAAAAGTACAGTATGACTTTACTGCACATTTGAGGGACCCTGAAAATGCTGCCGCACCAAGCGACATCGAAGATCGTCGTATGGAGGTGTATCGTGGACTTTTCTATAGAAATGTAAAAAACTTTATCGATAATGCATTCCCAGTGTTACGAAAACTTTATAACGAAGAAGATTGGCACAAGATGGTACGAGAATTTTTCGCGAACCATCAATCTGTATCACCCTATTTTAAAGATATTTCATTAGAATTTTTAACTTACCTACAAAATGAACGTGAACCACGCATTGAAGACCCTGTTTTCATTAATGAACTAGCACACTATGAATGGCTTGAAATTAATATAACGTTTTCAGATATTGAGCCTGATTTATCTACGATTAATAAGCATGGTGACTTATTAACAGGAATTCCAGTTTTATCACCTCTTGCTAAGATGCATGGCTATCATTATCCAGTACATAAAATAAAACCAAGCTTTCAACCCGAAGAACCAAGTAAAGAAGTACACTTTTTAATGGTGCATAGAGATCTACAAGATAAAGTAACCTTTACAGAATTAAACCCTATTACCGCTATGCTGGTAGATACATTGGCAGAAAATAATTGCAAAACTGGCCAGCAATGTTTAGATGAAATAGTTAAACAAATTAATCATCCAAATCCTGAAATAGTGTTCAAAGGCGGCGAACAAACTTTAAAACAGTTACGTTCTTCAGAGATTATTCTAGGCACTAAAATTACATAATTTATGGTTTAAAATTTAATCATTTAAATCACTGCAAGTTTCAATCGTAACTTCATAGAAGCTCAATCAACCACCAGCTTGTACATAATTTTGTGTTTAGTTTTTATACTAAATATAGTAAAACTCCACTTTCTAACTATTTTGTACAGTACGTTCTAGTCGATTTTTTTTGATGTTTTTTTTACGCTAGATTAACATTATTACTGAAGTTACCTAAGAACCTGCCTAGCTTCTCTATCGCGAGTACATATTCAGCAAGCCCATTCCTGATTTTCGCTTCCTCAGAAGCTTGTGTCATCGCACATTAAATTTATTAAGTACTAGCATTCTTAAACTTTGCGTCACATGCATGAGTTTATCGATTGTTCGTATGCCCCACGGATGGGATCTGATAAAAATAACTTAACTTATTCTTGAGGGGCTCATATGAGTAAATTCGAAAAATCAGGCGTAAAAACACCGCTTAATTCAATTGAAGAAACAAAACTTCCAGAAGACTCACCCATCTCTGAAAGTCGCCGTAAGTTTATGGGTGGTGTAGGCGCAGCGCCACTTGCAGTAGGTGCATTCAGTCTACCTTTCGCAAGTACAACCGTAGACGCAAGAGGTCGGCGCATTAGAAATCGTGATGCACTCACTCCTTTTAGCCCACGCACACGAGCGGCACGTTCAATTAAATTACGCGTCCGTTCTGCACTACGACAATATAAACGTAGCATTCGCAGAATTGAGCGAAGAGGTGAAAGAAGTCTTCATAGAAATAATGGTGATGAAAACAATCTTGAAGGATTCATTGGAAACTTTCACAAAGGTTTAAAACAAAATGATTTAGGTGAAGTCGATCGCAGAGCTTATTTGCGACTTCTTCGCGCACTTCGCACTGGAAAATTTAATGACTTAGCGAAAATTGAATTAGGGTGTCCTGATCCATCTTTGCAACGACGTTTAGTAAACCCACTTGCCGGACTTGCCTTTCAAGGTTTAGGACCAGATTCGCATTTCCAATTCATGCCTCCAGCTCCAAGGTTTAGAAGTAGAACTGCAGCAGCGGAAATGGTGGAATCTTATTGGGCAGCTTTACTACGTGATGTGCCTTTCGATCAATATGAAGACAATCAACTAGCCAATGATGCGGCAGCAGAGCTTAATTCTCTACCTGGCAAATCAGGCATGATGGATATTAAAGATAAAGTTACTCCAAAGAATTTATTCCGTTCAGGTTTGCCAGGCTCTGAAGTTGGCCCATTCGCATCGCAATTAATTCTTAAAGAAGTGCCTTACGGTGTACAAGGTTTCAGCCAAGCTTGCTCAACCCGACAACCCGGCCTAGATTTCATGACTACTTATGAAAACTGGCTCGATATTCAACGCGGTTGTGCACAAGAGCCTGGCTTGGATATTTACGACCCAGTACGTCGCTTTTATTACTCTGGCAGAGTTGCATCTTCTTTTGTTCAAGTCGATGCGCTCGCTCAAGCTTACTTTAATGCAGTAGTTGTATTGCTGACACCTCCCACCACTGTAGGGCAGTTTGGTATGAACGCTGGCTTTGGTGGAATTGGAGCTCCTTTTGATCCTAACAACCCATATTTCGGTTCTGCTGTTGGTGGTGGAGTTGGGGACTCTTCCGGCTTTACGGGAGCTGCACGAGTATCGGAAGGTCTTGCGACATTTGGACCACCACAAATTC
>CALAJL010000148.1 GCA_937922735.1 uncultured Gammaproteobacteria bacterium | reverse complement strand
TGACGCTCTAATAGAACCGTAATGGACTTATCCATCTTGTCACTAATCACTTTGCCCTGCAGAGTACGTATCTTATTTTCTTCAGACATTCTGATCTCTCAATGACAGGTTATATTTTTTTAGCATTTGCATAAGTGTATTTCTTTAATTATTTTTGAGCTTGTTTTTCAGTAATTATTGTTTTCACGCGAGCAATATTTTTCTTATTAAGCTTGAACAGATGCACTCGTGTTGCTTGGCCAACACCTTTTTGCATACGCAAATTAAATTGCTCTTTACGCAACTCTAGCAACTCAGCACCAAGCTCTTTTACTGATTTACTTCTTAACTCTTCAATTTTCATAATTACATTACCGTTCGCGAAACAAAGGTAGTTTTAATTGGCAACTTTGCTGCCGCAAGCTTAAAGGCTTCACGGGCTATTTGCTCATCTACACCTTCCATTTCATATAACATTTTTCCAGGCTGGATCTTTGCTACCCAGTATTCAACATTACCCTTACCTTTACCTTGCCTAACTTCTAGTGGTTTTTTAGTAACAGGCACATCTGGAAATATTCGAATCCAAATTTTACCGCCACGCTTAACATGACGAGTCATAGCTCGACGTGCTGCTTCAATCTGCCTTGCTGTAATGCGTCCACGCGCTACGGCTTTTAAACCATATTCGCCAAAACTTACTTTATTACCATTCAACGCGAGACCACGATTACGGCCTTTAAATTGTTTACGAAACTTTGTACGTTTGGGTTGTAACATGACTATTAGTTTTTATATTAATTAGTTTTCTGTTTAGGCTTTTTTGCAGTAGCTTGTGACTTATCAGCAGCATCATCACTTTCTTTATCATGAATATCGTACACATCACCTTTATATATCCAGGTTTTTATGCCAATTATTCCATATGTGGTTAATGCTTCAGCAAACCCATAATCTATGTTTGCACGCAAAGTATGTAATGGAACACGACCTTCTCGATACCACTCGCTACGTGCTATTTCTGCACCATTTAAACGACCACCAACATTAATTTTTACACCCAATGCACCTAAACGCATTGCGTTACTAACTGATCGCTTCATTGCACGCCTAAACATAATGCGACGCTCTAATTGTTGGGCAATACTTTCTGCTACTAACTGCGCATCAATTTCTGGTTTACGTATCTCTTCAATATTAATCTTTACATTATTAACACTTAGTCCAGTTCTTCTTGCTACTTCTTTACGCAATGCTTCAATATCTTCACCCTTTTTGCCAATTACAATTCCAGGCCGGGCTGTATGTATAGTGATAAAAGCTGCTTTAGCAGGTCTGTCGATTTGAATTCTACTAACCGATGCCTGTTTCAATTTCTTTTTTAAGTATTCTCGTATCTCTAGATCACTTTGCAAAAATTCTGCATATCCTCTGCCTTCCGCATACCACCTTGATGTCCATTCGGTGGATATCCCTAAACGCATTCCAGTTGGATGTACTTTCTGACCCATAACCTAGCACTTACCTTCGTTTAGAGTTAATAAAGCAGTGGATTTACACATATAATTTCTCGTTATTTAATTAAGTTTATTTATCACTTACTTCAACAGTAATGTGACTAGTACGCTTAAGTATTTTTGCTGCGCGGCCCTTTGCACGTGCGCGAAAACGCTTATGCGTTGGTCCTTCATCAACAAAAATCTTAGAAATTTTTAATTCATCAATATCAGCACCTTCGTTGTGCTCAGCATTGGCAATAGCTGATTCAAGTACTTTTCTGACTAAAACTGCGCCTTTCTTCTGGCTAAACTTTAAGATCTCTAAAGCTCGATCTACTTTTTGTCCGCGAACTTGATCCGCTACAAGACGAGCCTTTTGTGGCGCAATCCGAATAAAGGTTAATTTTGCTGAAACTTCCATAACTATTACGACTTACGATCTCCAGAGTGACCTTTAAAAGTTCGCGTTGCAGCAAACTCACCTAATTTATGTCCTACCATGTTTTCGCTAACAAGAACCGGGATATGCACGCGGCCGTTATGCACGCCGATAGTTAAGCCCACCATCTCAGGGATAACCAAAGAACGACGCGACCAGGTTTTAATTGGTTTACGGTCATTATTTGCTGCGGCCACTTCAACCTTTTTCATCAAATGATGATCAATATAAGGTCCTTTTCGTAACGATCTTGGCATTTATCTATCTCTTAAATTCTTATTTAATTCTTAAAAATTATTTTTTATTTCTGCGACGCACAATCAAACGATCTGTTCGATGATTTTTTCTTGTCTTGTAACCTTTAGTTGGCATTGCCCATGGAGATACCGGATGTCTACCACCGGATGTTTTACCTTCACCACCACCATGTGGATGATCTACTGGGTTCATTGCAACACCGCGCACGGTTGGACGTACACCACGCCAGCGTTTAGCACCGGCCTTACCTAGTTTACGCAAGTTATGTTCTGCGTTACCTACTTCACCAATTGTTGCTCTACACTCAGATAATACTTTACGCATCTCACCTGAACGTAAACGTATAGTTGCATAGTTACCTTCACGCGCTACTATTTGAATGGCTGCTCCTGCACTTCTGCCAATTTGAGCACCTTTACCCGGCTTTAATTCAACATTATGAATAATCGTGCCAACTGGAATGTTACGAACGGGCGATGTATTGCCAACCTTTATTGGTACCTGCGTGCCAGAAACTACTTCGCTATCTACGTCTAAGCCTTTAGGTGCAATAATATAACGACGCTCGCCATCCGCATATTTCAGTAACGCGATATGTGCACTTCTATTCGGGTCGTATTCAAGCCTTTCCACTTTAGCAGTGATTTCATCTTTATTGCGTTTGAAATCAATTATGCGATAACGTTGCTTATGACCACCACCACGATGTCTTGTGGTAATTCGACCATTATTATTTCTACCACCAGTCCTGCGCTTCTCATCCAAAAGTGGTTTATATGGTCCACCAGTGTATAAACCAGGTGTAGTAACTTTAACTACAAATCTGCGTCCTGGTGATGTTGGTTTTGCTTTCTGTAATGCCATAACGTGTGTCTTTTATTTACTCAAATCCACCAAAATCAATATCGTGGCCCGCTTCAAGCGTCACAATAGCTTTTTTCCAATCTGAACGTTTGCCAGCGCGCTGACCAAATCGTTTAGCCTTACCTTTCATATTGATAGTATTCACAGCAGCTACTTTTACATCAAATAATTTTTCGACTGCTTTTTTTATTTCTTCTTTTTTTGCGCCACGTATTACTTTAAATACATGTTGATTATTGTTTTCTGCTGCAATAGAAGTCTTTTCGGAAATATGAGGACCAAGCAAAATAGTCATTAATCTTTCTTGATTCATTGTAACCACTCCTCGATAGCACCTAGCGCGTCTGTAGTAACAATGACGTGCTCATACCTAACCAAGCTAACCGGATCTAATCCGCCGATTTCGGTTACGTCTACATAAGGCAAATTACGTACCGATAAATATAAATTCTTATCTGCTTCTTCAGTAATTATTAAAGCAGATTTAACCGATAATTTACCTAGCAACTCTAATGCTTGCTTTGTCTTAGGCTCTGTCACTGCAAATGCATCCACGACATAGAGACGCTCTTCGCGAACTAATTGCGATAAAATGGTTGCATAGGCTGCACGTACCATTTTCTTATTTAATTTTTGACTATAATTTCTTGGTCTTGCTGCAAAGGTCACACCACCAGAACGCCAAATTGGACTGCTTGATGTACCTGCACGAGCACGGCCCGTTCCTTTTTGTCTCCAAGGCTTTGCACCACCACCTCGCACATCGCTACGACTTTTATTTGCTTTAGTACCTTGGCGACCACCAGCTAAATACGCTGTAACGGCTTGGTGCACTAAATCTTCGTTGTACTTACGCGCAAAAATGTCGTCAGACACATCAACCGTTGTTTTAGAATTAGCAAGAGATAGTTTCATGATATTTTCTTATGACTCTGTTTTATCTTCAGCTGCAACTTGTGCCGCTTCTTCTTGTTCTTTTACCGGCTCTTCATCTGAAGGCAAATTTACTTCACTCGCATTTACGGGCTTAACGATTACATCGCCACCTGGTGCACCAGGAATAGCACCTTTAATCAGTAACAAATCTTTTTCGGTATCAATTTGCACTACTTCTAAATTCTTTGTGGTCACACGGACGTTACCCATTTGACCTGCCATTTTTTTACCTTTGAACACACGACCAGGATCTTGGCATTGACCCGTTGAACCATGAGCACGATGCGAGATTGAGTTACCATGCGTTGCATCCTGCATATGGAAATTATGTCGCTTAACAGGACCCTGAAAACCTTTACCTTTACTTACCCCTGCTACAGAAACCTTTTGCCCAACTGTAAACAATGCGGCATTAAGCTCAGTACCAACTTTCAGAACATTGGCTGGAGTTGTATCCAATCTAAATTCTCTTAAACCACGACCTGCTTTCACACCTGATTTAGCAAACTGTCCAGTGGTTGGTTTATTTATTCTTGAAGGCTTTTTATCACCATATGTTACTTGTACTGCGTGATAACCATCTGCATCTGGTGTGCGCACTTGAGTAATACGATTTGCAGGTGCATGAACGACAGTGACTGGCACTGAAACACCCGCTTCCGTAAAGATGCGAGTCATACCTACTTTTTTACCTATTAAACCTAATGACATAATGTTGTATTACTAGCCTGTTAATCTTGCCTAATAAATTTGGCCCAACCCATCACCTCAAATACATGTACATGCTGGACATATATCGAAGAATCATGGTTGTTTAAATTTTCCTATTCCTGGATAACCAAGGCCCGGCATGAGTAACTCATAACCGGGCCGAAGTAGCCGTGCATTATCACAAAAATCAGCGTGTTAGAAAACCATTTTCTCTACTCAATAAGCTATAGTTTCGCAATATTTTCGTACTTTTTTCAGTGGAATTACCGTCTATTCTAATTTGTTAGCAAAGACAGGCTAATTCAACTTAATTTGCACATCCACACCGGCCGCTAAATCTAGCTTCATTAATGCGTCTACTGTCTTATCGGTAGGCTCAACAATGTCCATGATGCGTTTATGTGTACGAATTTCATACTGATCTCGAGCATTTTTATCCACATGAGGTGAAATCAGAATTGTAAAGCGTTCTTTCTTAGTCGGCAGAGGAATTGGCCCTTTGACTCTCGCTCCCGTCCGCTTAGCAGTTTCAACGATTTCACTCGCTGAACGATCAATCAATCGGTGATCAAACGCCTTTAAACGTATACGTATTGTTTGTCCTGCGGCCATATTCTTTACTCTTCTTTTTAATTTAATGCTCTAAGCTATCGATTTTACTAAATTTATTGTTGAATATTTTATTCAATAATTTTAGCTACCACACCCGCACCTACAGTACGTCCGCCCTCGCGAATCGCAAAGCGTAATCCTTCATCCATCGCTATCGGGTCGATCATGGTGACGACCATCTTCACGTTATCACCCGGCATGACCATC
>CALAJL010000147.1 GCA_937922735.1 uncultured Gammaproteobacteria bacterium | reverse complement strand
GTTTTTGCAGCTTCAATCGTTTCACCTGTTTCTTCATCAATCTTATCTAATATTTTTTCTAGACCCGCTTCATATAAACTTGCTACATATGACTCATCTGCCTTGGCTGATTTACGTTGCTCAAGTATCACAGCTAACTTTTGTAAAGTTTCATTGTTATTCATAATCTCACCGCGATCCCTTGCTCTGCCATGTAATTTTTGGCTTGTTGAATAGTATATTCGCCAAAGTGGAATATGCTAGCTGCCAGCACTGCATCTGCTTTACCTATTGTTACGCCATCGGCCAAATGAGCCAATGTGCCGACACCCCCAGAGGCGATAACGGGAATACCAACGGCTTCACTGACCGCGCGCGTTAGCGCTAAATCAAATCCGATCTTTGTTCCGTCTCTATCCATGCTAGTGAGTAGTATCTCGCCAGCACCAAAATCTTGCATTTTCTGCGCCCATTCTAGCGCATCTAACCCTGTAGGCTTGCGCCCACCATGGGTAAATATTTCCCATCTTTTTGTTTCACCCTCACTACTTACCTGTTTTGCATCGATCGCGACCACAATACATTGTGAGCCGACTTTATCACTGGCTTGTTTGACGAACTCTGGATTAAATACAGCGGCAGTATTTATGCCTACTTTGTCCGCTCCAGCATTTAATAGTGTGCGAATATCTTCAACTTTTCGAATTCCCCCACCCACCGTGAGCGGGATAAAAACTTCACTAGCGACTTGTTCGACCACATGCACCATGGTTTCACGGTTATCGGAACTGGCTGTTATATCCAAAAAGGTTATTTCATCTGCACCTTCATGATCATAGCGTTTAGCGATTTCTACTGGATCTCCCGCATCACGAATATCAATAAACTTAACGCCTTTGACAACTCGTCCAGCATCAACATCTAGACAAGGAATAATACGTTTAGCAAGGGTCATGGTTTAAAATCTTTAATAGGGGTTTTGCAAAGAAGTAACAGGAGTTGTTTCTGCTACAAGATAAGTATTTATGTATAAACAGTTACGATTGATAAGAATCAGCAAGTTTTTGTGCATGCTGAAATTCGATAGTACCCTCATAAAGCGCACGACCAACAATCACACCGACAATACCCTCTTCATCACACTCACATAGGCGTTTAATATCATTCTCATCCGTTACACCACCTGACGCAATGACAGGGATATGGATAGCAGCAGAAAGCTCTGCAGTAGATTCAACATTTACTCCTTGCATCATGCCGTCTCTACTTATATCTGTGAACACTATTGCAGCAACGCCGTCCGCTTCAAAATGTTGTGCCATGTCAATCACATCATGATGGGATAATTTTGACCAACCATCGATAGCAACTTTGCCATTTTTTGCATCTAAACCAACAATTATATGGCCAGGAAATTCCAGACAAAGATCATTAACAAAATGTGGCGCACTAACGGCTTTAGTACCAATAATTACATATTGGACACCTACATCTAAATAAGCTTGCACAGTATCTTCATCACGTATGCCACCACCCACTTGTATTTCCAAATCAGGGTGATTATCAGCAATGCTATGAATAATTTCACGGTTTACGGGCCCGCCCGATGTAGCACCATCTAAATCAACTATGTGCAAACGTTTTGCTCCAGCTTCTACCCATCGATCTGCTACCGCTACGGGATCTTCAGAAAAAACCGTTACATCATCCATGCCGCCTTGTCGTAAGCGCACACATTTACCATCTTTTAAGTCAATTGCAGGTATAACAATCATGATTTAATTAACCGTGTTACTGCCGTTCCAGTTTAAAAAGTTTTTAAGAAGTTGCAATCCAGCCTGAGCACTTTTCTCAGGGTGACATTGCATCGCAAATACATTGTCTTGTGCAATTACTGAAGTAAAAGTTGGCCCATAACTTGTCGTACCAGCGATTAAATTTTCATTATCTGTTGAAACGAAATAGCTATGCACAAAATAAAAATAACTTGATTCTGAAATATCTTTCCATAATGGATGCCTCTGCTGTTGTTCAATACAATTCCAGCCCATATGAGGAACCTTAAAGCTATTATCACCAGAGCCTATCGATAAATGATTGCCGAAGTATTTAACACTCCCCTGATACATTCCTAAACAATCAACACCATTATTTTCTTCGCTCATCTGCATCAGTACTTGCATACCCATACATATACCAAGAAAAGGTTTTTGGCTTGCAGCATCTATAATTGCAGCTTGTAAATCACATTGCTGCAGTGCAGACATACAGTCTTTTGCAGCGCCTTGTCCTGGGAATATTACTTTATCACTAGTGCTAATTTTATCTGCATCAGAAGTGACAACGATTTTATCGCTCGAGCCTGCAACATGTTCAACCGCTTTAGTAACGGAGAATAAATTACCCATGCCGTAGTCAATAATAGCAATATTGCTCATAACGATTTAGTGTTTAAAATTTATAAGCTTCCTTTAGTAGACGGAATAATTCCTTGCATACGTTCATCTGGTGCGGCTGCCATGCGCAGCGCACGGCCAAATGCTTTGAAAATAGTCTCGGCAATATGATGAGAATTGACACCTGTTAAACTATCAATATGCAAAGTTACATTTGCATGGTTGACAAAACCTTGGAAAAACTCATGCGTTAAATCCACATCGAAATCACCTACACGTGCACGTGTAAAATCCACGTGAAACTCTAAGCCTGGTCGACCTGAGAAATCGATCACAACACGTGACAACGCTTCATCTAATGGTACATATGCATGACCGTAACGAACAATTCCTTTTTTATCACCTATGGCCTGACTAAAAGCTTGACCCAATGTAATACCTACATCTTCTACGGTATGGTGTGCATCAATTTCTAAATCTCCGTTAGCATCAATATTTAAATCTAACATGCCATGTCGAGCGATTTGATCAAGCATATGCTCGAAAAACGGCAATCCTGTTTTTAAAGAGGATTGACCCGTTCCATCAAGATTTAACTGTATTGAAATTTGAGTTTCGTTGGTATTGCGTTCTACGCTAGCTGTACGTGCAGTCACTGGGAATAGGTATAGTTTTTATAATTGATAAGCGGGTTTATATAGCTTTTCTTTTCTATATTTGTATATTTTATATTTCTAACCAGAAAGTTACCGGTCCATCA
>CALAJL010000146.1 GCA_937922735.1 uncultured Gammaproteobacteria bacterium | reverse complement strand
CGGTTTTTGGTAACCAGTACGCCCTCACTATCAATGAATGGGTAAGTGACTTTCCTGCCCCATCGGCGTCTTTCTTGTTTTCTGCGTTCTTTCATTAATTAGGAGGATATATGAATCAATCCCAAAGTATGCGGAAATAGCTAACACTTTGAATACCTTAAGACTATTCTCCAGCCGTATGGTAGAAATCTGCCGATTAATGAGGCGTGAAATCGTTAAATTTTAACTTTTGGGCAACAATATTGGAGGCAACATAAGTGTGTGCGATGTTTTGAGAAAAACATGAGAATCCTAAATATTCTGTAAGGATTCAGAAAGGAAAGATTATGGGCAGAAGTAGTGAATGACGTCTTTTTCTACATATTCAATGGGTGTGCCGAGACTGACGATACCACTGCCATGTAATTCCATTTTTTCGCCCATCAAAAAAACTTCACCTTCATCATTTTTAATGTACGTGCCATTGGTGCTGTGGTCGGTAATACTGAATTCGCCGTTTTCAAATTTAAATCGTGCATGTTGGCGTGAGGTGTATTTGTTTTGAAAGATTAGTTCACACGATTGTGAGCGACCTACGATGATTTGCTCTGTACCTGGAAATAATTCGCAAACTTCTTCTTTGTGCCAAAGAAATAATCTTGTCGCTTCTTTTGTAGAAGCTTCATTATTATCAATTTGAATATTATTGATTCTTCGATCGGGCATCCTTCTTCTGTTTTCGCGAACTAAGGTTTGTTCACTATCAAAGAACGGGAAGGGTGGTGCATTGTCCGTTATGCGTCGATCGTTTTGTTCTCTACGATCATTGATGTATTCAGAGTTCATCTTACTATTAACGGTAAATAGTTTAGTGCTTAGGTAAGTGTGTTTTAATATAAAGCAACCATGGCATTGCGATTACCACCGTTACAATTAATGTAATAAGTTAAGTAATGATCAGCAATGATTGGGTAAGTTGTGGTGCCCAAATTTTAAACATGGCATATCCGTAAGTGGCTAAACCTAAAAACAACCATGTGGCGAGTAATATAACAGGGGATATTCGTTGTTCATCAAAACTAAGAACGTTTGTGTTATCTACAAGTTGTGTCATTGACGTACCTCAAATACTAGATGTGTGAATTCTAGGTCGAAATTTTAACATGATGCTTGTTAAGTTGATATGAAGAATGCAAATTTTATTGTTCACTAATGCAAGCAAAATATAGTGGTTTTCAGTGAGTTTGGTAGGGATAAAATGCATAAATATTAAGCAAAAACATGCTTTTTTGATGACCATTAAATTAGAGATATTGGCTTTAAATGTTATGATAAGTTAAAGATTTTATTGATTAATTGATTAGGCTATTAGATTGTTCTCGGCATGAAAGCGATAGATAAAAAATCAGCAAAAATAGTGAGTAATGGTGTGCTCGAGCACCCTATTGATACCGATTTGATTTGTGAGGGCGCCTTAGAAGTGATCTCAAAACTGCATGCTGCAGGATATAAGGCCTATATTGTTGGTGGTGGTGTGCGTGACTTACTTTTGAATTTGCATCCTAAAGACTTCGATATCGCCACTGATGCTACGCCTGAAAATGCGCGTGCGATATTTGATCATAGTCGAATTATTGGCAGGCGATTTCGTATTGTGCATGTCTATTTTGATGGTGGTTATACAGAGGTGGCCACTTTCCGTGCGCCGAGTACGGCAAGTGTGAATACGCAAGGCCGCATTATTGCTGATAATACCTATGGCAGTATTGAAGAAGATGCGTTGAGGCGTGACTTCACTGTTAATGCTTTATTTTATGATTCTGAAAATAATCAGATTTTAGATATGGTAGACGGTTTGCGGGATGTTGATGCGAAAATTTTACGTGTTATCGGTGATCCGGACTTACGTTTTCGTGAAGACCCTGTGCGTATGTTGCGTGCAGTAAGGCTGGCTGTAAAACTAAATTTTGAAATTGAAGAAAGTGCTAAAGATGCAATTCTTAGATTAGGCAGCTTGCTATCTGAAGTGCCTTCTGCGCGTTTATTTGATGAGATGATCAAGTTGTTTCATGGAAGCTTTGCACAGAAAACGTTCCAAGGTTTGCGTGAGTTTGATTTGTTTCGCCACATGTTTCCGTTAACGGAGCAAGCTTTAGAACAAGAAAGCAGTACCTTTAATAACTTGGTAAATTTGGCATTAGAAAATACGGATGACCGTATTCAGTCTGGTAAGTCTGTGACTCCCGCTTTTTTGTATGCAGTATTTTTATGGGGGCCCATGCGGAACTTGAGTAAGCAGTTAGAGTTGGACGGTCTTTCACCACAAGTAGCTCATGATGCATCGGTAAAAGATACGATACTCTCTCAGTTACCGTACACCTCAATACCTAAACGCTTTTCTTTCTCAATGCGAGACATTTGGAATCTACAGCATCGTTTTTATAATCGACGTGGAAAGCGTGTGTATCAATTGTTTGAGCATGATCGTTTTCGTGCTGCTTATGATTTTTTATGTTTGCGTTCTAGTGCAGGTGAACCTGTGGATGAGCTTTGTGAATGGTGGACCGTATACCAAGATGTTGATGAAGTAACACGTAAAAAAATGGTGCGTGCCTCTCAAAATAGATCGAGTAAGCATTCTAAGAAGAAGACTTACCACTAACTTCTGCCAATAATTCTTACATTCTCGAGATAATTAAGTGTGACGCAAGTGGTTGATGCATATATAGGCTTGGGCAGTAATTTATCTGATCCACAGCAGCAAGTGACTACGGCCTTGCAGGAGTTAAATGCAATACCAGATACTTGCCTGGTGGAAGCTTCTAGTCTGTATGTAAGCAAGCCAATGGGGCCGTCTGATCAGCCAGATTACATTAATGCGGTGGCGAAAATATCGACTGGCTTGACACCAGAAGGCCTGCTAAAAGCGCTTCAAGGCATTGAGCAAGCACATCAAAGACAAAGAAAAGATGAGCGATGGGGGCCAAGAACCTTAGACTTAGATATTATTCTATTTGCGGAGGAGCAAATAAAGACGCAATCGCTCCAAATTCCACATTATGGTGTTGCTGAAAGAGAATTTGTACTAATTCCTTTACAAGAGCTACAGCCGGACCTCATTATTCCAGGTAAAGGAGCGGTTGCGAGTCTGATAGAGAAATTGCCGCCATTTAAGTTATCCAAAATAAATAAGAATTAATGAATAAGCATAATCTTAAATACATCGTGGTAGAAGGCCCGATCGGTGTAGGGAAAACCAGTTTGGCGCAGCGTCTATCGGATGAGTTTGGGTCAACGTTATTGTTGGAAGATGTGGATGACAATCCATTTCTAGAACGCTTTTATCAAAATCCTCGTGAGGCAGCACTTTCTACCCAACTGCACTTTTTGTTGCAGCGTTCCAGGCAACTGCAAGAGTTTAAGCAAGCAGATATATTTTCTCCCGTGCGAGTGGCTGATTTTTTGATTGAGAAAGACCGTTTGTTCGCGCAAGTAACGCTAAACGCAAGTGAGTATGAATTATATGAGCAAATTTATTCTCACTTAACCATTGATGCACCAAAACCAGATTTAGTAGTGTACTTGCAAGCACCAGTTGAAATTCTGTTGCAAAGAATTCGTAAGCGCGGACGTGGTTATGAGCGCTTGGTTGAAACTGCCTACCTCGAGCAACTGAATGAGGCGTATGCAAAATTCTTTTACGATTATAATGACGCGCCTTGTTTAATCGTGAATGCAAGTGATATCGATTTCATAAATAACGATAAAGATTATGAATTGCTATTAACTGAAATTTTAAATACAGAGGCGGGTAAGCGATACTTTAATCCACTTCCTTTTGTGGGCTAGATAATTCAAATGTATCTGATTCAAAAATGAGTATTCATAAGCCAAACCAAAATATAACACTTACGCGTTTGCATGAGATGAAAAGTCATGGCGAAAAAATTGCGTGCTTAACTGCTTATGATGCAAGTTTTGCTGCCATTCTAGATCAGGCTGGAATGGATGTGATTCTTATTGGAGATTCGTTGGGCATGGTTGTGCAAGGAGAAGATAGTACGGTCTCTGTCACCATTGAAGATATGATTTATCATAGTCAATGTGTAAGCAGTGCTGCTAAACAATCCTTTGTTATTGCAGACATGCCATTTATGTCATACACCAATATCGATCAAGCTTTAGCGAATGCAACTGATTTAATTCAGTTGGGTGGAGCGCAAATGGTAAAGCTTGAAGCATCGATACGACAAGTGAGTATTGTGCAGGAACTTAGCGACTGTGGAATACCAATTTGTGCGCACCTGGGACTGCGACCGCAATATATTCATAAGTTAGGCGGTTATGCTATGCAGGGTAAAGACGAAGCGAGTGCAAATGAACTGATTGAAAGTGCAAAGAGTTTGCAAGCAGCTGGCGCAGACATGTTGTTGCTGGAATGTGTGCCCGAAGCGTTGGCGCAGAAAATTACACAACAATCTGATATACCCGTCATAGGGATAGGTGCAGGAACACATTGTGATGGGCAAATATTAGTATTGCATGATGTGCTTGGTATCACGCAAGGTACGACACCTAAGTTTGCTAAAAACTTTCTTGCTGATGCAGTAGATATTCAGTCTGCAATTGCAAAGTATGTGCAAGATGTAAAAGCGCTTGCGTTTCCTGCCGCGTAATTT
>CALAJL010000145.1 GCA_937922735.1 uncultured Gammaproteobacteria bacterium | reverse complement strand
GTATTTTTTAATTCTAGATTATGGTTCGTTTTTCCAAATAAATTTGTGAGAATGGCTTGTTCACCCAGAGGCAATTTAAGGTCAGAAGTTTTCAACTTATTTAACGTATAAGTCTTACCTACTTCTTGAATTTTTAAATAACCTTTAACAGCAAGACTCAATAGAGCTGCTGTGAATGCTTTCTTGTCATGACCCATCTCTTTTATATAGCGCAATCCACCTGGGGGGAAATCATTCGGAGGTTGGTAGTGTGGGATAATAATCCCAGGCTTGGGGTCTCGACCAACATGCCACCATGAAAATAGATAAAATATTAATAAACCCAAGATAGCGATTAAGCTTGTGGGATTGTCAATATTAGCTTGCCACCACCAATTGACTTTTTGCATGAAGCTGGGTTGCTTAATATGTCCTTTTGGCCAACTTACAACAATGGTTAGACCTTCTTTGTTCATTAGTGGTCGATTTGTAGTAATTAAGTGGTCACTTGAAAATCCAGTGTCAGTTTCATAGCTTTGACCACGACTACCAAATGCACCTGTATATGCTTCTGTAATTACATCGCTTGCTTGTATAGATTCTGGCAAACGGACACTTGCTTTAGCTTCTAGAATGGGAAATTCCCAGCCATTTCCTGTGACATTCCAGTACAACTCATCATGAGTTTCAAAAAAGCCAAGCTGTTGGTTGGTTTTGTATTTAATAGTGTAAGTATGTTCGCCTCTATTTATATATGAATTGTTGCTGCCTATATAAATTCGGATACCATTACTAACTTTTTTTATATGGAACGGTTCTATATTGCCATTTCTATGAACTTCGATAATTTCAAAGCCCACTTTAATTTTATTACCTAACTTGCCTTTATACTTAGTAGGGAAGTCACGGTAAATGCCACGGTTTATTTTTTTATTTTCTGCGCGCACTATGATTTTCTCAATCACTGTCATCGATGAGTCTTCATGAACCGTAATATTGCTATTGAAGGATATTATTTCCTCTGCTGCATATGCATTATTTTCAAGTATAGAAATGCAAAGAATTGCTATTAAACAGATGGTAATTATTTTTATAAAATATATATCTTTAATCATCTAATTGAAAATACTCGTGATATTTGTATTTGAAGAATCGAGCTACGATTAGGTCAGGGAATGAATCTATGCGCGTATTAATATTACGAACTGCGCCATTGTAATAGCGGCGTGAATACTGAATATCATTTTCTATATCTGATATATCCTTCTGTAGTTCAAGAAAGTTTTGACTTGCTTTTAATTCAGGGTAATTTTCAGCCACTGCAATGAGCTTGTGTACTTGGCTTTGTAATTCCCGCTCTACGTTCTCACGTTTAGAAATTTGATCAATAGATTTTGCTTGTGAGCGTAAAGTGGTTACAGATTCTAACAAGCTACTTTCATAATTAGCATATTGTTTAACCGCTTCGACTAATTTTGGAATTAGATCATGTCTGCGTTTAAGCTGTACATCAATATCGCTCCATGCAGATAATGAGGTGTTCTTGTCATGAACCAATTTGTTATAAATCAATACACCCCAAACGAGCATTATGAATAATATTGAGATAATGATAATTGAAGTCATTTAAAGAGATTCATTTTTATCAATGTCATAACGTAGCATGATATTTTTATAACTCAGAATTGCTTTGGCAAGACCGTATATAAAAAATGTTGCAACCAGTATTGCGCATAGGATTAATATGGCTATGCCATCCTTTGTGATAAATAGCGCAAGAAACCCTAAAATAGTAGCCATTGCAACACCAATCATGCTGTAAAGGCCTAATGTGATAATACCAATAATTATAGCCAGGGCATGAGGGGGCAGTTCAGAGAAAAACTCACCGATAAAGTCTATTACTGAGTTAATATTTATCTGATTCATTGGCGGAATAGTTTGCTGCGTTGCTGGACTAATCTAGAAGCTTATTTTATATTCAATTCGATTAATGAATTGCATATTGTATCGATATCATCGCCATATACTAGAGATGGGCCGATAACTGTTATTGAAACGTCTCTGGCATGCTGCATACAGTGCCTAGTGATAAAATTGCTAGGACGTTTCCATGTTATGGCAGTGATTATGGGTATGTAAAAGTGTATGTGCCAAGAGATAAAGGTATAGTATTTCAACCTTTAAAATATAGTATGAGATGCTTATTAGAGTTTGGCAATCATGCTATGTCTAAAACAATCTACACAATGATCATTCACCATACCAATAGCTTGCATATAAGCATAACAAATTGTCGTGCCGACAAATTTAAAGCCGCGTTTCTTTAAATCATTGCTCAAAGCGTCAGATTCAATAGTGCTCACAGGGACTTGTGAAGCATTTGCCCATGTATTTTGAATAGTCTTGCCATTAACGAATTGCCAGATATAACGGTCAAATCCCTCAAATTCTTGTTGTACTTTTAAAAAGGCTTTAGCGTTTGTAACAGTTGAATTAATTTTTAATTTGTTTCGAACAATTTCTGGATTTAGTAACAGACTATCGATTTTTTTTGCTGAATATTGTGAAATTTTTCTTATATCAAAATTATCAAATGCGCTTCGATAGCCTTCACGCTTATTTAATATAATTGACCAACTTAAGCCAGCTTGCGCACCTTCTAGTATCAAGAATTCAAATAACTTCTGATCATCATGTAATGGTACACCCCATTCTTCATCATGATATTTCTCTTCAGATTGGCTTGAAGTGGCCCAAGTGCATCGTTTCATCTAAATTGTTTATAAATTCGATGCACCCAATCTAATGAATTATTATACTCGCTGACAGTGCTTGCTAGTGGTTCTGGATATTCCTCGGGCCATTCGATGCCATACTTTTTAGTTTTACATAAAGGGGCTAGTAAAGAAGCGACTGCAAGATCTGCTCGACTGAAAGCATCTCCAACAAAAAAACTTCTACCATGAATGTGAGCGATGATTGTTTGAATTGTTTGTGAGAGCCTGTTTTGACTAGCTTCTACTTCTGCATCATCAAGTTTCATTAGATTTTTCATTTTTTGAGATAATTTTGGATATGTCACATTCATATATAGCTTCCCATACCATGGTCCCTCATTTGTGAAGTATGGAATAATGATATCTGGGTGATCTAATAATGTGTGATAGCAGATACATCTCACATCAGGCCCTATCATCTCATCGGCAAACTTTTCCCATTTTAAAGTTTCTTGTTTTAAATGTGGGTCAGTAGGTGTAAGTGAATTCATTGGAAACATATGATCTAAGTAGCTAATGATTTCGCTTGATTCGTTAATGGCTTTGTTGTTATGAACCAATATAGGTAAAGATGAGCTTGAGCAAAGATTGCGGGCTTTTTTAGCATGCAGACCGGGTAATAAGTTTACTTTTTTGTACTCAATATTTTTATATTCTAAGGCCCAGCGTGCTTTTTCACAGTAATGTGAAATAGGAAATTGATATAGCGTCAGCATATTTTATTTTTTGATATATTATTGCTTAGATTAGTAGTATATAAGTTGCTTAACAAATATTTAATAACGGATTTGAGTGTCTAGTATAATTACATATTTAGATGAAATAATATAACAATGCTCCATACCGGTTATGTGAAATATTTATGGA
>CALAJL010000144.1 GCA_937922735.1 uncultured Gammaproteobacteria bacterium | reverse complement strand
ACTTCAACTAAGTCTAATGTGTCACTTACGAGTATGAGTATGCCTTGCGCATAAAACCGTTCTAGTTCTTTCCAAGGCGCTTTTGCAGTTTCGCCTACGATTTTTGCTTTTTCTCGTTGAATGAATTCTTCTAGTTGGTTGTCTGGCCGATGATTGGACGGATTATCTTCATGTTCCATTGATAATTACCAGTATGTATTAATACGCTTGTTGGTTTTTTAATAATTCATTTATGTCGTAAGCAGCGGGCTGTTGTAGTTCGCCAGATTGTGAGGAAAATTGTTTGGCTTCTTTTGAGTTAGGAAATTGTTGTACTAATGTAAGTTTGTATTGATTTGCTAGGTCAGGCTTTCCATTAGCATCTAATATTTGTGCGCCTAGTAACAAAGTTTTAGGTGTGGGTTGAGCGACTTTTTCATATTCTTGAAGTAACCTAAAAGCATTGTCATAGCTATAGTTCCCATATTGAATTTTAGCCAGTTGATACCAGGGCACAGGAGACTTTGGATTAATTTTCAATGCATTGCTGAAGTATTTTGTAGCTTTGATCTTGTCTGGTATTCCTAATACGCATAAACCTGCGTTGGTATAGGCTAGTTCGGGTTGAGTGTTGTTTTTGTTAGTAGCGGCTGCTAAATAAATTTTTTCAGCTTCTAATGGTTTGTCATGCTTGCAAAGAAAGCTCGCATAATTGGTTTGAGCAGCAGAATGATTGGGGTCGTGAGATAATGCGCGCTTAAAATAGCGCTCAGCTTGTTCGGTTTGGTTGTTTTTATTATAAATAAGACCGGCTACGGTATAGGCATCGGCAGATTTAGGATTGAGCTGTAACGCTTTCTTAACTGAGGCAAGTGCTGCATCGAGTCGACCAGCATTCATATATTGCACGGCCTGGGTTACATAACCTTCATTTTGGGCAGAAGTTTTTTTGGGTGGAGTGCTAGAACAAGCAGCTAGTAATAAAAACAATACTATGAAGCAGAGTATCTGTTTAGGTAAAATCTGTGCTTTATCTGTACACTTCGCAGGTAAAATCATCGTATTTTTTGCAACAACTAAGTTAATAATCTTGAAATAGAACCTTAAAGATAACCATAAAGATAAACTAGATGGAATTTAAACGCCCTGAATCGGTACTGGTACTAGTATACACGCAAGCGAGTGATGTCTTAATGATGCGCCGTAAGTACCCTAATGACTTTTGGCAGTCAGTGACCGGTAGTTTGGAGTGGGATGAGAACCCGCAGCAAGCGGCTATTCGGGAGTTGGAAGAGGAAACGGGTATCGACAAGCATTCATTGCATGATTGTCAGTTTTCACAGAATTTTGAGATTTACTCAATTTGGCGAGATCGCTATGCACCGGGTGTGACAGAAAATCAGGAGCATGTATTCAGTTTGGAATTACCGGAACAAATCAATATTCGGTTGGATCCAAGAGAACATGATGAGTTTACTTGGCTATCGAAACAAGAAGCGATTGAACGGGCTTTTTCTCATACTAATCAAGAAGCGATTGAACGCTGGGTGCCCTGAGGGCGATGCTAAAAGAGATTGTTTTATGGTTGCTAATTAACAAATAGATGCAGTATCACATTTAAAGTTTAATGTAAGAATATGCGCGAAGTTGTTGTTTGTATTCATGGTATTTGGATGAACGGCTGGGCGATGAAGCCTATTTCACGTTACCTAAGTGCCCAGGGGCATGAATGTGTAGAGTACTCTTATCAAAGTGTGAGACGCAGTCCTAAAGAAAATGCACACATGTTAGCCAAATTTGTTCAGCAACTGGATGCTGATATCGTTCATTTTGTTGCTCATAGCTATGGTGGCCTCATACTGCTACATTATTTTCAAATGTTTGATACCGCTAAGCCCGGCAGAGTCGTCATGTTGGGTTCTCCATTAACCGGCAGCGGTGTAGCTAAACATATCTCAAAAAATAACTTGTTAAAAAATAACATCTTAGGCGCAAGTTCTAATTCTTTACTTGGGAGTGCGCCTAGCTGGAAAGGCACCCATCCGTTAGCCGTTATCGCGGGTACTAAAGGGTATGGGATTGGTCAAATGTTAGGTGCACGTTTAGATCAGCCCAATGATGGCACTGTCGCCGTGTCGGAAACTAAGGTGAGTAATTGCACTTTGCATATGCAAGTGCCCTATAGTCATACCGGTTTACTGCTGTCGAAAAATGTAGCTGCGGTGGTGGACGAATTCATTCGCACGGGTGATTGTGTATAGCCTCTAGAGATAACGCTAGAGCAACAATACCCTGCCTCCCTACTGTCTCCCTAAGTGTATTCATCTTTTGGTTTGACTACTTAATATCTGTGAAAGTGTTAAAATATTACCGTTTATTAGGGAGAGCTTTGCTACGTCTAAAGTTGACTTAGATCGTCGATATCTTAGTGGTCGTAGTGGAGTTAGAAAACTAGAGGAGTTTCAATGGCAGGTCATAGTAAATGGGCCAATATTCAACACCGCAAAAAAGCGCAAGATGCTAAACGCGGGAAGTTATTTACCAGATTTATTCGCGAGATCACGGTAGCCGCGCGTATGGGTGGTTCGGATTTGGATGCAAATCCACGTCTGCGGTTAGCGGTAGACAAAGGTCTGTCCGCAAACATGAATAAGGATACTGTAGAGCGTGCCATTAAACGTGGCGCTGGTGAGCAGGATGGTGATGATTATGAAGAAATTCGTTACGAAGGCTATGGTCCTGGCGGCAGCGCAATATTAGTTGATTGCATGACAGATAATCGTAATCGTACCGTTGCAGAAGTGCGTCATGCTTTTACAAAATTTAATGGCAACATGGGTACCTCAGGTTCTGTAGCCTATATGTTTGCAAATTTAGGCGTGATTCAATTCGCACCTGGAACGGATGAAGATGCGGTGATGGAAGCGGCGTTGGATTCTGGAGCAGAAGATGTGATTACTGCCGATGATGGAAGTATTGAAGTGTTAACGTCTTCTGAAGAATTTATAACAGTTAAAGATGCATTGGTAGCTGCAGGCTTGGAGCCGGTAGAAGCTGAAGTCACGATGCGCGCAGAAAATAGAGTTTCTTTGTCAGATAAGCAAGGTGAAACCATGCTGAAGCTTTTGGATATGTTAGATGAGCTAGATGATGTGCAAAACGTTTATTCTAATGCTGATATTCCGGATTCCGTTTATGAAGCAGTCGCGTAAAGTAGTGGACTAGAGTATTGCATGCAATACAACGTACCCGAAAAGCAAGATAACATGGTTCGCATCCTTGGTATTGATCCAGGATTACAAATAACGGGCTTTGGTATTATTGAAAGTGATGGCAGAACCAGTCGTTATATTCATAGTGCTAACATACGTGCTAAAAATACCAAAGAGGGTGATATAACCATTCCGCATCGTTTAGGAATAATATTTAGTCAATTGTCAGAAGCGATTGAGCAGTTTCAGCCAGATGAAGTGGCGGTTGAAGAGGTGTTTATCAATAAAAATGCATCTTCTTCATTGAAGTTGGGTCATGCACGTGGAGCAGCGATTTGTGCGGCGGTGCATCAACGTATTCCGGTAAGTGAATATAGCGCGCGTTCGGTTAAGCAGGCGGTGGTTGGCACCGGTGCCGCAAATAAAGATCAAATTCAACATATGGTGTTACGTCTACTTGGTTTGCGTGGAGAGTTTCAGGCAGATGAGGCAGATGCATTAGCCGTAAGTTTGTGTCATGCACACACGGCGTTGATGCTTAATAATAATCGAACTTCTACAAAATCTATTGTTGGGGATTTCGCATGATAGGGCGTTTGCTAGGCGAGATCATTGAAAAGCAGGCACCGTATCTTTTATTAGATGTAAACGGTGTGGGTTACGAATTAGAAGCACCAATGTCTACATTTTATGAGTTACCAGAATGTGGTCAGTCGGTCATGCTGCATACCCATTTAATGATTCGAGACGATGCGCATACGCTATACGCATTTAAACAGTTACGTGATCGAAGTATGTTTCGTAACTTGTTAAAAGTGAATGGTGTAGGTGCAAAAATGGCTTTAGCAATTCTTTCCGGTATGGATACTAATGCGTTTGCTCAATGCATACATCATGGAGATGTTGATTCACTGGTCAGAATACCAGGTGTAGGTAAGAAAACAGCCGAGCGTTTGATATTGGATATGCGTGACCGTCTTGATAAAGATAGTACGTTGCAAGTAGCGAGTAACAGTAAAAATGGCCATGATGTAACGGATTATGTCGCCGATCCCATTGCCGATGCAGTATCAGCATTAGTGTCATTAGGTTATAAACCTAATGAAGCAAGCCGTATGGTTGGTACGGTAGATGCGAACAGCCAAAACAGTGAGGATATCATTCGACAGGCGCTAAAAACGAGCATGTCTTAAGCTATGGCACATACAAATATTGAATTAGAAGAATCACGCATTATTGATACACGCGTGGAAAAAGAAGAAGTGGTTGCGGAGAACGCGATTCGACCTAGTCAGCTTAGTGATTATATTGGCCAGGAAAAAGTGCGTGAGCAAATGGAAATTTTCATTTCTGCTGCAAAACAACGTCAAGAAGCTTTAGACCATGTATTGATATTTGGTCCACCTGGTTTAGGTAAGACTACACTTTCGCATATTGTTGCCAATGAAATGCAAGTTAATATGCGTCATACATCAGGTCCAGTATTAGAGAAGCCTGGAGATTTGGCTGCGATGCTGACCAATTTAGAACCACATGATGTGTTATTTGTGGATGAAATTCATCGTTTAAGTCCTGTAGTTGAAGAAATTTTATATCCGGCCATGGAAGACTTTCAGTTAGACATAGTGATTGGAGAAGGGCCAGCAGCCCGCTCTATAAAATTAGATTTACCGCCGTTTACATTGGTGGGTGCTACTACGCGAGCAGGTTTGTTGACTTCTCCATTGCGGGATCGATTCGGAATTGTGCAACGGCTTGAATTTTATAACACTGAAGAATTAGCCACCATTGTTCGTCGCTCAGCCAAAATTTTACATGTAGAACTAAATAATGACGGCGCAATTCAAATTGCAAAACGTTCTAGGGGAACCCCTCGAATTGCAAATCGCTTGTTACGTCGTGTGCGTGATTATGCGCAAGTTAAGTCAGATGGTGTAGTAACAAGTAAAATAGCTGACGCGGCACTAGATATGTTGAGTGTCGATGAGCATGGTTTTGACAATATGGATAGGCGGTTACTGCTTGCAATAATTGAAAAATTTGAAGGTGGTCCTGTGGGTTTAGATAGTTTAGCTGCAGCGATTGGCGAGGAGCGTGGCACGATAGAAGATGTTATCGAGCCTTTTCTAATTCTAAAGGGTTTTATGATGCGTACACCTAGAGGTCGAGTTGCCACGGGACATGCGTACCGTCATTTTGGAATTAAGATTCCCCAGCATAATTTAGTAACTCCAGATGCAGACTCTAGTGAAGATATGTTTTCTGAAACAACCCAATAAGTTTAGCCAGTAAGTTTAGCCAATAAGATTAGCCAAAATATTTAGCTAGTTAATTTAATCAACGAATAAATTTAAAAAGCTCATTTACGATTAATGAAGCCCTTTGTATGGCCAACACGCGTTTACTATGAAGACACCGATGCGGGTGGTGTGGTGTATTATGCCAATTATTTGAAATATATGGAGCGTGCACGTACTGAATGGTTACGTGCGCTAAATATAGAACAAGACGAGCTAATAGAAGAACTGAACGTTTTATTTGCCGTGCGGTCAGTAAATATAGAATATAAAAAGCCTGCGAGATTCAATGATGCTTTAATGGTGACGGTAGTACCTCATGCACTTAAGCCTGCGAGTATTTCATTCAAGCAAGTTATAAGCCAACAAGCTGACGAAGCAAATATATGTACGACTAGTGAAGTGAATATTGTTTGTTTGAATGCAAAAGACTTTTCACCCAATCCTATTCCTAAGAATTTATATAAAATAATTAAAGCAGGGGAAATATAATAATGACGACAGATACCAGTATATTAGGCTTAATTATGGAAGCCAGCCTGGTAGTGCAGTTGGTGATGCTTTCATTGCTAATCGCATCGGTTATCTCGTGGACGATGATCGTAAGTAAATGGAAGATTGTTCGTGATGCACGAGTTAATGCTGATAAATTTGAAGATCGGTTTTGGTCGGGTACTGACTTAGCCGCATTGTATGAAAAAGTCAGAGTAAAAAAAGACCCAACCGGAATGGAGCATATTTTTCTTGCTGGTTTTAAAGAATATGTGCGTCTGCATCGACAACAAAGAGTTTCTCCCGAGGCGATAACCGATACTTCATTGCGTTCAATGAAAGTGGCGATGGCTCGTGAAGTAGAAGCTTTGGAACATTACCTTTCGTTTTTAGCTACTGTTGGTTCCACAGCACCTTATATTGGTTTGTTTGGAACGGTATGGGGCATCATGAACTCATTCCGTGCTTTGGGCGATGTGCAACAAGCTACGCTTTCTGCCGTAGCGCCGGGTATTGCTGAAGCTTTAATAGCGACGGCGATGGGCTTGTTTGCTGCGATACCTGCTGTGATTGCCTATAACCGTTATTCAACAGATGTGGAGCGTTTAATTATGCGCTATGACAATTTTGTTGAAGAGTTTACTGCTTTGTTACAAAGGCAAGCCTTGACGAAAGATATGGATATGCAAGCCCAAGTTCGAGATTAAGCTCAATGAAATTGAGCAAGAAACTAAACAAGATAATAGGCTTAACCTTTGTCATCGCTACGCCAATTTTAAGATAGAAAATTAGGAAAAATATCATGGCATATATAGGCATCAAGCGTCGCAAGCGCATGTCTGAGATAAATGTAGTGCCCTATATTGATGTAATGTTGGTATTGCTGGTTATTTTTATGGTAACTGCACCACTATTTCATCAAGGGGTTGAAGTAGCTTTGCCCTCAGCACCTGCGAAACCATTGGAAAAAATTGATGAAAATCAAGAGCCTCTGATCATTTCTGTGGATCGTGCTGGGCTGATTTATGTGAATAAATCAGATGCCCCAGATCAACCGATTGCCGATGAATTATTTAGAAACCAAATTGAAGAAATTCTATCTAAAGAAGTAACTCCTATATATGTGCGTGGTGACAATAATGTGGATTATGGAAGAGTCGTTGCTGTGATGGTGAAACTGCAAGAAGCAGGTGCTGAAAATGTTGGCTTAATAACTGATCCAACCGTTTCAGAACTGGGTGGCCCAGAGTTTATGATGGAAGAGCTTGATCCTTTATAAGTCATGGCTAAATTTAAGCGACATTTGCCAATGTCGGCGACGATTGCAATTGTTGTTCATCTGGTAATAATTTTATTTTTAGTGATTGGTTTTCAATTTAAGCCTGATCATAAAGAAAACCCACTGAATAGTATCAATACAATTAATGCAACGGTTATTAACACGAATCAATTAGAGGTTGAAAAAAAGTCAGCGCCTAAAGATGACCTGAAAGAAAAGCAAAAAGAAAAGCAATTAGCAGAACAAATAAAACAACAAGAAATTAAACAAAAGCAGGAAGAAGAGAAAAAACAACTACAGGCTGAGTTAGAAGCTGAAAAACAAAAAGCCGAAGAGGCACAAAAGAAAGCTGAAGCCGAGCAGGAAAAAGCAGAGAAAATTAAAAAACAAGCCGAAGCTGAAAAACAGCGTATAGAGGAAGAAACTAGAAAGCAGGCAGAGACAGAAAAGAAACGTTTAGAGGAAGAAGTTAAAAAACAGGCTGAAGCTGAAAAGCTTGCGCAGGAAAAGAAGAAGGCTGAAGAAGCGCAAAAGTTAGCTGCAGAGAAGAAGCGTGAAGAAGAGGAAGCTAAAAAAATAGCTCAACAAAAAGCGGAAGAAGAAAAAAAACGCAAAGAGGCTGAAAAGCTAGCTAAACAAAAGGCAGAGGAAGAGAAAAAACGTAAAGAAGCTGAAAAGCTCGCAGCAGAAAAAGCTGCTGAACAAGAGCGGCTTGCTAAAATTTTAGCTGCAGAAGAGGCAGAGATTAATGCTGCCGAGGCTGAGGCTCAACGAGCAGCAAAGGCGCGTGCAATGAGTAGAGATATTGCCATATATCAAGACGCATTACGCAGTAGAATACAAAGTCGGTGGCGTAAACCGCTTAATGACCAGTCAGATGCCTGGTGCAAAGTATATGTTCGCCAAGCGCCTGGTGGATATGTTGAGGATGTAGTGGTTGAGCAATGTACTGGTGATGAAGCATTTCGCCGTTCGGTGGAAGAAGCAGTTTGGAAATCTGACCCATTGCCCGAGCCACCTACGCCTGATTTGTTTGAACGAGAATTGCGTTTTAAATTTATTCCGGAGATTTAATGAAAGCTTTAGCTAGAGTAATCGCACTTAGTTTATTTATTTTTGTAGGACAAAGTGCGCATGCCGTATTAGAAATTCAAATCACCCAAGGTGTTGAGGGTGCGTTACCCATCGCAATTGCTGTTTTTGCAGGAGATACCTATACCGCTCCTGAGGCAATTGAAACCATAGTACGTAATGATTTAGCCAGAAGTGGCTATTTTAATGTGCTAGATAAGCAACGTTTTCCACAAATGGTAGTAAATCCTTCGCAATTAGATTTTAAGGCCTGGCGTGACACTGGCGTAGAAAGCTTGTTGCTCGGAAAAATTGTAAAATCTACTGATGCTCAATATCGAATTGAGTTTCAATTAATAGATTTAATTAGAAAGAAGAGACTTTTAGGTAATGTGATTCCTGCGGGTACTAAAGATGTCCGTAAAGTGGGTCATAAAATAAGTGACCTAGTATTTGAAACGTTAACTGGAGTACGTGGTGCGTTCAGTACCCGTGTGGCGTATGTCAGCACGATAAGTCAAGGAACTTCGAAAAAATATGTACTACAGGTTGCGGATGCTGATGGTTACAACGCTAGGGCCATATTTTCCTCAAGCAAACAAATATTATCTCCAGCATGGTCCCCAGATGGTTCTCGCTTAGCGTATGTATCGTTTGAAAGTGGTAATTCAGCTATATATATACAAGACATCATTCAAGGAACACGCGCGAAAGTTTCTGCTAAAAAAGGCATTAATAGCGCACCATCTTGGTCTCCAGATGGAAGGCATTTGGCCTTAACGTTATCTGCGGCGGGTAGTCCAGATATCTATGTTTTGGATATAGCGGCTAAAAACCTAAAGCGTCTAACCAGTGGACCGGCAATTGATACAGAGCCGAGTTGGATGCCTGATGGAAAAACTTTATTATTTACTTCTGATAGAAGTGGTGGACCACAAATTTATCAAGTTTCAGTCAATGGTGGTAAAGCTCAAAGGCTGACATTTGATGGTAAATACAATGCTGCGGCAGATGTTTCGCCAGATGGTCGCTATGTTGCTATGGTCAATAACAGCGGAAATGGTTTTCGTGTAGCGGTGATGGATATTCAATCAAAAGCCATGCGTGTAATTAGTAAAGGTAATCTAGATGAAGCGCCAAGTTTCGCACCAAATGGCAGTATGATTATTTATGCTACAGCGGATCAGGGTCGAGGAGTTTTAGCTGCCGTAAGTGCAGACGGGAGAGTTAAACAGAAACTACGTTTAACCGAAGGCGATGTGCGTGAGCCATCATGGTCACCATTTCGTTAACTACAATTTCGAAATTGATAATTGTTTCGAATTTTTTAAATTTGTAACCACAAAGAGGAGTGAGTTATGACTAAGCAAGCACTGATAGTATTTCTTATAAGTTTATTGTTAACACTAGGAGCCTGTAGCACCAGTACTAAGCAAATGCCTGGCGACGTAATTAGTGATGATTATGAAGGCGGTGATGTATCTATAGAGGATGGAGCACAAACATCAGGTCTTGAAGGTGAAGGTGGCTTATCAATGGGCACCCTTAATGATGTGATTGCTCAATCAGGTAATGTTGTTTACTTTGATTACAACAGTGCAGAAATCCGTGATGAATCTATGCCGCTCATTATGGCTGCAGCAGAATTATTGTCGGCTAACCCCGCCGCACAACTTCGTTTGGAAGGTCATGCTGATGAGCGCGGTACACGTGAATTCAATCTAGCGCTTGGTGAGCAACGTGCACAAACTGTGCGTGACATAATTATGTTGCAAGGTGTAAGTGGCAATCAGCTTGATATTGTTAGTTATGGTGAAGAAAAGCCTGCAGTAGTTGGTTCAGGTGAGGAATCATGGCAGCAAAATAGAAGAGTTGAAATTATACAGTAAGCAGGTTGCTCAAAATTATGGAAAGAAAGTTAAGGATGAATGTTAATTCTATTTGCCTGAAAACTATGGTGACACTTGTGTTAATGCAAGTGTCCACCATGGCGGTTGCTCATAAAGCGAATAATGAACGTCTAGATGCTATCGATGCAAGAATGCAACGTGTTGAGCGAATTGCTAATAGTGAAGCGTTGATTAATTTATCGCAGCGTATAAATGCATTGCAGAGAGAAATACAGCAATTGCGTGGAGAGAATGAGCAATTAACACATGAATTGAATACTCTAAAAACGCGACAACGCGAGCAGTTTTTAGATATTGATCGTCGCTTACAAGCGTCTGGATCAATAATAGATGGAACTTCGTCAACGGGCGGAGTGACGCTAAATAATAATGCTATTGACCAAGCTCAATCTTCTAATGCCGTGAATACTACGAGTAATGAAGGTCAGCAAGTTGCAACAACTAATACGACTGTTTCAGGTGGCACTTCTAGTGATGCTGCAGAGGATTATAAAAATGCATTTACGCTGTTAAAACAAGGTAAATATGATGATTCAATAACCGCGTTTAATGGTTTTCTTCAAAGCCATTCTGATAGCAAGTATGCTTCTAACGCGCAATATTGGTTAGCGGAAGCAAATTATGTTTCTAAACGCTATCCGCAAGCATTATCTGAATTTACAAAAGTTATTGAAAAATATCCGGCCAGTTCAAAAGTGGCCGATGCAAAACTAAAATTAGGTTTTACGCATTATGAGTTAGGACAATATGAAGAGTCTCGTGTTGAGCTTACTCGTTTACGTGCCCAGTTCCCTAATTCAAGTGTTGCGAGTTTAGCTCAACAAAGACTTGAGCGAATGGCTAGAGAAGGTCATTAACAACAATAAATATTGAAATAACAACAACAAAATAGATATGACAGCAACCGT
>CALAJL010000143.1 GCA_937922735.1 uncultured Gammaproteobacteria bacterium | reverse complement strand
GTAATCGTGCCACTAAACTCTTGCCCAAGCTTATCCAACATAAACTCGCACTTAAGCCATGCATCGACATCACGTGTTGCATCATCTGCTCTACGCTCGCACATAGAACAATGCTCACCTAGAAGCACTAAATCATTTTCTGATAATGGAAAAGAATCTTTATTTTTCTTTTCAATCAAATGCCGAATAGTTCGATGTACGACCAAATCCGGGTAACGACGAATCGGGGAGGTGAAGTGTGCATACAAAGGCAATGCCAGACCAAAATGGCCAACACTTTCTGGACTATAGACTGCTTGGGCCATAGATCTTAACAGCATCATTTCAATAATATGCTTATCTTTACGATGCGATATCTTTTTAATCACTGTCATGTAATCGTTAGGTGTAGGCTTCTCTGCTTTACTAAATCCAACACCCAATGACTCAAGAAACTCTCGCATATCTCGCAACTTTTCAGTTGTAGGGTTCTCATGCACTCGAAATAAAGTCGGCAACTTAGATCGAGTAATATATTCTGCTGCAGCAACATTAGCATTGATCATGCACTCTTCTATAATCATATGCGCTTCACAACGTTGTCGCGGAAGAATCGCTTTAATTTTCTTTTCTTCATCAAACTCAAAATATGTTTCTTTGGTGTCGAAATCGATCGCACCTCGTTTTTTACGCTGTTTCCGCAATGCATTATAAACCGACTGCAAGTTTTCCAAATCACCAATCAAATGCTGCCGTTTTTCTCTAGCCTGAGGTTCTTTATCATAAAGAATCGTTTGCACTTCATCATAAGTAAGTCGCGCTGAGGAACACATCACTGCATCATAAAACTTATGACTTTTCAGCTCACCCCTATCTGAAATAAACATTTCGCAAACCATACATAAGCGATCTACCTCGGGCTTTAGAGAACAAAGCCCATTAGAAAGGCTTTCTGGCAACATTGGAATAACGCGTTCAGGAAAATATACAGAGGTTGCACGATTACGCGCCTCTTTATCTAAATCAGTATCAGACACTACATAATGTGATACATCCGCAATGGCCACCCAAAGTTTCCATCCTTTTTCATGTGGCTCGCAATACACGGCATCATCAAAATCTTTTGCATCCAGTCCATCAATCGTTACAAAGTTCAGCTCCCTCATATCCTTTCTATGTTTTAGCTGGTCTTGAATTGATTGTTCACTAAATTGCTCTACTTGCAGCAATACATTATCAGACCATTCATAAGGTAAATCATATGAACGAATCGCAACATCAATTTCCATTCCTGGCGCCAAATGGTCACCAATCACTTCGATCACTTTGCCAATCGGTTGTCTAGATTTATTTGGCTGCTCAACAATTAAAGTAACTACAAACTGGCCATTCTTAGCCTTCATAGCATCCTGCTCAGGAATCATGACATCTTGGTTTAAACGCTTGTTATCTGGCACCACAAAACCGAGCCCTGACTCTTTATAGTAACGCCCTACAATTTGTTTATTGCCACGCTCGATAATTTCAACCAATTTGCCCATCAGTTTGCCGCGCTTAGATTTTCCAGCTGGCCGAACGATTGCACGATCCCCATGCATTAAAGTGCGCATTTCAAATGGCGATAAAAACAAATCTTCACCACCTTCATCAGGAATCAAAAAACCAAATCCATCGGCATGACCCATTACACGACCACGCACCAGATCAACTTTTGATATAGGCAAGTAGTGATTTTGACGATTACGTATTAATTGCCCATCGCGCTCCATCGCACCTAGACGTCTTGCTAGAGCATCAACCACTTTATCTGAATCGACCTGCAACGCATCATGCAAAGCAGCAAGCGGCAACGGACCATCCCCTTTTTCTAAAATTTCTAGAATGAGTTCTCGACTTGCAATAGGGCTTTCGTATTTGGAGGCTTCACGCGTTGCGTAAGGGTCGACTAATTTTTTCTTATTTTTTCTTACCATGTATCACACACTCTACTACCTCTTCCCTCAAACAGGAAACGGAATTAAATATTTCTTATTTAACTTAGAAATAATTAACTAATAAGTATCTATCATTTAGTATGCATACCATTAATGGCGTACTAACAAGTTGCCTCAGCATCAAAATTCAGTTCTATTATCTTCATTACATTGGAAATGATTGCTTGTGCAAAATGAGATTATAGTAATAGTGGCAAACAACACTGGCAGCAATTCACAAGTATCAAAAAACCATAATTATCATCTACACTCCACTGACTAGATTTGGACACTTATGGACAATAATCGCCTATGCTAAATAACTGCTTATACCGGTAAAACACCCTGCTCAACGGAATACTCAATGCGAACTCGGTCACAATTACATACCCTATGGCTGGTATTGTTTTATACTCTTTTACACTAATTATATGGCATGAGCAGATGAGTAAAGGCGCTAAGATTGTATATGATCGTCGATCTAACTTAGATCGGAGAACGAATGAAAAGAAATCATCACTTATGGATGATAGCAACAACTCAACTGTTGAAGAAGATAGACGCACCTTAAGCGATCGACGCAAACCAGACGGTCTTGAACTTTCAACGGATGCTCTAGCAACGGGTGAGTTTGCCGAAGTATTCAAACAATTTCAGCAAGAACCTGAAGTAGAAAATAACACTAGCCATTCCGAAGCAGAAAAACTTGAGATCATCGATTACCAAGTGCTGTATAGAAAAGGTGTTGAATGCGCTTACATCACTATCCTAAAAACCGACGAGCAAGAAGAAGAACCCACTCTCTATGCATTTAGAGAAGAAAATCAAAACGCAGACTCAACGCTTGAAAGTGCCCCATTACAAGTACAAAATATTTTTGGTGCTGATGCATATGAAAGTTATATTGAACAAGGCTGGAATGATATTTCTAAAACCGAAAATACTTTCCCATGGGAACTCAAAGCTTGGCTTGCACAACACATGAAGCAAGACGAAATCAAATCACGTTAAGAACAATCCAAGTCAACTAAAACTTCACATTGATCCCACCAAGGAGATCACACACTAAGCTAGCATGACCCCCATTGTCGAGTGGCATAACAAATACTGCAGTTTTACAGTTTGGTAATTTTAAACTGACATTTTCCAACTTCCATCAGCTTGTCTACATGCCGTGCCATATACCTGCTCAGCCTGCCCACCCACTTCTGCATCCATGGTAAATTCACGACATGGTGTTCCACCAGACTCATAAGTATGCGTAGGGGTTACTGAATAGGCTGCACCGGAATCAGGATTCACCCATTCCTTGGTGGCACCCGTTGGGGCAGTTTCAAGTGTTTGCCCCGTATAGTATCGATCTCGGTCGTCCAACTGTCTGCCAACATGCGCGCCAGCAAGCGCTCCAATCAATGTGCCTGCAGCCGTTGCCCACACAGTTCCACGACCATCACCAACCGTAGAACCTAACAGCCCACCTATAACACCGCCCGCTACCGCGCCTTGAGTTTGTTTACTAGGTGCACCGTAAGGGCTGGATGCGCAAGCTGACAAAGCAGCACTAACCAATAAAATCATCAAAAGTGTGAATTTCTTGTTCATTGTGATCTTCTCCATTATTGAATACTTCATAGATACAACAACGTTTAAGATCAATATCGGTTTACAAACAGTGTATTTTTGATGTTATTTAAATTAGGAGAGATCACTAGAATCTCAGAAATATTCAGCCTTAAGATTAATGCAAACACGGCTAAATGAAATTTAACTTCTTGTTTTTAATAATAATTTATAATGATCCACATTAAATAAGTTAAAATAAGATTAATTATATGCGACCCACCACTCATAGACCAAAATCATATTCACTTTGGTTGCGCCCCGATCAGGCACAAATTAATGAAATCACGAGAATAATCTCTGAACTATCACACCGCTTT
>CALAJL010000142.1 GCA_937922735.1 uncultured Gammaproteobacteria bacterium | reverse complement strand
ACTTAAATCTGAATGGCGGGATTGTTAGTATTCATCGCGGACACAAGTTGTCACTATAAGCTTAAATTTGTAAATAATGTTACTTAACCTCATTAACAGTGCGCTTAAAAAGTACTTGGATAGCGACCCCGAAATATCAGCAAAATTAAATCAATTTGCCGGCCAATGTTTATTGGTGCATTTAACTGATATTAATAAACACCTGCTGGTCACGCCTGTGCAAGCGGGTCTAGAAGTGAGTGAGTATGTAATTGATGAAGAAGTTTCCATTACAAACGAGCTTGAGGTGACGACCACTATACATTCCAATATTGTCAGTTTGGCAAGAATGGGTTTAGGGGCTGAATATCAGTCAATGTTGAATAGTGGTGCTTTAAAAATTGAAGGCGATGCAGAGTTTGCCAATCAATTGCGGTCTATCTTTATGCAAGTTGATCTCGACTGGGAAGAAATAGCGTCTAAGTATGTAGGTGATTCGGTGGCCTATCAGGTGGGCTTGTATGTGAATCGCTTTAAAAATTATAAAAGTCGCTCTGTCGATAATTTTCGTTTAGATGTGAGTGAGTATCTGCAAGAAGAGTCACGCATTGTGCCAACTAAAGTTGAGTTAGATCGGTTTATGGCGAGTGTGGATGATATGGATGCTCATGTGCAACGTTTAGAAGCTCGTGTGCAACGTCTAATGAAAGTAACGGAAGCTAAGCAAACATAATTATGCGCTACCTACGTTTAATTTTTCGAATTCTGCACATAAATCTTGTGCTATTCAGGCATGGCTTGGAAGAAGTGTTATTAGCTGTACCATTTTTTCGCCCAATTCGATTTATTTTATTTTTAATGCCGTGGCATTGGTTTAGAAAATTAGAAACCAGTCATGGTGCGCGAATACGCCGTGCGCTAGAAGATCTTGGGCCAATCTATGTAAAATTTGGACAAGCATTATCAACACGACGTGACTTGTTGTCTGAAGATATCGCAGATGAGTTAACGAAGTTGCAAGATCAAGTGCCGCCCTTTGATGGCGAAGTTGCACAAGAAATCATCGAAAAAGCCTTTAAAAAGCCTGTCAGTGAGATATTTAAAGAGTTTACTGTCGAACCTCTCGCTTCTGCATCTATCGCACAAGTGCATTGTGCCACGCTGCATGATGGCACAGAGGTAATTGTTAAAGTCTTACGCCCCGGTGTTGAAAAGCGCGTACGTAGAGATCTAGAGCTCATGCATTCATTAGCTTCTATTGCCCATCGTTATTGGGAAGATGGTAGGCGTTTGCGCCCTAAAGATGTCGTCGATGAATATGAAAATGTCATCATTGATGAGTTGGATTTAATGCGTGAAGCAGCCAATGCAAGCCAGTTACGTAAAAACTTTGAAAATTCTACTGACTTGTATGTGCCTGAAGTTTATTTTGATTTGTGTACACGTAATGTGATGGTGCAAGAACGCATACGAGGCATTCCTGTAAATGATATGAAAGCGCTACGTGAGCATGGTGTAAACCTTCAAAAGCTTTCAGATCGTGGTAGTCATATCTTTTTTACTCAAGTCTTTAGTCATAATTTCTTTCATGCGGATATGCATCCTGGGAACATTTTTGTTTCCTATGAGAATCCTGAAGATCCAAAATACATTGGTGTAGATTTTGGCATTATGGGAACCTTGGCATTAGAGGATCAACGCTATTTAGCCGAAAATTTATTGGCATTTTTAAATGCTGATTACCGTCGCGTGGCTGAATTACATTTAGAATCAGGTTGGGTGCCAGCCGATACGCGTGTGGATCAATTCGAGTCAGCTATCCGCACAGTATGTGAGCCTATATTCCAAAGACCGTTAAGTGAAATTTCATTTGGGGGCTTGTTACTACGTTTGTTTCAAACTGCTCGACGCTTCAACATGGAAGTGCAACCGCAATTAGTGCTGCTGCAGAAAACATTATTAAATATTGAAGGTTTAGGTCGCACCTTAGATCCTGATTTAGATCTATGGAAGACTGCAAAACCCTTTTTAGACCGTTGGATGAGTGAACAGGTTGGTCCGCGTGCGCTGATGTCAGGGTTACGTAAACAGTTACCACGTTTAGCAGAGCGTTTACCTGAAATACCAGACTTGGTCTACTCAACTATGAAGACGCTAGAACAGGGCCAAACTAAACTAGAAATGCATAGTCAGGAACTTGAAGAAATTCGTAAAGAAATTAAAAATTCAAATCGTAATTTGATTATAGCCGTTGCATTAGGGTTTGCGGGTGTCATCACAGCCATGTGGCTTTTCTAATATACACATCACTAATAAGTAAATAGTTTATCTAAATGGATGTAACCCCAATACTAGATCCTCTTAATGAGGCTCAGCGAGAAGCAGTTAGTTGCGACACTGTCCCAGCCTTAGTGATTGCAGGTGCAGGAAGTGGAAAGACTCGTGTGCTGGTGCATCGCATTGCTTGGTTATGCGAAGTAGTAGGGGTTTCGCCGTTTAGCATTCTAGCAGTGACCTTTACTAATAAAGCCGCGGCGGAAATGCGTGCACGTGTAGAAGAGCTGCTGAATAATAATTTAGCAGGCATGTGGATGGGTACTTTTCATGGCATCTCTCACCGTTTGTTACGCGCCCATTGGCAAGAAGCTAATCTTAAACAAAGCTTTCAGATTCTCGATAGCGGCGATCAAATTCGTTTAATGAAACGTGTGATTCAAGGAATGGGGTTGGATGACACCAAGTGGCCTGCTAAAAATGCGTGCTGGTTTATTAATTCGCAAAAAGAAGAAGGACTGCGCCCTAAAGATATGAGTGATAATGGTGATATTACTCAACGTCAATTAATAAAAATTTATGCTGCGTATCAAGAGGCCTGTGAGCAAACAGGATTAGTCGATTTTGCAGAGTTGTTGTTACGCAGTTTAGAATTACTAAAACATCGTCCCGATATTCTTGCGCATTACCAAACCAAGTTTCGACATATTTTAGTGGATGAGTTTCAAGATACTAACTCAATTCAATATCAGTGGTTGAAGCTACTGGCGGGCGAGCAAAATCCTATATTTGCAGTAGGTGATGACGATCAGTCTATATATGGTTGGCGCGGTGCACGAGTTGAAAACATTCAAAATTTTGAGAGAGATTTTAAGGGTTCTCAGCTTTTCAAGTTAGAACAGAACTATCGTTCTACGAACACGATCTTATCCGCAGCTAATTCATTGATTGATAACAATCATGGTCGAATGGGAAAGAAGTTGTGGACAGATGGTGATGATGGCGAGCCAATTTATTTGTATGCATCCTTTAACGAACAAGATGAAGCACGCTTTGTTGCCGATAAGCTTAAGCATTGGTTAGACACTACTAGTGGCCGTCGTGATGATGTGGCGATTTTATATCGTTCCAATGCTCAGTCACGCGTATTTGAAGAAGTTTTTATTTCACAAAGTATTCCATATCGTGTGTATGGCGGTTTACGATTCTTTGAACGAGCAGAAATTAAAGATGCGTTAGCTTATTTGCGGTTAGCCAAAAATGTTGATGATAATCCTTCTTTTGAACGTATTGTTAATGTACCGACACGTGGGATAGGACAACGTACCGTAGCATTAGTGCGTGACTTTGCTAAAGAACATCAGCTCACTATGTGGCAAGCGGCAGAAAAAATATTGCAGTCCAGTTTGTTGGCTGCTCGTGCTTCCAATGCGCTCGCACAGTTTATGAATTTGATGGTCAAACTATCTAAAGAAATTTCTGAGTTAGAATTAAGTGAGCAGGTGGATCATATTATCCAAACTTCTGGATTGGTAGCACATCACGGAAAAGATGCTAGCGAGAAAGCAAAATCACGAGTAGAAAATTTAGAAGAACTTGTAGTGGCAGCGCGTGGATTTGTTGTCGATAACGAACTTTATGAAGGTATGCCGCCTTTAGATGCATTTTTAACGCATGCTGCGCTTGAAGCAGGAGAAGGTCAGGGTGCGAAATGGGATGACTGCGTGCAATTGATGACCTTGCACGCTGCAAAAGGATTGGAATTCCCACTAGTATTTTTAGTTGGACTGGAAGATGGATTATTTCCATCTAGCATGTCTATGGAGGAACCCGGTCGTTTAGAGGAAGAGCGTCGGCTTTGTTATGTAGGCATTACGCGTGCACGAAAACAACTGGTCATGAGTTATGCTGAATCTAGGCGTCAGTATGGTTCTGATAACTATAATCCACCTTCACGTTTTCTTAGTGAAATACCTAGTGAGTTGATTGCAGAGGTACGACCAAGAGCTAAAGTCACTCAACCCAGGTACCAATCTTCCGCGCCATCGATGATGATTAATGGTTCCAGGGCAAATAGTGAAGCCTTAAATGATACGGGTATTAAGATTGGAGGGCGAGTTGCTCATGCCAAGTTTGGAGAAGGGGTGGTTTTAGATTGCGAAGGTAAGGGAAATAGTGCCAGAGTGCACGTTCATTTTGAATCGGCTGGTAGTAAGTGGTTAGTGTTGGCGTACGCTAATTTAAATGTTATCGCTTAAACATGATTTATAATTTCTGTAATTTTGTATGATTATATGATGCAAAGAGACTTAAAAATAATGAAGTGAGTGACTTGATTATGCAAAGAAGAAAATTTTTACAATATGCTGGTGCCACTGCCGTTACGGGTGCTGCAGCGGGTTTAGCTAGCTGTGGTGGAAAAGACTCGGCAACAAAAGCGACTTCAGCAACAGAGGCTAGTGGTAAAACCTTTGAGTGGAAAATGGTTACAACATGGCCTAAGAATTTTCCTGGCTTAGGTACGGGTGCTGAATTTTTAGCCAAGCAAATTAATGTGATGTCGAACGGTCGTATCAAAATCAATGTATACGGTGCAGGAGAATTGGTGCCTGCGTTTGAGATTTTTGATGCCGTTGCCGGTGGTTCTGCACAAATGGGTCATGGTTCGGCCTATTACTGGAAGGGAAAGTATGCAGCACTACAGTTTTTCTCGACTACACCATTCGGTATGACTGCCATGGAGATGAATGCGTGGTTGTACCACGGCGGTGGCATGGAATTATGGCAAGAGGCTTATAAGCAGTTTGGTTTAATACCCGCTGCTGCAGGGAACACTAATGTGCAAATGGCCGGCTGGTTTAATAAAGAAATTAATTCCATAGAAGATTTGAAGGGCTTGGTAATGCGTATTCCGGGTCTGGGAGGGGAGGTTTTAAAGCGTGCTGGAGGAACCCCCAGAAACATACCAGGTGGAGAATTGTTTACATCACTGCAATCTGGAAATATAGATGCGACTGAATGGGTAGGTCCATATAATGATCTGGCCTTTGGTTTTCATAAGATTGCCAAATACTATTACTATCCTGGCTGGCACGAGCCAGGTACGACGCTGGAATGTTTCATAAATCAAAGTGCCTTTGAGGAACTGCCTAAGGACTTACAATCGATTGTGATGAATGCCTGTCGAATCGCTAATCAGGAGATGTCACTGGAATATATTGCACGAAATAATGATGCTTTAAATACATTGGTGAATG
>CALAJL010000141.1 GCA_937922735.1 uncultured Gammaproteobacteria bacterium | reverse complement strand
CCTTCCGCATCACCGGGCCAGTTATCTACATCGGTCGTTGTAGTGAGCTGACCGCCTTGTTCAAGGCCAGTGATAATGACTGGATTGAGGTTAGCGCGCGCAGCATATACGCCCGCAGTATAACCGGCAGGGCCAGAGCCAAGTATTAAGAGTTTAAAGTGTCGCGAATTAGCCATAATGGTTCCTTTTGTCCTTTGCAATCGTCATCCTATTATAATTTGAAGTGCTAAGTAATACACCGTGTTGCTGAGTAGACCTTGTAATTACGCAGACTATTGCAATAGATAAAAATAGTAGTTACATGATGTAAATTTAGTCATAAATCGGTCTTTTGGTGTCAGATTACAAGAGATATAAACTATCTTAGTTAAGGTTATATTGGTCATTGCTATGATGGTATAATAACATTACACATTAAGGTGTTTTATTAAACGCATGGTTTTACTGGTGCTATTAAAGGTAGCCAACTTAGAATTGATCTCAAACGAAAGGATGTGTTTTAGTAATGCTTCAAGCTTGCAATTATTGTTTTTATAATATTCAATAGGTTAGCTAATATAGTTAAGAATTACTTTAATATTACTGAGTCGAAAAAATTGAGCAAGTTATTGAGAGAATTACATTGAGACAAGCAACGATTAAAAAATCAGCTGCACGAAGGAAACCGAAGGTTGCAGCAAAATCGCCCCATAATTTGACCTTGCTAAAAGGCCTGCGTGAAAGTGCTCTAGTGGTATTAGTAGCCTTTGGCGCTTACTTAATGGTGGCATTACTTAGCTATGATCAAGGCGACCCAGGTTGGACGCATACAGGCACGAATCAACTCGTAGGCAATTTGGGCGGTACCGTAGGGGCTTACTTTGCTGATTTATTCTTTTTTATGTTTGGTTATCTTGCCTATCTGGCTCCTTTAATGGTGGCCTATAGTGGTTGGTTAATTTATGAAGGCAAATTAGAAAATGGCCAAATTGATTATCGTACCTTGGGCGTACGCTGGGCTGGCTTTCTTTTAACTTTATGCGCGGGCTGTGGGTTGGCTACATTGCATTTTCAGTCAGGTTTTATGCCAAGTTTTGCGGGTGGAATCCTAGGTGATTTAACCGGCAATGGATTTGTATCTATATTTAGTTTTGTAGGTGCAACGCTTCTACTACTCTCATTGTTTTTTGCAGGAATTACTATTTTCTCAAGCTTCTCTTGGTTATGGCTATTAGATGTTACCGGTAAAAACACGCTTAAACTTGGCACTTGGTCTTGGCAATATATAGCCGAATGGCGAGAAGAATATGCCAATAAAAAAGCAAAAGTTGAGCGCCAAGAAATTGTTAAAGAAACAAAAGTTAAAATTCAACAGCGTGCTAAACCTAGAATTGAACCGATAATAAAAGATATTCAGCCAAGTGATAGGAAAGAGCGTGAACGTCAAATTCCTCTGTTTAATGCGGCGGCTGCAACGGACCTTCCACCTGTTTCTATGTTAGATAAAGTTATTGATACATCTAAAGGGTATTCAAATGAATCCTTGGAAGCGATCTCTCGGCAAGTAGAACTTAAATTACTTGATTTTAATATTGACGCTGAAGTAGTTGAAGTACACCCAGGGCCGGTAGTAACACGTTTTGCTATACAACTCGCACCTGGCATTAAAGTTAGTAAAGTGACTAATTTAGCGAAAGATTTAGCACGTGCCTTATCTGTGATAAGTGTTCGTGTAGTAGAGGTGATACCAGGTAAATCCTATGTAGGCCTTGAAATACCGAACGAACATCGTGAATTGGTAGTGCTGAATGATGTAATTGAATCTGAAGTTTATGATGCTGAAGCTTCTCCATTAGTGTTGGCATTGGGTAAAGATATTAGCGGACTGCCTGTAGTTGCTGATTTGGCAAAAATGCCACACTTGTTGGTGGCAGGAACTACCGGATCAGGTAAATCCGTTGCACTCAATGCGATGATCCTTAGTATTTTATACAAAGCAACACCACAACAAGTTCGTATGATTTTAATTGATCCAAAAATGTTGGAACTTGCTGTTTATGAAGGTATTCCTCATTTACTATCTCCTGTAGTCACAGATATGAAGGAAGCTTCTAATGCGCTACGTTGGTGTGTGGCAGAAATGGAGCGTCGCTATCATCTTATGTCAGCGTTAGGGGTTCGTAACATGGCGGGCTATAACGCTAAGGTTCAGAAAGCGATTGACAATGGCGAACCTATTCTTGATCCATTATTTAAAAATGATCAAGTTGAGGGCTTAGAACCTGCCGAAGCAGAAGAGTTAACTCAACTGCCTAATATCGTCATCATTATTGATGAGCTTGCTGACATGATGATGGTGGTGGGTAAAAAAGTCGAAGAACTTATTGCACGAATTGCGCAAAAAGCGCGTGCTGCAGGCATTCATTTGATTTTAGCAACACAACGACCTTCTGTTGATGTCATTACTGGTTTGATCAAAGCGAATATACCGTCACGAATTGCATTCCAAGTATCTGCAAAAGTTGATTCACGAACAATATTGGACCAAATGGGTGCGGATCAATTATTAGGACATGGTGACATGCTTTATTTGCCAGGTGGAACCTCAATCCCAGAGCGTGTCCATGGTGCATTTGTTTCTGATGAAGAAGTACACAAGGTAGTTGCTTTCTTGAAAGAGAAAGGAGAGCCGGCCTATATTGAAGAAGTAATAAAAGATTCAGCAGGTGATGGTGTGCCGGGACTGGAGCCATCAACCAGTGCTGATGATATGGATCCACTCTATGATGAAGCAGTTGCTATCGTCACGGAGACACGCAAGGCTTCAATTTCCTATGTGCAACGCCGCCTAAAAGTAGGCTATAACCGTGCAGCTCGCATGATCGAAGAAATGGAAAGTAGTGGGGTAGTGAGCGGTGTTCAATCAAATGGAACGAGAGAGGTGATCGCTCCTCCGCCGGTTAATATATAATTCTAAGATCTGAACTAACAACATATTTTATAGTTCACAATCTTTTTACTTTATTTATCTAATCTTTGCTGAATTTTGGCCATTACTTATAGTCTAACAGTCAAGAATCAGGAGAATATTATGTTGCATAGTGTTAAAACGAATCTAATTACACATTTACTTATCATTATATTAGTAAGTATGTCTTTATTTGTATGCTCTAGCTTATTCGCACCTGTGTTAAGTAGCCAATCTATTCAACAATTAGATAAATTTTTTTCTGAAGTAAATTCTTTTGAAGGGCAATTTATTCAAATTGTTTACGATGAAAGTGGTGAGGTAATTCAAGAAGCTAGTGGTGATGTTGCATTGGATAAACCAGGTAAATTTCGTTGGCAATACATTAAACCTTATCCACAACTAATATTAGCAGATGGTGAATATCTTTGGATATATGATGAAGAGCTTCTTCAAGCCAGTGCAAAACCTATCAATACAGCATTGGGCAATGCACCGATCATGTTGTTAACAAATATCAGGCCGCTCACAGATGATTTTGAAGTCAATGATGCCGGTATTAGAGATGGATTAAACTGGGTCGAATTAACACCCTTGGTTCAAGATACAGAATTTCTTAAAATTCATATCGGTTTAAATGAAAATGGTGTTAATACAATGGAGTTGCAAGATCATTTCTCGCAAAAAACTGTGATTCAGTTTAGTGATTTAAAAACCAATGTCACATTTGGAGCTGAGCAGTTTACATTTATCGCTGCTGAGGGTGTAGATGTAGTGGGTTATCCAGGTTATCAAGACGCAGAATAGTTACGTATTCTCACCTGCCAATTTTTTCCAAGTAATTATCAAGCAAATATGTTGTTTGCGAGATATTCTATTTAACTATACGATAATGGTGCTGTTAATTTATATGGATAATTAACCTAAAATAAACTTAATTAGGAAGCCACTATCCCCACTTCTGTGCTCACATCACCCGATTTATTTGATCAAGCTGATGATTCTTATCGTCCACTTGCAGATCGTATGCGTCCAACGTCTTTGAATGCGTTTGTAGGTCAAACGCATTTGCTCTCAAAAGATAAACCTTTAAGAGTCGCAATTGAGCATGGCAAATTACACTCCATGATTTTTTGGGGACCACCAGGAACGGGTAAAACTACATTAGCTCGAATTATTTCTCATACATCAGATGCTCAATTTATTCCTATTTCGGCAGTATTGTCAGGAGTTAAGGAAATAAGACAATCTATTGAACAAGCAAAAGCTTTTAAGCAAGGTCGAAATACAGCAAGAACTGTTTTGTTCGTTGATGAAGTGCATCGCTTTAATAAATCACAACAAGATGCATTTTTGCCACATATAGAGGATGGCACAATATATTTTATTGGGGCAACAACTGAGAATCCTTCATTTGAACTAAATAATGCATTGTTGTCCAGAGCGAGGACGTATGTTCTAAAAAGGCTCACGCATGAAGATATTCAAAAATGTATCAACCAAGCAGTAGAAAATAATGAATTTGGCCTGAATGAAAAAGTTGATGGGATTGAGCAAGAAGCTAAAGAAATATTGGCGATCTCTGCAGATGGAGATGCACGCCGAGCATTAAACTTTTTAGAAATTGCAGTTGACCTATTAGATGAAAAAGAAAATAGAAAAATAATTACTAAACAGATTATCCAAGAAGTAACGTCTCAGACAATGCGGAGATTTGATAAACAAGGTGAATATTTCTATGATCAAATATCTGCATTACATAAGTCTGTACGTGGATCTGATCCAGATGCAGCCTTATATTGGTTTTGTCGAATGATTGATGGCGGTTGTGATCCTCATTATATTTCTAGACGTGTAGTGCGTATGGCAAGTGAGGATATTGGTAATGCAGATCCACGGGGACTGCAAATAACTTTAGACGCATGGAACACCTATGACCGTTTAGGTTCGCCAGAAGGTGAGTTAGCAATCGCACATGCAATAGTCTATTTGAGCTGTGTGCCAAAAAGTAATGCTGTGTATACTGCATATAAAGCAGCCATGAACGACGCAAAAGAATTTGGAACGTTAGATGTTCCTATGCATCTGCGTAATGCGCCGACCAGACTTATGAAGGAAATAGGGCATGGAGAAGGATATCGTTATGCGCATGATGAAGAAAATGCTTATGCTGCAGGTGAAGTATATTTGCCAGAAGAATTACAAGATCATAAGTACTATAGCCCTGTAGATCGCGGCCTAGAAGCAAAGATTAAACAACATTTAAATAAACTTAGAAGTAAATAATGAGGAAGTAAATGGATCAGTTAAAATTATCAAAGGAACTCATCGAAAAAATTGAAAAAGTATTGGTAGAAGAAGATGAGCGTGCAAGAAATCCGTTACTTGCAGGACAGTACCTTGCAGCTATCATTGGCTTTATTGTAGGTAATCATGATTTACCATCCGGTGAAAAAAATGAAATTATGAACGAGTTAAATGCATTTTCTAAATATGTATATGATGATATTACCAAGCAAAGACAACAGGCTACGCAACCTAAAGGCGAAGCGTTTGGTATCTGGAAACCGGGACAAAGCTAGATTTTGCCTAAATCACAGCTCAAATTGATGCAATGGAATTCAATTTGAATTAGGGAGGTTGCCAAAACTGAGGTAATCATAATATTCAGCACAATGTTTATTCATGCCTCTTTCACTTGTTTGTGTTTGCATGTCATTATGAACAGTAGTCCACTCATTGCACGTTTTAGCTAAGCGTAGGCCATTTTCGTCAATTTTTCTTTGTTCTATTAGCAATTTAGGATCATCAGAATTTTTGGGTATTTCAGAGTCTTGTTGTAATTCTTTATTGACATCAGGGCTAAGTTTAACCGTTTCACGAGTGAGTTCGTGTATTTTAGGTTCTGTAGTGATTAAAGGTACCTCCGCTTCATTTTTAGGTAATTCAACTAATATTTTTTCATTCTCTTTTGTAAAATATTTTGTAGTTACCCAACTAGAAGTTAAATTTCCAACCGCAACACCAAGAATTATTAATATTAGTAACGTTACGTTATTTATTTTTGGGTCCATAATGGGCACCTTCCTTAATCTCGTCTCAATTTATCTGAAATAGCTATAGGGGTCGGATACTTTAAGACAATAAGATAAGTCGAAAGAATGAAACTTATTATTGTACATACTTGAATAAAATTTGATGCTTTTAGTGATATCAGCCCTGCACTAAAGGCGACAAATCCAAGTAATAATGAAAATTCACTAAGTTGACCTAAGCGTGTGCCAATCTCAGCAGAATCTTCTATCGATTCACCACTTTTATGGATAAGATATTTAAACAACATTGGTTTGATGAATAGAAGCACCAGACACGTCAACGTAGCAGGCAGTAATAGCTCCCAGGCTAGTGTGAGGTCTAAACTGGCGCCTAATGAAAAAAAGAAAATTACTAAAAAAAAGTCACGTATTGGTTTTAGGCTTTCAGATATATAAAAAGAAATGGGGCCTACAGCAATTGCAACACCAGCAATAAATGCGCCCGTTTCGTGCGACAAACCAATATAGTGTGCAAGTTCTGCAACACCTAAGCACCAGCCTATTGCGAGTAGAAAAATATACTCTTTAATTTTGTCGAAGCGGCTCATTAATTTAATTAAGATAAAACGTTCAAATAAAAATGCAAAGGCAATTAAACTTGGTAAAGCAATGGCGAGTTTTGCTAGGGAATGCAAAGTATTCACACCTGGACCTTTGGTTTCAATCAATAAAAGCAGTACGATTGCAAGGATATCTTGTAATAATAATATACTAATAATGATTTCACCCACATGTTGATGATGCAGTACCGTAGTAGGTAATAACTTCAAGCCAATAATAGTGCTGGAAAACATAAATGCACCGGCAATTACGACTTGGTCAATGCGTGAGAGCCCCAATAACCACGCTGCGAAAAAACCAATCATGGCGAAGACTAAGCAGGTGCTTATTGTGATCAACGTGGATTGTTTAATAGATGTGATCAGCTTTTGTGGATGTAAGTTCAGGCCCAACAAAAACAATAAAAACATAATACCGACTTGGGCAATTTGTTGAGAGAACTCAGTGTCAGGAACAAAATTAAATACCGAAGGCCCGAGGAGGATGCCAACTGTTATATAAGCAACTAACAAGGCTTGTCTAGAAAATAGTGCGATCGTTGCCAGTGCTGCTGCACTGGTAAATATGATAAAAATAGAAAATATTATTGATTCAGAGGATGAGACATCGATATCCATCTAAATGACTCCAGAAAAAAGTAATCTACTATGCTATCAGTTCAATCCAGTGCTTGACTGGTATTTTTGTGGCGGATTGAAGATGCATGAGGCAGCCAATGTTAGCGGTGGCGATTATATCAGGTTGGTATTGTTGTAGGTTTGTAACTTTGTCTTTTAATAACTTGGAAGACATATCAGTTTCAAGTAAAGAGTAGGTTCCAGCAGAGCCGCAACATAGGTGAGAATCTATTACTTTAACTAAAGAATAACCTGCTTGTTTTAATTTTTCTTCTATTTTCCCATTGATTTGTTGTCCATGTTGCAGGGTGCATGGACTATGAAACGCAATGGTTTTATTTTTATCTAGTGACGTATTAACAGTGAGTTCGTTCGCTAATTCTGAAAGGTCAATACAGCGTTCTGAAATGAATTTAGCTTTTTCCGCATAGTCATTATCATCTTGCATGACAGTAATATATTGCTTTATAAATGAGCTGCATCCACTTGAATTAATTAATAAATTATTATATTCAGAAGTAAGCATTTGATGCCAATAATCTATATTTTTTCGTATGGTGGAATGTGCGTGTTCAAGTTCTGTTAAATGGTGGGCCAACGCTCCACAGCAAGGAGAATTTATTTCATCAAGTTGTATGCCAGAACTTTCAAGTGCTTTCTTTGTGGCCAAGTTGATTTGTGGGGCAGCAGCATTTTGTACACAACCCTTGATGGTAAACATCTTTCTAGTAAATGTAGTATGCGGCTCGTTCTGTGATGATGAATGACGCGGCAAATTGATTTTTGCGGGTATTTTACTTGCTAATGTGGTCGGTAGGAATGGCTTACATATGCGAGTGATAGCTAGCAACATGCTGGTGCGCTTTGAGCTAGAAAAAATATTTAAAATCAACTTGCGTTTGATTTTACTAAGCACAGGGCGTTCTAATGAGGTGTTTATATGTTTCCTGCCAATATCAATTAATTCACCATATTGAACACCTGAAGGACAAGTGGTTTCGCAGGCCAGACAGGTTAAACATCGATCTAAGTGCTTAGATGCGATTTCTTTTGAAGCGTTTGCGTTGTTGTCTTCAAAAAAGTTTTTAATCAAATAAATTCGTCCACGTGGCCCATCTAATTCATTGCCGGTGAGTTGGTAAGTTGGGCACGTTGCATTACAGAAACCGCAATGCACACATTTGCGTAATATTTTATTAACACGTTCGCCATCAGCTGTTTGAATGAATTCTGGTGTAAATGAGGTTTGCATGATTAATTATAGCTCAGTAAACATTTTTCCAGGATTTAGAATATTCGCTGGATCGAAGACTTGTTTTAGTTTTTTATGCAGATCGAATGAAACTTTAGGAAGAGGGTGAAATATCTGATCGGTTACACCACCTTTGAATAAAGTTGCATGTCCACCCGCTTTGATTGCTTCTGTGCGTACAGTTTTTTGATCTTCGTTAGTGCTATACCATCTAAGCGCTCCATTCCATTCCATCACGCTATCACCATTAATATTTAACAAACGAGTATTTGATGGGACGGATATTCTCCATAATGGTTTATCCGTTTTAAAAAAAGCATGAGTTTGTTCTTTGACACCATTCCAGAATGAACCATGGTTATTGATCAATTCACCTCCAATGCTTTTCTTGCATGCTTTTATTGCAGACTCAGAGCTTGATAAGCGAATGTATAATTCACTCCCATCATAAAATGATGCTGAAATTGGCATAGGTGTTTTGGCCCATTGATTTAATTTGTCAATCGCTGTGGTGCAGTCAATTGTAATCGCAATGGTTTCTTCTTTTTCGGGTTTGGGTAATAAACGTATACTAATAGACATTATTGCACCTAAAGTGCCTAATGCACCGCACATTAATCTTGATACATCATAACCAGCAACATTCTTCATTACTTTTCCACCAAAACGAAGTGTTTCACCTTTCCCATTTATGATCTCAGTGCCCAATACACAGTCTCGAACATTGCCTGCGCTTACTCGTCTTGGGCCCGCTAATCCGCAAGCTATTGTTCCACCCAAAGTTGCATTATCGCCAAAGCGTGGTGGCTCACAAGGCAATATCTGATTATGGTCAGCAACCATTTGTTCAATTTCTGCTAGAGGAGTTCCGCTTCGTGCGGTTATATATAGTTCTGTAGGTTCATATTCAATGATGCCTGCATGCTCGGTTAATGAAAGAGATTTAGCATTAATATTTCTACCATAAAACTGTTTCGTTTTTCCTGCACTGATATTTAGAACTTGCTGTTTCTGGTAAGCATCTTTAATACTGTTGGAAATTTCATTGCTGAGATTTGGCATAATCTTTTATTCTAACTTCAAAGTTAAAAACGAGGGAGATCAGGGTGTGGCAGTTTGCCTTGGTGGACATGCATTGCACCTAATTCTGCACAGCGATGCAGGGTTGGGATTGCTTTGCCAGGGTTCAATAATTCATGTTCGTCGAATGCTGCTTTTATTGCATGAAAAGTGCTTATTTCTGCTTCACTAAATTGCACGCACATCTGATTGAGTTTTTCTACGCCGACACCATGTTCACCTGTAATGGTTCCACCAACGGTTACACAAAGTTCTAGGATTTCTCCACCAAGCTTTTCCGCTATTTCCAGTTCACCAGAGATATTTGCATCGTAAAGAATTACAGGATGAAGATTGCCGTCACCAGCATGAAATACATTGGCGACTCGCAAACCATGTTTTTTTGAAAGATTACTAATACTTTCCAAGACGTGGGCTAAATGTTTTCTGGGTATCGTTCCATCCATGCAATAGTAATCTGGTGTTAAATTACCAAGTGCAGGAAATGAGGCTTTGCGTCCAAGCCATAATAATTCTGCTTCTTGTTTATCTTTTGCAACACGCACTTCAATGGCTTGATGTTCATTAAGGATTTCTTTAACTAATTCAACTTGTGTTTCAAGTTCTTCGTCGAAACCATCTAACTCGCATATCAAAATAGCCGCTGCATTGGATGGGTAGCCAGGGTTGCAATACATCTCTGTAGCTTGAATGGTTAATTGATCTAACATCTCTAAACCAGCTGGTATTACACCGTTAGATATAATGCCATTAACTGCATCACCCGCTCTTTGAATATCATCAAAAGCAGCTAACATTACTTTTTTGTCATGTGGGTGAGGGAGTAGTTTTACTGTCACTTCTAAAGTAATGCCTAACATTCCTTCAGAGCCGATCATCAATGCAAGCAAGTCATAACCAGGAGAATCTAAATTTTTCCCACCAAGCTCTAAGACTTCACCTTCGATGGTTAGAATTTTTAAGGCTAGTATGTTGTGAAGGGTAAGACCATATTTAAGGCAATGCACTCCCCCTGAGTTTTCTGCAATGTTGCCGCCAATAGTGCATGCAATCTGAGAAGATGGGTCTGGTGCATAATATAATCCATATGGCTCTGCGGCTTCTGAGATCGCTAAATTGCGAACGCCGGGTTGTACGGTTGCTGTTCTGTTTTGCGTATCTATTTCGAGAATTTGACTCAGTTTAGCTAAATTTAGAAGAATCCCGTCTTTATGTGGAAGTGCTCCCCCAGAAAGGCTTGTGCCCGCGCCACGTGCCACGATAGGAATTTGATATTCATTGCATATTTTTACAATGGCTTTAATTTCTTCGATACTGCTTGGTAATAACGCTAGCCGCGGAAGTTGTCTATAGGCTGTTAATGCATCGCACTCATAGGGCATCAGCTGCTCATCTCTAGTTAAGACTGCATCTTTTGGAACTACCTTACAGAATTGATTTGCAAGATCTGGTGTTGAAATTGGCTCAGGCATGAATTAGTTAATTGTTCTTATGATTATTATTTCGATGTATCGCAATATATCATTGATTGGTACCATTCGTGATAAATGAAAGCGTGTGAATTTAGGAGAAAACTTTGATTTTGCTGGGTGTTGCAATAGGTGGGGCCATAGGCTCTGTGTTGAGGTATATGATTCATACTCAATCTACCCAATGGTTTGGTAATTCATTCCCTTACGGCACGCTATTAATTAACGTTGTTGGTTCACTACTAATTGGATTTCTTTCATATACACTTATTGAACGAATTAGCGTTTCAGAAGAAGTTCGATTTGCAGTATTAGTAGGGGTATTGGGTGGTTTTACGACATTTTCTACTTTCTCATTAGAAACATTAAATCTAATTTTACAAGGGCATTTTATAAGCGCTGTGGGGAATGTGCTTCTAAGTGTTAGTGCCTGTTTATTTGCTTGTTTTCTAGGCTTGAGCTTGGCTCGCGCCATTTAATTCTATTTAACTATTATTATATTAACTTATCTATGCTAGATCCAAAATTATTACGTACAGAATTTGATGAAGTTGCTAAACATTTAAGCCGTCGTGGTTTGAAACTTGATAAGCAACGTTTTACTGAATTAGAAGAACAACGTAAACAATTACAAATACAAACCGAAGATTTACAAAGTTTACGCAATAAGAATTCAAAACTTATTGGCCAGGCGAAATCTAAAGGCGAAGATGCGAGTGAAATTCTTGCTGCAATGGAGCAAGTAAATCAAGACTTAAAAAATAATGAAACTCAACTGGAAGCATTGTTGAGTGAGCTACAGGCTTGGATGCTTGAACTGCCAAATCTTCCAGATGAGTCAGTGCCAGATGGAATTAGTGAAGATGATAATCAAGAAGTAAGGAAATGGGGTCAAATACCAAACTTTGACTTTGAGGTAAAAGACCACGTTGATTTAGGTGAAAGTATTGGAGGTTTAGATTTCGAAACTGGGGCTAAGATAACGGGTAGCCGTTTCGTCACTATGCACGGAGGTATTGCAAAGCTTCATAGAGCCCTGATCCAGTTCATGGTGGATACACATACTGCCGAGCATGGTTATACAGAAGTATATGTGCCATATATTGTCAATTCTCAAAGTCTTACAGGAACAGGGCAGCTGCCTAAGTTCGAAGAAGATTTATTTAAACTTAATCACGAAAGTAATTATTACTTGATACCTACCGCAGAGGTGCCCGTAACGAATATTTGGCGAGATAGAATTGCTAAAGAAGATGACTTACCTATTAAATATGTTTGTCATACACCATGTTTTCGTTCTGAAGCGGGTTCATATGGCAGAGATACTCGCGGAATGATTCGACAGCATCAATTTGAGAAAGTTGAGATGGTGCAGCTTGTTAAGCCTGAATCTTCTTGGCGTATGTTAGAAGAATTGTTGAATCATGCTGAGAATATTTTGCAAAAACTAAATCTCGCTTACCGTGTAGTAACTTTATGTACAGGTGACTTAGGATTTTCTTCTGCAAAAACATATGATATTGAAGTGTGGTTACCTGCACAAAATACCTATAGAGAAATATCTTCATGTAGTAACTTTTTAGACTTTCAAGCAAGACGATTAAAAGCAAGATGGAAAAATACTGACAGTAAGAAAACTGAACACTTACATACGTTAAATGGATCTGGTTTAGCGATTGGTAGAACCTTAGTTGCTATTCTAGAAAACTATCAAGATAGGGATGGCAATATTATTATTCCCGATGTTTTAAAAGCATACATGGGTGGTCTAGATAAAATCGTTAAAAGATAGTGGGAAATAAAAAAGCCAGCGCGGGTTGGGGCGCGCTGGCTTCGGAACCTACATTAAATTAATAACGTAGGTTTGGGGACTCGGGTAAACAGTTTATATAACTGTTAACAATATTCTAACACAGTATTCATTACCAGTTAGTTTAGTTTACAAATACAATTACAGGATTAACAGCAACATTATATTCATCACTAATCTTATGTTGCCTACTCTATAACATTTTAGAATATTAGTGCATTAAATATTTTATGACCACAATAAATATATTAAAAACACATTTTCCGCACAACGGGAAAATTGAATGGATAGGATTAAGAACAAAAGCAAGTAGAGAAATTACAATAGTTCACACTGCAGAATTATTAATCAATCATGGGATTGTAGGGGATAAATCTGCACTAAAACCTGGCAGTAAAAGGCAAGTTACCTTAATTCAGGCAGAATACTTGCCAGTTATGGAGTCATTTCTACGTAAGGAAATTTCACCTGAACAATTACGTAGAAATATTGTTGTTTCAGGTTTAAATCTTGGTATTTTGTTGAAACAACAGCTAAAAATAAATGATGTAGTACTTGAAATTACCGGAAATTGTGCGCCATGCAAAAAAATGGAAGAAACATTAGGGGTAGGTGCATTTAATATGATGCGTAACCATGGAGGTATTAATGCAATAGTACGTTCAGGTGGGGTTATACATGTTGGTGATGAAGTTGAAGTGAGTGTGCAACAAGGTAATTCAAAAACTATTCAGCCCATGTTGCTTTAAATTATAAATTATTGTTTCGCATTTCTAGCAGCAATAGATATCAATACAGATATCCATGCTGCTATAAATGATATGCCTCCTATTGGAGTAATCATTCCGAGTTTAGTGACACCGCTTAATGCTAACGCATATAAACTGCCACAAAATATGATGATTCCTATTAACATTAAATATATAGCGAGATGCAATGCTTTGTGAGGTAGGTGTTGTTGCTTAATTATTATTCCTACGACAACTAATCCTAAGGCGTGGTATAAATGATAATCTACAGCGGTGTTGAATATACTTATCATTCGCTCGCTCAGGCTATTTTCTAATGCATGAGCCGCAAATGCACCCAATATAATTGCTAATGCAGCATTGCCACTACCTAATAGGATCGCTAATCTAGACATATTGTAATTTTGCCAGAATTTCTTTTAATAAGGAGAAATATTGTCTATGCCTTCATTTGATGCAGTTTCAGAAGTTGATGCACATGAATTGAGTAACGCGATTGATCAAACTAGTCGTGAAATAAGTACTCGCTTTGATTTTAAAGACTCTAATGCAAAAGTAACGCTTGAAGAGCCTAATATTCGAATTGAGGCTAAATCAGAGTTTCAGCTGGGCCAAATATACGACATCTTGATTACTAAAATGTCTAAGCGTGGCATAGATGTTATGTGTTTAGAGCGTGGCAAAGTAGAAGAGGCTAATATGTGTGCTCGTCAGCCAATTATCCTTCGCCAAGGTGTTGATAAAGAGGTCGCTAAAAAGATTGTAAAGCACATAAAGGACTCAAAACTTAAAGTTCAAGCATCGATTCAAGGTGAAAAAGTTAGAGTAACCGGAAAGAAGCGTGATGATCTGCAAAAAGCAATGACCCTGCTGAAAGAAGCAAAATTAGGTATTCCTTTGCAGTTTAATAATTTCCGCGATTAGCGCATTGATGTTAACCAAAAAAGCCTCGCAGACGAGAGGCTTTTTTCTTGGAGGTGTTAACGGCTAACGAGCCACATTAAGCCAGCAACAAAGAGAACTACCAAAGCAATTGGAAACAAGAATGCTTGCCAGTCTCCTTGCTCAGCTTTAGGACTATTGCTTAACCAATGCTTTGCTCTAGGTATAAGAAATATCAGTATCGCTACCGCGAGTACCAGGTAGCCTATTTCTAAACCGCTCATATTTTATCGCTTAACATTTAATCATTTTAATCATTAGCAAAGCCGATCAAATGTAGAAGTGAGGTAAAGATATTGTAGATACTTAGGAAAATTCCTGTAGTTGCTAAAATATAGTTGGTTTCTCCACCATTAATAATTCGACTGGTGTCGAATAAGATGAATCCACTGAATACTAGTATTACTGCAGCATTAATTGCTAACCACAAGCCCGGCATCTGTAGAAATATTCCGGCAATTGATGCTAACACTACAACAATTACACCAGCGAATAAAAATCCACCGAGAAAACTAAAGTCGCGTTGCGTGGTTAAAGCATAACCAGATAAGGCTAGGAATATGATTGCCGTTCCGCCCATAGCGGTGGCGATCAACTCTCCACCATTTGCCATGCTGAGATAGTGATTTAAAATTGGTCCTAGTCCAAAGCCGAGTAGGCCAGTGAAGGCAAATACGACAGCTATGCCTGCACCTGAATTAGCAGTGCGAGGTAAAACAAACCAAATTAAAGCAAGAGCGCCAAATGAGCATGCCAGGCTAGCTCCGTAGCCAATATTTGCCATGGTAGAAACCATTGCCATAACAGCACTGAAAATAAGTGTTACGGACAGCAGCGCATAGGTATTACGGAGTACTTTATTAGTCGATAAAGCACTTTCTTGGGTAATGTTTCTTGTAGAAAACGGGTTATCACTCATGGTGAATTTTTCTCCTGGGGTTATCTGTCAAATCTATATTAATAACATAATGGTATTATCGGCTAATTCAAGTCTAAATTGACTATTAATTTAGACGTATCAAGGTATAGAAGTTCAGTATCACTATCAGGTATGCTTGCCAACTCAATTTTATCAGCATGACTGCGCTTCCGGAGAGGTGGCAGAGTGGTCGAATGCGGTGGTCTTGAAAACCATTGACGGGTTAAACCGTCCGGGGGTTCGAATCCCTCCCTCTCCGCCAAATTCTCAAAAGGCCTACTTAAAAGTAGGCCTTTTTTATGGGTGTTTGTATAGGACAATATAAATATTTCCCGTTTTTGAATATCGCGAAAGCCAAATATTTTATGTGAGCTACGTCACACTTTGTTTTTTATTAGTGTCCTATGGTGATCGGATAATAATAAAAATTCTATCAATCCAGATGAAATATAGAACAATAGAGAATACTGCAAATGTTCAATTACGCAGAGAACGAAGATCTGCGCTTCAACATAATGAGTTTCCATTAGAAGATCTGAATGGAAATACAGTTGAACAAAACCGTCGTGCTTTGCAGCAAGGGCAAGTAATAGGTTTGGAAGTAACCGAAACCAAAATATCCCAAGCTGAATTCCAAGAATATTTCGATAAGCTTGAAAACGATAAATAAAAAATTCTTCAGTTCTGAAGAAGTCGTCAAACCTACAATTGAACAGCTAATAAGATAATGTAGTTGCTGATGTAATCAATAGAGCTCGTAGTATTTTCTAAGTATTGTTTCTTGCTAACAATTCTATACATTAGAGAATAAATCTATTTTTATTTCTGATAGTGAATTTTAATATTGATTGTCCCATTGACGATATGATATTTGGTGATGTTGAGGATTACCGGGCTGTATCACACAGAGCATGCTTGGATTTCATAATAATGCTAGAAAATGAGAGCGCATTTTATTTCTCATAGTTGCACTGGGTAATTCACCCTTAAGAGCGCCCATGTTTTCATTCATATGCTCAACTTGGGATGTCGCAGGAATGGCAACGGTTACAGCAGGATGTGAAAGAATATATTTTAAAAAATATTGAGCCCAGTTGTAGCAATCTAATTCTTTAGCCCATTCAGGTAATGATTTATCTTCTATTTTATTAAATAAATTTCCACCATCAAAAGGTCGGTTAACAATTACAGAGATACCTTTTTCAGCTGCAAGGGGTAATAATATTTTTTCAGCTTCGATGTGAGAGATGTTGTAAGTGAATTGAACAAAATCAATGTTTTCAGACTGCATTACTTTAATTAAGTCCTCATGGCGGCGACCATGAGAAGTAGTGACGCCAATATAACGAATTCGTCCTGTGTCTCTCCACTCATACAAAGTCTTTATATGCGTTTGCCAATCTAATAGATTATGAATTTGCATAAGGTCAAATTTATTTATGCCCCAGAGTTTTTTCGAAGCTTCCATTTGTTTGATGCCTAACCATTCCCCTGGAGTCCAGACTTTGGTGGTTGAGAATAGTGATGGTGGTGCGTCAAATTGCATGAGACATTTACCTAGTATGTCTTGAGCGGTTCCATACATGGGCGATGAATCAATCATGCTTCCACCATTTGCAAAAAAATGCTGGAGTATTTTGGTTCTATAATTAATGTTTGATTGTGTTGTACTTACATCAAATGTAATCCAGGTACCCATGCCAATACATGGAATGCTTTCGCCGCTGGAAGAAATGGTCCTTTTAAGTATTGGATTGGCGGCCGATATACTAAAAGTAGGGAGCGTTAATGCTACGACACTAGACTTCAGAAAGTTTCGTCTCTTCATGACGGTTAGCTATCAATAAAATGTAGGTTTAGGCTTGTAGGATCCATGGTTGAAGACTTTAATTCTACTCATTGGAATTAAATTGTGAAACTTAATCATAAATATAATTAATAGATAGTTATTATATTTCCTTATGGCTATCCAGTATCCTAGGATTGACTGCTACTCTCATAAAATGAGCAAAACCTTTTAGCATTACATAGTAAGGATATATATGAGCGAAACTTCCTCACCCAAGTCTGAGGTTAAAACCACTACGTGTTATATGTGTGCATGTCGTTGTGGAATTAAGGTGACGTTACGTGAAGGTGAGATCCGTTATATAGAAGGTAATCCTGCGCATCCTGTAAATAAAGGGGTCCTTTGTGCCAAAGGTGCTTCAGGAATTATGAAGCAGTATTCACCCGCACGCCTTACTAAACCATTACTTCGCAAACCTAATACCGATCGTGGTGATGCGGATTTTGAGGAAATCTCATGGGAACGTGCGTTCGACATCATGGAAGAGCGCCTTTCTAACATACGGAAGACGGACCCTAAGAAATTTGCATTGTTTACAGGTCGTGACCAGATGCAAGCCTTAACAGGCTTATTCGCTAAAAATTATGGAACACCGAATTATGCTGCGCATGGTGGCTTTTGTTCAGTAAACATGGCGGCAGGAATGATTTACACCATAGGTGGATCATTCTGGGAATTTGGTGGCCCAGATTTAGAGCGTTCTAAATTATTTATCATGATTGGTACCGCAGAAGATCATAGTTCCAATCCTATGAAAGTTGCTTTATCAAAATTCAAACGAAATGGTGGAAGGTTTATTTCAATTAATCCTGTCCGTACGGGTTATTCTGCTATTGCAGATGAATGGGTTCCCATTAAACCTGGAACGGATGGTGCGTTAATGCTCGCATTAATTCATGAAATTATAAAATTAGGCTTATATGATCGTGAATTCTTAGTTCAATACACCAACTCAGCACAATTAGTGAACCTGGATGAAGAAAGTTCTGAATATGGAATGTTCTTGCGAACTGAAATACCAGAAGAAGAGGGCTGCTTTGATCCTCAAAATAAGTTGTGGTGGGATCGCACATCTAATCGTGCAGTAGTCACCCACACGGAAGATGCTGATCCTCGTTTAATGGGTGAATTCACTTTAGATGATGGTGTAAACGTTAAACCTGCTTTTCAATTACTAAAAGAGCGAGTAGAGGATTACACGCCGGAATGGGCGGAAGGTATTACTGGAATATCAGCAGAAGATATTCGACGCATTGCGCATGAAATGGGCGTAACGGCGCGGGATCAAAAAATTGAACTACCAATTTCCTGGACGGATACTTGGGGTAAAGAACATGACACCGTTGTAGGTAATCCAGTTTCATTCCATGCTATGCGTGGTTTAGCTGCACACTCAAATGGTTTTCAAGCCATACGTGCTTTGTCAATTTTAATGACGATCCTTGGAACGATTGATCGTCCTGGTGGATTCCGACATAAAGCGCCATTCCCACGACCCATTCCACCCTGTGCAAAAACACCGAATACGCCACATGCCGTTCAACCAAATATGCCTTTGGATGGTATGCCATTAGGTTTTCCTGCAGAACCAGATGATTTATTTGTTGGTGATGATGGAAAACCCGTTCGAATCGATAAAGCTTTTTCTTGGGAGCACCCGTTATCAGCACATGGCTTAATGCATAACGTGATTACCAATGCGTGGAAAGGCGATCCTTATCCTATCGATACTTTAATGATTTTCATGTCTAACATGGCATGGAACTCCACTATGAACACGCAAGATGTTCGCAAGATGTTGAATGATAAGAATGAAGATGGTGAGTATAAAATCCCATTTTTAATTGTTGCAGATGCATTTAATTCAGAAACGGTTGCCTATGCAGATCTTGTATTACCAGATACAACTTACCTAGAACGACATGATGTGATGTCTATGCTTGATCGCCCGATCTCTGAATTTGAAGGTCCGGCAGATTCGATTCGTGTTCCGGTGGTGCCCCCATTTGGAGAATGTAAGCCATTCCAAGAAGTTTTAATTGAATTAGGCAGTCGATTAGATTTACCGGTGTTTGTAAATAAAGATGGTAGTAAGAAATACCGTGATTACCCTGATTTCATTACGAATTATGAAACAGAACCAGGTTCTGGTATTGGATTCTTAGCAGGCTGGCGCGGTAAAGGTGGCGAGAAATTTATGCGCGGTGAGCCAAACCCTAATCAGTGGGAAATGTATGCGAAGAATGATTGTTTCTACATGCATGAGTTGCCTAAATCATATCAATATATGCGCAATTGGAATCAAGGTTATTTGAACTGGTCTCAGAAGCATCGATTAATGCGTTATGCAGAACCAATTCTTATTCATGTTTATTCAGAAGTATTACAAAAATTTCGCTTAGCAGCTCAAGGTAAAACAGATAGTAAGCAACCTCCGGATCATTTGCGTGAACGTGTTGATACGTATTTTGATCCGTTGCCATTTTATTACGAACCATTAGAAGCCCAAGCAATTGATAAACACAAATACCCATTGAACGCGATCACACAGCGTCCAATGGCAATGTATCATGCATGGGATTCGCAAAATGCATGGTTACGACAAATTCATGCGCACAATTACTTATATGTAAGTCCACAACTGGGTAAGAAAAATTCATTTGAGGATGGTGATTGGGTTTGGGTGGAGTCTGTTTGGGGAAAGGTGCGTTGTATGTGTCGATTCTCTGAAGCGGTGGAACCTAATACCGTCTGGACTTGGAATGCAATTGGCAAAGCTAAAGGTGCGTGGAATTTGGCTTCAAATGCAAACGAATCTAATAAAGGGTTTTTGCTGAATCATGTTATCAGTGAAGAATTACCACCAAATAGCAAAAATGAAGTTTTTTCAAATTCTGATCCTGTAACCGGGCAAGCTGCTTGGTATGATGTACGGGTTCGTGTGTATAAGGCAGATGATCAAACCACGCCAGAAACATTTCCACAGTTTAATGCAATGCAACCGCAACCCAATGCTCCAAAAAGACGAAATTGGTTGGCATATGTTGCAGGAAAATCTAGGAAGTAAATGATGGATATGAAGCCAAGTAAAAAACAACTTGCACTTGTTATTGACTTAAACGTATGTGTTGGTTGCCATGCCTGCGTGACGAGTTGTAAGGAATGGAACACATCAGGGATCTCTGGATATATGTCAGATGATAATCCATATGGTGAAGACCCTACCGGAAACTTTTTTAATCGTGTGCAGACTTTTGAAGTGGGTGAATATCCAAATACGGAAACGGTACACTTCCCTAAAAGTTGCTTGCATTGTGAAGAGCCACCTTGTGTGCCGGTTTGCCCAACTGGTGCAAGCTATAAGCGTGAAGAAGATGGTATTGTTCTGGTTGATTACGATAAATGTATTGGTTGCAGATATTGTTCATGGGCATGCCCATATGGTGCACGTGAAATTGACGAGCATCAAAAAGTAATGAAAAAGTGCACACTATGTGTTGATCGTATTTATGATGAAGAATTGCCGAAAGAAGAGCGTAAGCCCGCATGTGTGATGGCGTGTCCCACTAATGCAAGACTTTTTGGTGATGTGCATGATCCAGATTCGAACGTTTCAGTAGCGATACGGGAAGAGGGTGGTTATGCATTGATGCCAGAGTGGAATACAAAACCTGCTAATCATTACTTGCCACGGAGGCGTACTCAACGCTCAATTAACGATGATGAATTAGTTCGTGCAGACAATCCTTTGAATAAAGAAATTGAAGTTTCAAAGCCCAACTTTGATGAGCCATCATTAGATGATTCAACTAGTTGGTAATTTATTAGTCAGATTTTAACTTAAATCAACGTTACACAATATTATGAATCCAGCATTTTCCGTTATATTTTTAACTACCTTAATTGGTGTAGGCCAAGGGCTTTTCGTCGCCATGGTGACTGGTCAGAGTATTAGCGCGTTAGGATTTTTGCCTGAACAATCTAACCAATATTATGTTTTTGGAAGCATAGTGGTGATTGGTTTTTTAATCGCTGGATTAGTAGCATCTTTCTTTCATCTTGGTCACCCGGAGCGAGCATGGCGCGCTGCAGCTATGTGGCGGACTTCTTGGTTATCTAGAGAGGTGATTGTGCTACCGCTACTAATGGGTGCGGTTTTTGTCTATGGTCTTATAAATTACTCTGAATGGAATTTAAGTGAGTTAGGAATTACAAATGGCTTTAAGGGTGACCTTGCGTTAATAGTAGGTATAGCGGGAGTGGTGATAACCTTTGCGCTCTTTATTTGCACGGGAATGATTTATGCGTGTATAAAGTTTCTACAAGAATGGTCACATCCTTTGACAGTCATTAACTTCACATTATTTGGTTTATGTTCGGGCTTTTTGCTGGCTACATTGATTGCACAATATCGTGCACCTGATTTTGTCAGTTTGTTTGGTGGGTGTTCGTTGGTATTTTTGCTATTAGTCCTAATTACGCGTCTATGGTCATTGTATAGAAATTCAAAAATTAGACACAAGTCAACATTACAATCTGCTATAGGTATTCGTCATAATAAAATCCAACAAAAGTCGCAAGGCTTTATGGGTGGCTCGGTCAACACACGTGATTTTTTTCATCATGTTGGTCCAATATTTTTCAAATCAATAAAATGGATATTTTTATTGTTAGTATTTCCCGTAGCCATGGCGTTATTGATAAGTGGAATGATGCAACAATCTGTAGTATTGCTGGCTATTGCATTCGGCCTTCAATATGTAGGGCTTTTGGCAGAGAGATGGTTTTTCTTTGCTCAAGCGAATCACCCACAGAACTTGTACTACCAAACAATTTCCTAGTAAACGAATTATTAGAAAATATTTTTAAACTAGTAAAATTTTGGCTTAAAATATTGCGGGTATTTGAGATAGTACAAACGAGTGCAAGAGTGTTTATATTGATTATTTCTCAAAAAGCAGGTTGAAGATTTCTTCTCTCACATTGGCTTCATCTACTTCGATTTTAGCCACTCGACGATCAGGTAATTTACGGCGATCGTTTCTTACACATAAACCATTGCGGGTAATTATAGGGAACTGGGCTGCTTGCAGAGATGTGCGACGGTCGTTATCGTAACGTCGTTCTAATGGATTATTTTCGTGCATCACAATTCCCTAAAATAATAATTAAGGTTATTATTTGTATTGGAATACCCTACCCAAAATAGGCCAAGGGAAATTGTGACGAATTTCACAAATTTGTTGAATTACAATTTATAGATATAGCTAATATCCAATAAATACATGTATTTATAGTATATCTTTAACACTTGGTGTTAGAAAGATATAGCACTTATCAATAACTAATTGATAAGTTAAAAAGATAAGTTAAAGAAATTGCATGAATTGAATAAGGTATTGGTGGTCAAAATTATCATATTGCAATTAATAGATGTTCACATGCATTCCGTGTTTAGAGAGAATAGTTAGCATGGTGCGATTCATAATAATTCATATGATTTTTCTATTGGTAGCACTTTTGATTGCTTTTGCACTAGTGCCTTTAGAACAGTTATATATTAATAATTTGCCCATTGAAGAAGTTAAAAAGTATTACTCTGATGCCTTACGTTTTGAATCAGGTAAAGCATGGAAACTGGTATTCACTTGGTTTCTTGGATTGTCATGTGGCAGGATCATGTTGAGAGCGTTGGCAAAAAATTAATAAAACAACTAATCAACATTGACAAACAATAAAGGGAGTTCAGGTACTAGCGAGATTGCAATAAACGTTCTATTCGTGTGCATGGGCAATATTTGCCGATCACCAACTGCGCAGGGTGTATTTCAAAGTCTTGTAGATAAATATGGATTGAATCAATCTATAACCGTCGATTCAGCAGGTACCTATGATTTTCATATTGGTAAAAAACCAGACTCAAGATCGATTGCCGCCGCTGCTGCACGGCACTATGATTTAACTGAAATGCGAGCACGCCAAGTGAAAGATTCTGACTTTGAGAGCTTTGATCTTATTCTTGCGATGGATAATGAAAATTATTCAGACTTGTTATCTATGTGCAAAAAAGAACATCATAATAAAATAAAACTTTTTCTAGAATTTTCATCACAAACAAAAAGCATTGAAGTGCCGGATCCATACTATGCAGGGCAGGAAGGGTTTGAAACGGTGCTAGATCTAGTAGAAGACGCTAGTCGAGGTCTATTAACTTATATTAAAACTACCCACTTACCTAACTGATAACGTTAAGTAAGTGGGTATAGGTTTATTATTATTTTGCTTCTTGGCTAACTGTTTCGTTGTTCGTCACAGGTGCTGAAGTTGGTGCAGATGGCTGAGTAGCGCTTGATTCTTTGTTCTGTTGAGAAGAATTGTTCTTGTTGTTATTACGATTGCGATGATTAGAAGATTTACGCGTATTATTATCATTGCCACGCCTATTGTTTGAATGACTACGGTTTCTGTTATTTCCGCCAGAGCGATTATTTTTTCTTCTGTTGTTACCACGATAATTACTATCACGTGAACGAGTATTGTTTCGTTTTTGTTCGTTTGCGGGTTTGGGCTGTTCTTCAACTTCCTCGATATCTGCAGAAAACCAAGATAACAAACTAGCAAAAAATCCAGGTTTATTATTTTTTTGAATGCTTTTCTGTGGTGCTGCCGGCGGCATTGCGCTAATACTTTTTACTGCGGGCTGCTCTGCTACGGCTGTAGAAGGTTTATGTAAATTTGCTTCTGTTTCTTGTTGCGGGATCAGCTCATAGCTAGGTCTCTGAACTACTTCTTTACCTTCGTCTCTAGTACGTTCAACATTAAAGTGTGGCGTTTCCAGGTTAGGGTCGGGGATGATGATGACTTGAACGCGATGCCTTGCCTCGAT
>CALAJL010000140.1 GCA_937922735.1 uncultured Gammaproteobacteria bacterium | reverse complement strand
GATGATGCATACAGTAATGATAAGTTTATGATTCATTGTTTTAGTTTATTGGTTATAGTGAAAAAGTAAAGTAAGTCAAACACTGTCATGATGTGCTTGATCGCATAAATGTGTATTGCTGCCTGATTCAATTTGTATGGTGGGGTGAATGATATTAAACCGTCTTTGTAATTCTTTGCTGACATGATGTAAAAATTGGTCATCGATATTGGTTGTATTTCGAACGAGATGAGTAGTGAGTGCTACTTGTGTGGTGCTCATTGCCCAAACATGTAAATCATGAATTTCAACTACGCCATCTTGTTGTAATATAAAATTTCTTACTTCTTCTACATCAATATTTTTTGGCACACCATCCATCGCTAAATTAAAAGAATCTCTAAATACTCCCCAGGTGCTGATAATGATCACTACTACAATCAGCAAACTTATCGCAGGATCTATCCAAAGTAAGCCTGTAAACATAATAGCGATACCTGCTAACACAACACCAAGAGAAACACCTGCATCAGCGGCCATATGAATAAACGCTGCTTTAATATTCAAATCATCATGTTGGCTTGATAGGAATAATAATGCTGTTGCGGTATTAATCACCACACCGATAGCTGCAACAATAATTATGGTCATAGAATTGACTTCAGAGGGGTTCGTAAATCGCCCTAAAGCTTCCCATGCCACAATACTCATAGTCATTAATAAAATAAGACTGCTTATAAATGCGGCTAAGATAGTACCTCTTCGTAAACCATATGTTTTTGTATTAGTCGGTTTGCGTTGCGCTAGGTATGTGGCTCCCCATGATAATAGAAGTGCTAGAACATCTCCCAGATTATGACCTGCATCCGCAATTAAAGCTAAAGAGTTAGATAAAAAGCCAAATATAGCTTCAACAATTACAAAAATTATATTTAAAGCCGCACCAATTCCAAATGCTAAATTATAATTCTTAGGAGTAGGGTGCTGGTGTGAGTGTTCCATGCCTATATTGTATAGAAACTATAGCGCTTAGTTTACCCGTCGCTTTAGTAATATATAAAAGCAAAATGTAGCTATGGATGCGAGTAAATGTTTGATTGTATGACCGCTCACTAATTGGCCAGCGATGTCATATATCTGTTTATCGTAGTACTCCATAATCTTAGATAATGCATAAAAAATATAAGCATAAATTAGATATTTGGGCCGCAAATGGTTGGGCTTGTATACGAAAATGATTATCAATAACAAAGCCATGGAAACAAATTGTACCCATGCATAAAGCCGTAAATCATCGGTAATGTGCCAGTACGCCACGGATAATACGCCAATAAAACACATTGGTATGAGTAACCATTTCTCTAGTCGTTGGTCTACATAATCAGTAACCACAATTACGAATAATGCCATAAACCCAATTGCCATAGGTAATCTGTCCCACGTTAACGTGCTGTTTTCTGGATTTAAATGATAATAAGACGATCCGAGTGCGACAAAGAAGATGGATATAAAAAATATTAACCAACTATATGAGCTGTTGATACCCCAGTTTTTAAAAATAAATAGTAATCCCGCAATACCAACATATAGAAAAGGTAGGTTGGAGCATACGTCAAAGAAATTATTGATGCCAAACAGAGCTCGATTATCAGCAAAGTTATGATAATTCAAGTTTTGCGGAATTGGAGCAATAAAAAATAAACTGGCAAATGAAATTATTACCAGTAAAACAATAATTGAGTCTCGGCTATTTAAGCGCCAATTATTTAATGACATTTTCAACCTTTGAATGCGTGTGGTGAAGACAGGTAATTCAGCTCTTCAGTGGAACTAGTTCTGTTTAGAATTTTGTTTCTATGTGGAAATCGACCGTATGTTTTGATGATGTTTTGATGATGCTTGGCAAATCTTAAATTACTTTCTAAGCCTGCTTGTTCAAATAAGTGGACTGAATAATTCTGATCATCAAGGTTTTCGCTATGCATAAGTGGCATGTATAAAAATGGCAGCTGAATAGTATTTAGGAGTTGATCAAAATCTTTCATAATTGCATTGCGAGCTACCGTTATCGCATTTGATTCTGTCGAAAAACTTTTAGCGGTTCCACGGAACATATGTAATGGAAATTGATCGAGTATAATGACTAATGATAAAGAACCTATGTGTGTTGATTGCCAATTATCTAATGAGCCACAGGCCGCTTGTTCCCATAAATGTCGATAATTATTTACAATGAAGCAGTCAAATTCTGGAGTTGAGTTAAACCAATGTTTTCTCGTAGATTCATTAAACCAGAAATCTACTATATTTTTGTAGGGTGCGAGGGGCAAAAGATTAAAAATGTTTCTCTAGAAAAGTAATCATCACTAGCCTATAGGCATCACTATCAAAACATAAACTCCTGAGTGTAATCGGTAAATCTACTAATACCAGCACTAAAAAATTTGTGTGTAAGAATGATTATTTTATTTTCAGGTATCGTCACTATAGTAAAGGTATCACTATATAATGCATCTAAACTTGATACGCTGAACTTAATATGAGGATTATTTCAATAGTGGATGGTCATTGGGAAGTTGTTTAGAAACCCATATGGCAAGCTTATGCTTCATGCCAGGCAAGCCTTCTTGATCTTTTGCAAGAGGTTGTATTAAGTTATCATGTACAAGTAATTTGTATAGATATTCGATCTTTTCATTCGCAGAGTCGGTGGATTCAAACTTGACTACACCACGTTTCTCGGCATAAATCATGCCCACACGAATTGCTTTTTTGACCAGCTCTACTTCATTTTTTATTTTTTTCATAAAGCTTTTATCCAATCTAATTTCAGATATGACCTGAATGCATGTTGGAGGAGGTACCTATTATGATATTAGTATATAAAAGAATAAATACTATGTGCAAAATTACCACGCTCTCAGTCAACGACTTAGAGCTTGATGCATAAATAATGCGGCAGTTGTAGGGAGGATACTGTAAGCAACTTATTATACTGCTTATCTTT
>CALAJL010000139.1 GCA_937922735.1 uncultured Gammaproteobacteria bacterium | reverse complement strand
CTCACAAGCAATACTTCATCGATGAGGTCTTTTGCTATTTCAAAGGTTTTTTCACCTATTTTTCGGACGGCAACTCCATCTGCAAATATACCTACTTGTCCTAAATCCACTCTCTCATTGGCTTCTAACGCAGCATGCATGGTTGGAGCATCTTGTGGCTCTACCCCAATTATTTTTATTTCTGGCCGATAATGTTTGATATATGCCGCCATACCCGCGACTAATCCTCCACCACCTATGGCAATAAAGATTGCATCGATATGCTCAGGGTGCTGCTTGAGTATTTCCATTGCAACCGTACCTTGCCCGGCAATTACATCTTCATCGTCATAAGGATGCACATAACTAAGATTTTGCTGTGCGGCTAATTGCAAAGAATGATGATGTGCTTCGTCATAGGTATCTCCAAACAATACTGGATTCCCGCCTAACCTCATGACCGATTCAACTTTTATACTCGGCGTTGTAGTGGGCATTACTATCGTCGCGGGAATACCAAGCTTATTTGCGGCCAATGCCACACCCTGTGCATGATTCCCAGCAGAGGCTGCGATAACACCTTGCTTGCGTTCCTGCTCAGACAAATGTGCAATTTTGTTATAAGCGCCTCTTAGCTTGAATGAAAATACACTCTGTTGGTCTTCTCGTTTCAGAAATATTTTATTGCCAAGTCGTGCAGAGACCACTTTTGCAAAATCTAGTGGGGACTCAATAGCCACATCATAGACTTTAGAATTTTCTATTTTATTTATGAGTTTATTTTTCACTTTTATGGGGACTGGGCTTCCTAACTGCCTATTACATAACTTCAATCGAATAGCGTTAATCAATAAATTTACGATGCTTTTAGCAACGACAGTGGGTATTATTCAATAAAACTACGCCTATACATACATGTCTTTAGAAAAAAAGAAACAAATTGCTGCCGAAGCCGCATTAGATTACATCGAACTCAATGATGTTGTCGGTGTAGGCACCGGTTCCACCGCTAATTATTTTATCGATGGACTCGCAAAGCTTAAAAGTAAAATAGAAGGCGCCGTAGCAAGCTCTGTAGCGTCTTCTGAGCGATTAAAACAACACGGTATACCTGTCCTAGATTCTAATAATGTTTCATCGTTACCGATCTATGTAGATGGCGCTGATGAGACCACCATGCATAAACATCTAATTAAAGGTGGTGGTGGAGCGCATACACGGGAAAAAATTGTTGCGGCAATCAGTGAAAAATTTATTTGTATTGCCGATGACTCAAAATTGGTAGACGTTTTAGGAGCATTTCCACTGCCCATTGAAGTCATTCCTATGGCACGCAGTTACGTTGCTCGACAATTAGTAATAATGGGTGGAGCACCCGAGCTACGCGAAGACTTTGTAACGGATAATGGCAACCTTATTTTAGATGTTCACAATCTTGAGATCATTAACCCCGTTGAAATGGAAAAACAGCTAAATAACTTAGCGGGCGTTGTCACAGTAGGGATTTTCGCCATTCGGCCTGCCGATGTACTAATACTTGGCACGGAATCTGGTGTAAAAACCTCTTAATCTCAAATCATTATTATCATTTAAAGCATAAATATAGATAAGATCTGAATAAATTTTTTAGCTTATCAAGAACGTATTACAATGCTTGATATAGATGAATTTAGAATAAAATAAAAATTACTGCAGCAATGTAATGATAGAATTTTTAGAAATTTGGAGATCTTTATGAATATTAAATTTACGCTATTTTTAGCCTTTATTTGCAGTGCTTTTATGCTTCCTGCCCAAGCAGAAACACCTGTTCCAGCTGAAAGTTATGTATATATTATTAGCCCAGCAGATGGAGAAGTGGTTCACAGCCCCGTCTTAGTTAAATTTGGTTTGCGCGGCATGGGGGTAGCACCTGCAGGTGTTGATCGTGAAAACACAGGCCATCATCATTTACTAATCGACGTAGAGGAACTACCTGACCTTACCAAGCCTATTCCTGCAGATGATCAACATAAGCATTTTGGCAATGGACAAACCGAAGCGTTCGTTGAGCTCACACCTGGTAGCCATACCTTGCAATTATTATTTGCAAATTTTGCACATGTGCCACATAACCCTCCTATGACCTCCCAAACTATTACCATTCACGTTACGGAGTAGTTACTCATTGAAATCTTTTCGTGATCGCTTGCGTGCTGGCGAAGTACTTTTAAGCACGCTTGTCTCTTTCCCTAGCCCAGAAGTGGTTGAATTGTTATCAAAACTAAACTTTGATTGGCTTTTTATCGATGGAGAACATGGGCCGTTCGGTACACTTGAAATGCAAAGAATGCTGCAAGCAGTGGACGACAAATGTCCATGTTTGATTCGTGTACCCTGCAACAACCTAGTTTGCATTAAACAAGCTTTAGATATCGGCGCTACGGGCATTATTGTCCCACAAATTAATAATGCTGAAGAAGCACAAGCTGCGGTGCGTGCAGCCAAGTATCCCATCCAAGGTAATCGAGGTGGTGGTTTAGCACGTGCACATGAATATGGAATATCATTCACAGATTATTTAGCTAAAGCCAATCATGAAACGTGTGTAGTCATACAAGCCGAAACTCGTGGCGCTATTGAACAGATCGAAGAAATTGTTGCGATCGAAGATGTTGATGCAATATTAATCGGCCCCTATGATTTATCAGCCAACCTTGGCCATACAGGAGAAATCAATCATCCTGAAGTCGTTGCTGCGATTAATAAAGTTGAAGCGGCTTGCAAACAAGCTGATGTAAAACTCGGATATTTTGGTGTGAACCCAGAGTCTGTTCTGCCATATAAAGAAAAAGGCTTTACTCTGCTTACCATAGGCGTAGATAGCTTATTTATTTTAAATGGCGCACAACAACTATTAGATGAAATGAACACTTAACATCCATCTAATCATGTCACGTAAACTAAAAATAACCATTAATGAGCATAAGATAATAGCGACTTTACGCAACACCGTTACTGCAGAAGCAGTTTATTCAGCATTACCCTTCCAATCGCATGCACAAACTTGGGGAGATGAAATATATTTCTCCACTCCCATCACCCATCAAATTTTAGAAGTGGATGCGAAAAGTATTGTTCAATTGGGCGAACTCGCCTTTTGGGTAGAAGGTAATTGTATTGCGATTGGATTTGGCCCCACTCCAATATCACATGGGAAAGAGATTCGACTTGCCGCTCGCACCAACATTTGGGCAGATACTGATTATGATTTAACAGCTCTGAAAAACGTACAATCTGGCGACCCCATCAAACTTGCCGTGCTATGAGTGCTATTTTATGACAACGTATATTTAGCGCTGAGCATGCGGTAAATAATCAATGCGACAAGCATGCCCAGCAGATCTGCAGCAAAATCATACATACTAAAAAACCTTCGCGGCACATACAGGTGCAGTAATTCAATCGAAAACCCAAATAATGCCATTATTAAAGCTGTAGTCAGGAAAGGCTTAGTGAATTTGTAAGCAAAAAGCAGCAAAATAGACAATAAAAAAAATGCAGCAAAGTGCCCGAGCTTATCCAAGTGATTAATCGAGTGATGAATAGGAGCCGAAACCGGTATAGCCGATAATATTAAAACTGCTATCGCAAAGACCCAGAATAGTACTTTTACATATGTTTGGTTTAGCCGCATAGTTATAATTTTTTACCAGTCACTGACTTTTAGACTCTATAGAAGCAAGTTGGTTTCAAGCAGTAATAGCGCCTACCATTTCGATACATTTCATACATACATTTTATTCTAGAACACCATTACACAAATTATTTTACGTTATGAGCACTAGAAGCAAGGTCATATCTACTCTTAGTATTATCATAATAATGCTTCTGCTTGTTGCCTCTTCTTGGCTACCTAAACATATAGAAAAATCTCGAAATCTTGTTTTGCCGACCCAATCTATAGATGTTTCGAACAATACTAAGCAATTACATCAGTCTTTATTCATTGCAGATCTACATAGCGACTCATTACTATGGGGTCGTAATTTAGCTAAAAAATCAAATTATGGTCATGTAGATATACCACGTTTAATCGAAGGCAATATTGCTTTACAAGTTTTTTCGGTGGTTACTAAATCACCCAAAAATCTTAACTTAATGACTAATTCAGACGATACAGACAACATCACTTTGTTAGCCATTGCACAACGATGGCCAATTAAATCTTGGTTTAATCTGTTTGAACGAGCCAGTTATCAAGCATCTAAATTAAAAATAATGGCTGATGACCCTAAAAATAACCTCCATATCATTAGCAGCCAACAAGACTTTAAGAAATATTTAGCATTACGAGAAATAAAACCAAACTTAATAGCAGGACTACTGAGCCTTGAAGGCGCACATGCGCTGAATGGACAACTTGGAAATTTAGATCGCTTATATCAAATTGGTTTCAGAATAATAGGCTTTACACATTTTTTTGATAATGAGCTTGGCGGCTCTGCACATGGAATCAATAAGGGCGGCATTACTAGCTTTGGAAAACAGGTGTTAAAACGCATGGATGAACTGAAAATGTTTGTTGATGTATCACATGCTTCTCCAAAATTAATTGAGGACATATTCACGCTTACCAAACGCCCCATATTAGTCACCCATACCGGAATACAAGCTATCTGCGCATCGGACTCAAAGAGAAATCTAACTGATAATCAGATCAAACAAGTTGCTGCATCAGGTGGATTAATCGGAATTGGATTCTGGCCTATAGTTACTTGTAATCGAAGTATTTCAGGCATCGTTTCATCAATACGCTACGTGAGTGATTTGGTAGGTGTTGACTATGTTGGCTTAGGATCTGACTTTGATGGGAATGTCTCTGTACCATTTACATCTTCTAACATTGAACTATTAACAGAAGCACTCGTTCGTGCTGATTTTGATCAGCAACAAATTAAAAAAATAATGGGCGACAATTTGAAAAGAGTGTTTATGCAACACCTACCAAGCACAACTGCTATGTAGGTCACCTATTTAACTTTTACACTTTCCGTTGAAGAGAAGTTTTTGTTCTTATAGCGTTTATACACCATATCAGTAGCAATATCTGATACAAGCTCATCAGGATTTTCAGTGCAGCGCTTGGTTAACAAATCTGTAAGCACATACAGATCCTCCCCCCAAGTGATGTCATACACATCCTCCGATGTAAAATTAACTCCTGACATGAAACCTGAAAGCCATATCGCTCCCAATTCCTTATAACCTTTTTCATCCGCTTTAATAATAAATTCACTACATGGCATATTCCCTAAGCCTATCGCCTCCCATGGACCTCCACCGTAAACCTCTGCAAAAGCTGATGTTGGCATCACTAGACTTAAAATCAATGTGGCTACTGAAGTGTTTTTATATTTATACATAACTATAATCTTATAGATTACACCAGAAAGGTGCATCTTTCCCTCTACATTGCTCCTCGGAATCCATAAGCACACCATCTTGATAAGCACTTATTTGTCTCATGACCGGCTTACCGAACAAAAATATCAATGTTAGTAAAATTGCTATAATAAGAACAAAGTACAAGATGATTCTATGCGCATCTTTCTTAATTGAGATTTTCTTTTTACTATCAAAAAACAACAACAAACCTGAAACAATAATTAATATAATAAGTATTATGAAATGCATTATTGTCATACTTACTTTATCCGAATGAAATTATTTACAGTATTAAACTTACTTAAATAACCAGGAGTGAACTAAACATCATGTATTAAATTCGCAGCTTTGAAATTTCACATTTCATCAAATAATTTGCAGAAAGATTTCTTGAAACAAAAAATGAATGTGCTGTTAAATCTATTTTCTTTTCAATAGTAAACCCACATGACTCGTATAAGTTTATCGCCTCAACGTTATTCTCATAAACGTGTAAGCTTAAACAGTGGGCATTATTTTGCAACGCTCTTTTAGAAGCATAGTCCATCAATCGTTTTGCCAAACCCTGTCTTCTAAACTTAGTCTTTACACCTAATGTGTTGATATACCAACTATTTTCAATTTGATTTTCTGAAAAATACCTCATCCACTGAATACGATCAGCACTAAGGATGCTTTTCATTTCTGCAGTCAACTGATTCGATGCAGAATGATAAGAAAACACAAGCCCGATTACATCCTCCTCATATAGAGCTAAATCTACATTTTTGTATGAATAATTGGGATCTTCTGCCAATACTAAAGCTAGATGTCGCAATGCAAATAAATCTGGGACGAGCGAATCTAATAAATATTCGATATGGCCATGACCCACTGAATTAATCCACTCAGCAATTTCATCGCAATCTTGTAACTGACCAGTGATAAATTTAATCGTCATAGCATGAGCATCATTGCAATTAATTTACGATTAATTCAAATCTTTCACTATTAGATGTAATAGAAAATCAAAAAATTTCTATGAAATGGCAATTTTAGCCTCACAAAAACAACAATGCCCACATGAAGTGGGCATTGTGTTATTGATAACTCAACTTGCGAAATACATTACATAAATAGCAAGTAATAATTATTTTAACGCTTAGAGTACTGCTCTTTCTTACGAGCTTTGCGCAAGCCAACTTTCTTACGTTCAACTTCACGAGCATCACGTGTTAAAAAGCCACTTTTGCGTAACGGTGAGCGAAGCTCTTCGTTATACTTCAATAACGCGCGTGCAATACCTAGTCGAATTGCGCCGGCTTGACCATTTGGCCCACCACCTTTAACCATGATATTTAAATCAAAAGCATCCAATGTCTCAGTAACTTCAAATGGCTGACGAATAATCATTCGCGATGTCTTGCGTCCAAAATACACATCATCTGCACGCATATTGATTGTGATAGTGCCTGAACCAGGCTTCATATATACACGAGCCGTAGAGCTCTTTCTTCGTCCCGTGCCATAAAATTGTTCTAATGCCATTTCTTCTAACCTATATATCTAATACTTGTGGCTGTTGTGCAGCGTGATTGTGTTCTGGGCCTGCATATACTTTCAATTTTCGAAACATGGCTCGGCCTAAAGGATTTTTTGGCAACATACCTTTGACTGCCGTTTCAAGCACTCGCGTTGGGTGTTTTTCCATCATTTCGCCCAAAGGAACTGACTTTAAGTTACCTACGTAGCCGGTATGCTTGTGATACATCTTACCTGCAAGCTTATTCCCGGTTATTCGTACTTTTTCTGCATTAATTACAACTATACAGTCACCAGTATCGACATGAGGAGTATAAATAGGCTTATGCTTACCTTTTAACCGTTTAGCAATCTCACTGGCTAAGCGTCCAAGGGTCTTATCGGTTGCGTCCACTAGAAACCAGTCTCTTTCAACTTCTGCTGGTTTGGCGCTTACGGTGCTGGTTGTTAACATTATATTTCTTCTACTTGTTCAATAAACTTTTAAAAGCAAGGGATTTATATCCCTGGAAAGGCGCGAAATACTATCGAACTACGCTCCCTGTTACAAGGAATTCGAGGCCTCCTACACTAACTATTTGGCTATAGTTCGCTAATTTTAGCCATTCTCTGCCAATCCTTTTGACCAGATTTGAGACAAAAAAAAGCGCGGAAACTTGCGTGCCGCGCTTAAATCAATGTCTACTAAAAGTAGATGGAGGAGTTCTGAATGTGTATAAACTATCAGAATATGAGAATGTTCTAATATTAATCTATTAATGTCAACTTATATTGTAGTCAAAAGTCATTATCTATTGCTAATTTGTTGCTATATGTATCTAACTGGAGATAAACGCATCCTCAGATTTTCAGCCTTTCTACAATCTCACCCTGTATCAAATGCTTAGTAATAATTTCATCTAAATCTGCTTCATTAGCATAACGATACCAAATCCCTTCTGGGTAAACGACGGCAACCGGCCCTTCATCACATCGATCCAAACAACCGGCCTGATTTACTCTCACACCACCCTGTCCCGAAATACCCAACTCTTTAGTCTTTGTTTTAGCATAAGTTCTCATTTCTGCTGCACCATGATCTTGGCAACAGGCCTTGTCTTCACGCTCATTCACACACATGAACAAGTGATGCTTGTAATAAGTCATCTTTTTTACCTTTTTCAATTTACCCTTCTTGATTCACTTAGGGCAAACTAGCTGATTAGTACACAAACATAATTGTAACAAGATTGGATTTTCACCCAATTTCCTAATTGGGCAAAGAGCATTTTTCAAGCATATCTATATTTAGATGCCTAAACCTATGTCATCAGCTAAAACCATTAATCATCAAGAGATGAACAATATCATTGCCGCTACTGATGAATGCGTGATGTGTGGCTTGTGCCTACCACATTGCCCGACCTATTCCATCTCTAAAAACGAAGCTGAATCTCCAAGAGGTCGTATCTCACTCGTACGCGCTTTGTATGAAAAAAAGCTTGAGATAAGTGATTCGATAACTTCGCACTTAGATCATTGCCTTACATGTATGAATTGTGAACAAGCATGCCCGGCAAATGTTGATTATGAAAAAATCATCAATGCGGGCCGTGCAGAAATTTATCGCCAAAATAAAAAAAATCTCCAGCAATATCTACTGCTTTTGATATTAAGCAAGCCAAATATAAGAAAAATTCTGAAACCATTTCTTGCTGTTTTTAGAAGCATCGGTCTAGATCGCTTATTGCCTAATCTACGAGCTATCAATTTATTGTCCAACTCTAAAAATCTGCTCAACATTCCTCATCACAATAAGACAATAAACAAACATATTGATACAAAAGGCAATCAACCGAACATAGTTGTTATGAATTCATGTGCAGCAGACTTAATTAATGATCAAACTATTGATGCAGCAAAATCAATTTTATCTCAATTAGGCTGCTATATAATTCCTCAAACTCAATCACACTGCTGCGGCGCATTGCATCAACATACTGGTGATCTTAAAACTGCTACTTCATTAAGAAATAAATTATTGCGGTCTATTGAAATTGAAAATGTAGACCATATTGTGAGTTTAGCAAGCGGTTGCGGGGCACAAATAAAGCGCTATCCAATGCTGGAAGACACACCTATAGCTAAACAATTCTCTAATAAACTTATAGATGTAAGTGAACTTATCTTACAACAGCTTGAAAATAATGAGCTTAAATTTAAAACACTTGCTGGAAAGGTTTATCTTCATAAACCATGCTCACAACGGCAAATTATCAACGATCCAAATACAATAGAACGCTTACTTAAATATATTCCCAATATTGAATTAGTATATTTTAAAGACCAACTTGCATGCTGTGGCGCGGGTGGCATTAATACCATCAGTGAAACTGAGCTTGCAGACCAACTCATCGAAAATAAAGTTCATGAAATAAAAAACTCGGCTGCAAACTACCTTGTGAGCAGCAACATAGGCTGTGCATTGCATTTTCAGGCTCGTTTAAAGCGTGAAAATATCCATGTAAAGATATGCCACCCTATCTCCCTGCTCGCACAACAAGTGATATAATTATTTCATGCGTAGCTATAACTCAACTGACCATTTCCTTTCTCACATAGATAAAGGTTTGCGAACATTACTTGCAAAACCAATTACGAAAAATATAAGCTCGCCAGCAGACAAAGTAAAAAATAAAGCTGAGTTAGACGAGCAAGACAAAAAAATATCTGCCCGTTTAATGCGGGTGAATCACGCAGGCGAAATTGCGGCACAAGGTCTTTATCATGGACACATGTTAATAGCTAAAGACGAGGCCATTAAACAAAAATTTAAACAGTCCGCTCAAGAAGAAGAAGCACATTTAAACTGGTGCGAAAAACGTCTCACTGAACTTCAAGATCGCCCTAGTGTATTTGCACCAGCTTGGTATCTAGGTTCTTACGCAATGGGTGCAGCAGTAGGAGCATTCGGTGATAAATGGTCTTTAGGTTTTGTATCAGAAACTGAGAAACAAGTTGTTAAACATTTAGACAAGCATCTTTCACGTTTACCTGAAAACGACATAAAAAGCCGTGAAGTATTATTAAAAATGCGTGAAGAAGAAGCCATGCACGATAAAAAAGCACAAGCAGCTGGAGCGTATGAACTACCACAACCCGCTAAAACCATAATGAATGCAGTATCAAAAGTCATGACCAAAATCTCTTATTGGGTTTAATCGAGAGAATTAATACCGTAGAAAATTTCACTCATTTCTTTCTTTAAACTTTCTTCAATCCTTTCTTGCTCAGCGCTATCAAGTGCATCCATTCCCTTACCAAATAGATAACTATCAAGTTTAAAATCATTCAATAACATTTTTGTATGAAATATATTTTCTTGATCAACATTCATATCAATCATCTGATATTGCTTTTTAGTTTTCATCGATAAAAAATCTTGGATTGAAGTAATTTCATGATCTATATAATGTTTCATGCCTTCAATATCACGAGTAAAGCCACGCACTCGATAGTCTAAAATCACTATATCTTCATTAAAGCTATCAATTAGAAAATTTAACGCTTTAAGAGGTGACACCCTGCCGCACGTTGACACATCTATATCTACACGAAAGGTGCTGATGCCATTGTCTGGATGATATTCAGGATATGTATGCGCCGTTACATGACTTTTATCTAAATGCCCAACAACAGACTGCTTAGTATCAGATTTTTTAACTTTTTCTTTTGGAACTTGTTCAAATGGCGTTTCTTCTTTTGAAAAAATTGCTTCCGCTAAATCGGGTTCTTCAGAAATTAAGCATGTGACGCTTGCACCTCTTGGCTCATAATCATAGACAGACATGTTAAGAACACTGGCACCTATTTGCTTGGTAACTTCTGTTAGTACAGCCTCTAAACGCGCAGCATTATATTCTTCGTCTACATATTCTAGGTATTCTTGTTGATGTTCTGGAGTACGCGCGTAACAAATATCATAAAAATTAAAACTTAATGTTTTTGTTAGATTATTAAATCCATGCAGTTGGATTTTTTTCTCACTCAGATCCATTTAGATTACCCCAAAGTAAATTTAAATTAACACTTGACCTCAATTCCCAGTCATTTCGTAATCAAATGTTATCGATACATTGGGTCTCATCATTTTGGCAACTGAGCAATACTTATCTACCGATAACTCTACTGCCCGTTTTACTTGTTTTTCGTTTAATTCTTGTCCAGCAATAATGAAATGCATGTGAATTGTTGTAAACACTGCAGGTACTTCATCAGCACGTTGTGCATCGATTTCTATTTGGCAATCTTCCACTTTCTGCCGCGATTTCTCGAGAATTTCGACCACATCAAAGGCACTGCATCCCCCCAAACCCACTAAAACCATCTCAATGGGGCGAGCGGCAAGATTTTGACCACCGTGCTCGGGAGGGCCGTCCATCACCAATGTATGGCCACTACCGGTTTCAGCCTGAAAGGAACGTTGCGATAACCACTTGATTCGTACTTGCATTACTACCGTTTAATCCTTTTTACTATCGACATCAGTAAGTTATCTGTCATAGACTACTGAAAATAACAATTTCTGAACTTGAACTTGAACAATCCTAATCCAGCCATACTTATACAGGAACCCGTTGTGGACCGATTTCTAGAACATTGCCATACAAAGCGTTATGCATCTGGTAATCGCATTATCCATGCCGGAGACCCTTCTAATACTTTGTATTACATCACGCATGGTTCTGTAAAG
>CALAJL010000138.1 GCA_937922735.1 uncultured Gammaproteobacteria bacterium | reverse complement strand
TTTACCTATTCGATTAGAAATTGATGGTGGTGTTAAGGTTGATAATATTGCTGAAATAAAAGCTGCTGGTGCGGATACTTTTGTTGCGGGTTCAGCAATTTTTAATACTCAAGATTATCAAGGTACTATTGCTAAAATGCGCGAGCAATTGTCTAGTAAAATTGATGCGACATCCTGAAATTTGTCTCATCAAATTTATTATTAGTGCTTTTTATATTAAGAAAACTTTAGCTTGAATTCCGATACAGTAGCCGATGGATTGGCGCAAACACGTTGCGTCATGTTTGATTTAGATGGCACTTTGGTGGACAGTGCGCCGGATATTGCGATCAGTATGAACAAAATGTTGCAGCAATTAAATTTTCCTACACGAAGTTTGGCGCAAGTAAGAGACTGGATTGGGAATGGTGCAGGGCGTCTCATTAAACGCGCTTTGACTGGGCAGCTTGATGGCGAACCACCGACTGAATTATTTAAGCAAGCGCATAAATTATTTTTTGATATCTACGATGATCATATCAATGTAGAAAGTGCAATGTATCCAGGTGCATTAGAAGGCTTGGCAACGTTACGTGAGCAGTCTTATACCTTGGCATGTGTGACGAATAAGCCTAGAAGGTTTACACCCCCACTTCTCAAGGCATTTGAGATTGATACATTTTTTGATTATTTGATATGTGGTGATGATTTAGCAGTCAGCAAGCCTGACCCACTTGTTTTGCAAACCATTCTCAAGCAAGCCAAAATTAGCCCACTGCAAGCAGTGATGGTGGGCGACTCCGCTAGCGATATAAAAGCTGCTCGATCAGCGAATATGAAGTCATTTTGTGTCAGTTATGGGTATCATCAGGGTAAAGGAGTTGATGCTTTAGGTGCAGACTATATAATCGACTCCATTGCGGAAATCCCGCAATATCTTCTTTCAACTGCGTAAGGGATTATTTTCAATGTTTGTCTTTTTACAGAATAGAATAGCTATGTATTTTAGTTGGCGTTGCTAGATCAACCCAAACGTTTTTGCTCGCTTTTCTTTTTAATATTCTGGAGATGACATGGATTCCGCACAATTTAATTCACTAACAAGCCAAGGCTATAGTTGCATCCCATTGGTGCGTGAAGTATTTGCGGATCTTGACACGCCTCTTAGTGCTTATCTAAAGCTTGCTCATCAGCCTTATACCTATTTGTTTGAGTCCGTACAGGGTGGTGAAAGGTGGGGTCGTTATTCTTTTATAGGATTGTCTTGTGCTGAGCGCGTAAAGGTGTACGGCAACAAAGTTGTACACGAAGTGAATAATGAAACACATGAAGAAGATGTTGAAGACCCATTAACATGGGTGCAAGATTTTCAGAAACAATTCAATGTTCCCGAAATACCAGAATTGCCTCGTTTCACAGGTGGTTTAGTGGGTTATTTTGGCTATGAAACGATTCAATATATAGAGCCAAGACTTAAAGCTGAAGCCAAACCAGATGTGTTGAAAACGCCTGATATTTTTCTGATGGTATCTAAAGAATTAGTGGTGTTTGATAGTCTAAGTGGCAAAATGTTTGTTATTGTTCATGTCGATCCTAAACAAGCGCAAGCATTCACATTAGGCGAGTCACGATTGGATGAGCTTGCAGATATGCTGCAGCAACCCGTGCCAACGGTTGGCTCGAAAGGCCCACAAGTGCCTGTCAATTTTGTTTCAGAGTTTCCTGAAGAAAAGTTTAAACAAGCCGTAGATGAAACACGCGAATACATTCGTGAAGGTGACGTGATGCAAGTAGTGTTATCACAGAGACAAAGCACTGAGTTTACCGCCCCACCAATAAATTTATATCGAAGTTTACGCAGTTTGAATCCTTCACCGTATATGTACTACATGAATATGGATGATTTTTATATCGTGGGTTCATCTCCTGAAATCTTAGTTCGTCTAGAAGATAATGAAGTAACGGTAAGACCTATTGCGGGTACCCGACCAAGAGGTAAAGATGCGCAACATGATCTAGATTTAGAAAAGGAACTATTGCAAGACCCAAAAGAGCTTGCAGAGCATCTTATGTTAATTGATCTCGGACGTAATGATGTAGGGCGAGTCGCGCAAACTGGTTCGGTAACGCTTACTGATAAAATGATTATTGAGCGGTATTCGCATGTTATGCATATTGTTTCAAACGTTACCGGACAGTTAGATGGAAAGCTTGATGCGATAGATGTATTGAGAGCAACTTTCCCAGCAGGTACCGTAAGTGGCGCACCAAAAATACGTGCAATGGAAATTATTAATGAGTATGAGCTGACAAAGCGTGGTGTTTATTCGGGTGCTGTGGGTTACATATCATGGGATGGCAACATGGATACTGCTATTGCGATTCGTACAGCGGTTATTAAGGACGAAAAATTATATATACAAGCAGGTGCAGGGATTGTTTATGACTCAGTTCCAGAAAATGAATGGGTAGAAACTAATAATAAAGCTGGTGCAATGACTAAGGCGGCTAAAACTGCTTCGTCTATTATTTGATGTATGTGATTAGAGATTATTAGAGCAAATAGATGAAAGAATTTTGTAAACGGCTTGTAGAGAATAAATGGTTCGACCGAATTATTATTGCGTTGATCATTGTTAATGCAGCTATATTGGGTTTAGAGACATCACCAGAATTAAATTCTAAATATGGCAGCTTTTTTTCGCTAATAAACCACTTTGTTCTAAGCGTGTTTATGCTTGAAGCTGTTATTAAAATTACTGCTGTTGCGCCTCACATTAGCAAGTACTTTAAAAATGGTTGGAATCTTTTCGATTTCTCAATCATTGTGCTGTCGTTAGTACCGGCAACCGGGCAATTCGCGATGATTGCACGCTTAGCTAGATTGTTGCGTGTGTTGCGATTAATCTCAGCTTTGCCAGAGTTACGCTTGATTGTGAGCACCTTGCTGCGATCGATCCCTGGTATGGCAAACGTAATGCTGTTGATGGGTGTGGTGTTCTATATTTATGCCATTATGGGCTTTCATTTGTTTCATGAACATGACCCAGAACACTGGCGCAATGTAGGCATCTCGTTACTGACATTATTTAGAATTGTCACACTAGAAGACTGGACTGACGTCATGTATAAGGGTATGGAGCTTGCTCCAGTGGCATGGGTATATTTTGTAAGTTTTGTTGTGTTTGGTACATTCGTTATGATTAATTTATTTATAGCGATCGTGATTAATAATCTAGATGAAGCCAAGGCAGAAAAGCTTAAAGAGCTAAGACAACCCATAGGTCGAGATGCAATTATCCATGAGCTGAAAGAAGTTGAAGTAAAGCTCAGTCATTTGCAAGATCAACTGCGTGATACTTTTGAAGCAGATGTTTTAACAAATAAGATGAAAAAAGAATAAATATGATTTTGATGATCGACAACTATGATTCGTTTACCTACAACCTAGTGCAATATTTGGGTGAGATTGGTGAGGACGTAAAAGTTGTAAGAAATGATCAAATAGGGGTGAATGAAATTAAGGCACTGCAACCTGACCATATCGTTCTTTCGCCAGGCCCATGCACACCAAATGAGGCGGGTGTATCACTAGAAACGATTTCAGAATTAGGTGGACAAATTCCTATTCTAGGTGTTTGTTTGGGTCATCAAAGTATTGGTCAAGCATATGGTGGCAATATCATAAAAGCCCAACAAGTCATGCATGGTAAAACATCTAAGGTGCATCATCATAATAAACATGTGTTCGAAAAGTGTGATAATCCGTTTACAGCTACACGCTATCATTCTCTAGTGATAGAAAAGCAAACTATTCCAGAATGCTTGGAAATAACAGCTTGGACTGAAAATGATATGGGTGAAATAGATGAAATTATGGGTGTGCGCCATAAAGAATTAGCGGTTGAAGGTGTGCAGTTTCATCCTGAGTCGATACTTACGGATTTTGGCCACCACTTATTGACCAATTTTATTCGTCAAAACTAACACTACTTACTAGCTTTCTGTTATGGATATTCAACAAGCCATTAATACGGTGATTGAAGGTAATCACCTTAATACTGAACAAATGACTAGCGTAATGCGCGCAGTCATGTCGGGTGAAGCAACGCCAGCACAAGTGGCAGGCTTTCTTGTTGCGCTGCGCA
>CALAJL010000137.1 GCA_937922735.1 uncultured Gammaproteobacteria bacterium | reverse complement strand
CTGAGTTTTAACACTCGTTATTCCTTTAACGTGTTCGTTAACCCATACTTTCCCGTCAACAATTTGGGTAAAATCCAAATTGATACTCAAATATTTAATTGAGCAAAAATAGGCAGTTGAGGCATTCTTCGTTGCACTTTCATACAACTTAACAAACGTAAATAATTGACTTCCTGAGGAAATTTATAATCTCCTTGTAGTTGTCAAGAATACGTTGTAAGCGTCAAATTTTAGACGTTATGGATCTCAAAACCATAAAATAGAGGGGAAAATCCGATTTAAGGATGGATTTCAACGATCAGAGGAGTTAAGAAATTATTAACTTACTCATGTGATAAACTGTTGATTTATAAGGATAAAAGGAGAATATCTTTTACAAAAAGACACAATTGAGATGTAAAAACAAAAATCTTAATTAAATCAATAAGCTATAAAATTATATGTTATTGATTATCGACAACTATTTCTGTTTCCACTTGATATTGCAACCTACGCTTGGTTTTTGTTGCGAATTAATCTCATTCCCAGAAAGCATTGCGTTTAGCGCTTTACGTATATCTGCTCCGCTCAAAGGAATATTATTTCCAGGTCGAGAGTCATCTAGTTGGCCCCGATATACACATTTAAGACCTTTATCAAAAATAAAGAAATCAGGTGTGCAGGTCGCACCATATGCTTTTGCCACTGACTGGTCTTCGTCGTAGAGATAGGGAAAATCATAACCTAATGTTTCAGCAAGAATTTTCATGTTTTCTGGGGAATCATCAGGATACTCATCTACATCATTAGAGCTGATGGCAATAAGACCGACTCCTTCTTGCGGATATACTTTACCAAGTTTTACTAGTTCCTCTTGAATATGCTTTACAAAAGGACAGTGGTTACATATAAACATGATTAAAGTTGCGTGCTTACCCTTAAGCGCAGACAAACTAAGTGATTCACCTGAAACAACCTCTAATAAACTAAAATCTGGCGCATGTGTGCCTAAAGGCATCATGCTAGAAAGTGTCTGTACCATAACGTGATGTGTTTACTCCTAGTCATTTAGTCAAAAAGGGTAGAATAGCGCACTTTAAAATTGCTCATATAACTAATGAGCTCATTAAAAATTACACTCTTGTAATAAAATACCGCTTAACTAACAAACCTGCAAAGGAATAACAAATGCCCTCAACTCGTGTTTTTACCTCTGAATCTGTTTCTGAAGGCCATCCAGACAAAATGGCTGATCAAATATCTGATGCCATATTGGACGCGATTTTAGAGCAAGATACGGATGCACGTGTTGCTTGTGAAACCATGGTCAAAACCGGCATGGTGGTATTGGCTGGTGAAGTTACGACTTCTGCGCAAATTGAATATGAGAATATTGTACGTAATGCAGTGAATAACATCGGTTACGATAACTCAGATGTAGGATTTGATGGTCATAATTGTGCTGTACTGAACGCTCTTGGAAAACAGTCTCCCGATATTGCACAAGGCGTAGATCGAACATCTAAAGAAGAGCAAGGCGCTGGCGACCAAGGCATGATGTTTGGCTATGCAAGCAATGAGACAGATGTACTAATGCCAGCGCCAATTACCTATTCTCACCGATTAGTCCAAAAACAATCTGAAGTTAGAAAATCTGGGAAACTATCCTGGTTACGACCCGACGCGAAGAGCCAAGCCACTTTCGTTTACGAAGATGGCAAACCAACCGGCATTAATGCTGTAGTGCTATCCACCCAGCATGATCCAGATATCAGTCTAAATGATTTACAAGAAGCTGTGATGGAAGAGATCATCAAGCCCACCTTGCCTGAAAAGTGGCTGTCTAAAGATACCAAGTATCACATCAACCCAACTGGAAACTTCGAAATAGGTGGCCCTGTAGGTGACTGTGGCTTAACCGGTCGAAAAATTATTGTTGATACTTATGGCGGTATGGCCCGTCATGGTGGTGGGGCATTCTCAGGCAAAGACCCCTCTAAAGTAGATCGTTCTGCTGCCTATGCAGGGCGTTATGTTGCTAAGAACGTAGTGGCTTCAGGATTAGCCGAACGATGTGAGATACAAATATCATACGCCATTGGCGTTGCCCAACCTACTTCAGTATCTATAGATACTTTTGGAACCGGCAAAATTAGTGACAGTAAAATTGAAGAAATTGTACAAGACGTATTTGATTTACGCCCATATGGCATCGTCACTATGCTGGACTTATTGCATCCAATTTATCAAGCTACCGCTGCATATGGACATTTTGGTCGCGATGGTGACAGCTTCCACTGGGAACGAACAGACAAAGTCTCTGAGCTAAAAGATCGAGCTTCCTAGTTTTGCTAGCTATTAAACAACACACCTAAAATAATTTTTACACATCAAAGAAACACCCAATGCTTAAGGAGCATCTATAACTATGGCTAATCAATCTGTAGATAAAATCGACACTGACTATAAAGTTGCCGATATAAACGACGCCGAATTTGGCAGAAAAGAAATTGCCATTGCTGAAACTGAGATGCCAGGATTAATGGCGTTACGCACAAAGTACGGGCAAGACAAACCACTTGCAGGTGCACGGATAGTTGGTTGTTTGCATATGACGATCCAAACAGCAGTGCTCATAGAGACGTTAACCGCCTTAGGCGCAGAAATTCGCTGGTCATCTTGCAACATTTTCTCTACACAAGATCATGCTGCTGCTGCGATTGCAGCAAGTGGCATTCCAGTGTTCGCCTGGAAAGGTGAAACTGAAGAAGAATATGAATGGTGTATTGAGCAAACACTTAGTGGACCTGATGGTTGGAAACCCAACATGATTTTGGATGATGGCGGTGATCTTACCAAAATCATTCATGAAAAATATCCCGAAATGTTGAGCGAAATTAAAGGACTTTCAGAAGAAACAACTACAGGTGTGCATCGCTTAAACGAAATGGAAAAACGTGGTGAATTGAAAGTACCTGCTTTTAATGTAAATGATTCCGTCACAAAATCTAAATTTGATAATTTATATGGTTGCCGCGAATCTTTAGTAGACGGCATTAAACGTGCAACCGATGTTATGGTGGCTGGTAAAACAGCGGTTGTGTGCGGTTATGGTGACGTGGGCAAAGGCAGCGCTCAGTCACTAAGGGGGCTTGGTGCAATTGTGTTAGTTACTGAAATTGATCCCATCTGTGCTCTTCAAGCAGCTATGGAAGGTTATAACGTCGTTACTTTGGAAGACGTGGTGGATCGCGCAGATATCTTCGTGACCACTACCGGTAACTTCAACGTAATCAATCATGACCACATGTTAGCCATGAAGGACCAAGCCATTGTATGCAACATTGGACACTTTGATAATGAGATTGATATCGCTAGCTTAAAGCAATATCAGTGGGAGAATATCAAGCCACAAGTTGACCATATAATTTTCCCTGATGGAAAACGTATCATCATGTTAGCGGAAGGCCGTTTAGTGAATCTTGGCTGCGGAACAGGTCACCCAAGTTTCGTAATGTCGAACTCTTTCACTAACCAAGTACTAGCACAAATGGAACTATGGGCAAATTCTGATGCATATGAGAACAAAGTATATGTACTGCCTAAATCATTAGACGAAGAAGTGGCACGCTTACACCTTGAAAAAATTGGTGTAAAATTAACTACTCTTACACAAGAACAAGCAGACTATATTAGTGTAGATGTAAAGGGTCCTTACAAACCAGAATACTATCGTTACTAATTTCTCTATATTCTATAACTGAACTACTCTATGCGAGTTGTTCGTCTCCATACACAACAACCACTAGCTCCAGGTTCAGAACTGGAGCTAGAAGATGAGATACGTCATTATGCAGTTAATGTCTTAAGGATAAATAAACGCTCTTCGCTTACATTATTTAATGGTGACGGGTGTGATTATCCTTGTGAAATTATTGATTTCCACAAATCAATTTTACGCGTAAAAGTTTTAGCTGCCATACCATTAAAAACTGAATCACCTTTAACAACTCACTTATTACTCGGTGTATCAAAAAGTTCACACATGGACTATGCGATACAAAAGTCAGTAGAAGCTGGCGTATCACTAATCCAACCAATTTTATCTGAACGATCAGTTAACAAAGCCACAATCAAATCTATAGAAAATAAGCACCAACACTGGCAGCGAATTATTCAAAGTGCGTGCGAACAATGCGGTCGAGCTAAAGTTCCTGAGCTATTAAAAATTTCAGATCTCTATGAGATCGAAATATTAAATGAAAACAACAATGAGCATGGATTGATCTTTGATTCAACAGCAAATCAAACGATGAGTGATTTAAATATCGATAAACCAAATATTTTAAAGTTATTGATTGGTCCAGAAGGTGGGTTTTCTGATACGGAAATCAAGTCTGTATTAGAAAAAAGATTTCGGGCGGTACGGTGTGGTCCACGAATTATGCGCACAGAAACTGCTGCTGTAGCAGCTGTATTAAATGTTCAATCTAAATGGGGTGATCTTGGAAGCTAAAGAATATATAAGCTAACTATACTGGCTACTTACTGTGCTCATTTTGCACGTGTTAATAGCACTTCTTCTATTTTTTGAAAATTTGGAATGGCTAATTCTTTACTGCCAATCTTTACATAGTAAGAGATTAACTCGGAATATTTACTCATCATACCGTCATGATTATTTAGCGCTCGACTATCTAAAATAAGCGGCCTAGGTATTGATTGAACTTCAATCGCATACAATGGAAACGACTCGGTATTTTCGGTCACGTAACATATAACTGCACGAATATGATTTGATTTAGCCACTCTTGTTTGATTACATAGCCGTTCAAATGAAATTACTGGAACCACGTAATCTTCCCAATCGATTTCACCCACTAGCCAATCTTCTTCATCCCCAAGAATAGTTAGATTAGGTTTATAAACCACCTCTTTCACAATCGATTTAGGTAAAAGCACATCATTACCATTTAACGGTAATAACAAACAACTTAAAGTCGGATATATTTCAGGTTCAGCTAACGACATAATTTCTACTCATAACACCTTGCACATGACTTAGTAACTCATTCTCGTTATATGGCTTTCCTAAGTATTCTTGAACACCAATATCGATAGCTCTCTGTCGGTGTTTGTCTCCCGTGCGTGACGTTATCATAATTATTGGCACATTTTTTAAACGCTCATTATTTCTTATATGAGTTGCGAGCTCGTAACCATCCATGCGTGGCATTTCTATATCTAGTAAAATTAATGCTGGAGTAAAGTCCTGTAGTTTTTGCACAGCATCTACACCATCTTTAGCCGTGACTACTTTATAATTATTTCGTTCAAGGAAACGAGTAGTCACCTTTCTAATCGTTATAGAATCATCTACCACCATAATTCTAGAATCACTTTCAATACTAGACTTTTTAACATCTGGTAGCATGGGTTGCGCATTAAGGTCCATGCGAACCAAACCTTGAATATCAAGTATTAATATAACATTACCATCACCCAATATAGTTGCGCCTGATACTGCAGGTAACCTGCTTAATTGAGGTGCTAAAGGCTTAACTACTATCTCTCGATTTCCTAATGTTGCCTCAACATGAATCGCCATTCGTGAATCACCAGAACGTACAAGTAAAACTGGGAACATTTTATCTGCACCACTTAATTGAGGCTGACATACCTCTAACAAACTACCTAAATGACACAAGCTATAATCTCTATCTGCATAGTGATAACTAGGCTTATTTTCTGCATATTTTTGCTTTAATTCATGCGCAGATAAACGAACTACACCCTCCACACTTGCCAAGGGAACAGCATAGATACCATAACCACACTTAATCAAAAGTGATTGTGTAATTGCCAAGGTAATCGGAATGCGAATAATAAAACTTGTACCTTTCCCAAATTCAGAATCAATTTGCAAGGAGCCACCTAGTTGTTTAAGTTCACTCGCAACCACATCCATACCAACACCACGACCAGACACTTGCGAAACTTGTCCCGCAGTACTAAAACCTGGTGTTAAAATTAAATTAATAGCTGCATCATCAGAAATAGCAACTGTATCTATCAAGCCTGATTCAAAAGCTTTAGTTTTAATTTTATTTACATCAAGACCTGCACCATCATCAGACACGATGATCACAACTTCAGCGCCTTCACGATTTACATTAATTTTGATTTCACCCTGCTTTGATTTACTTTCATTATCACGTTGCTCTGCGCTCTCTATTCCATGAGAAATCGCATTTCGCACTAAGTGTTCCAATGGCGCTACAATTCGATTTAATATTGAACTATCTACTTCAGTGTTTTGACCAACGATCTTAAGTTCGGCATCTTTTTTCAGTTCTCTAGAAGTTTGCCTAACAATACGCTGCAAACGTGGCACAAGTTGATTGAACTGAACCATACGCGTGCGCATTAATCCTTCTTGCAAGTCACCACTTATGCGGCGTTGTTGTGAAAGCAACAACTCTGAATCTTTAACTTGATCAGAAAGAATATCTTTAATACTCAATAAGTCATTGACACTTTCTGCTAACGATCTTGATAATTGTTGAATATTAGAATATCGATCTAGCTCCAAAGGATCAAAACCATCATGATCCGGCACCTCATGAGCATGACGAGATAATATTTGTGTTTCTGTCTCAATTTCTAAATGACGTAACTGATCTCGTAGACGATCAACTACTTGCTCAAGCTCATGAATATTAACATTGTAATTATTTGTAACTTGCTCTAATCGTGCTTGGTAAATATTTACCTCACCCGCATTATTAACCAAGTTATCCAGCATATCTGATTGTAATCGCACAGCTTGCTGACCCGATATTACTGGTTGAGTGTTTTGCAAATTCGGATCTACAGGATTACGTAAAACCGGAATTTTTACTTTTCTTATAACCTTATGATTTTTCGTTTTATCAATTTTATCCTTATCTATCACGAACTCATTTTCGCTAAGACTTTTCTCTAGTTCATTTACCTCAAGATTAGACTGATCTTCAGACTTAATTTCAGAAATATTCTTATCTAAAACAACTGAATCAGTCAGTTGCTTTTCTTGAATATTTGTAGAGAACACTTCACCTGCTTGCAGGGCCTCAAGCTCTGACTGCAATTTTGTTGCTGGGTACACCGGTTCTTTAGCGACTGCTAAATCAACCATTTCATTTATATGATCTAAACAACGTTGGACAACATTAAATGTTTGATCATTTTCTTCTAAACGTGATTCGGCAATATCAATTACAAAAGACTCAAATACATGACTGATGTCACCTATATTATTATAAGTTGCCATTCGAGCACTGCCTTTAAGTGTATGTAATTGACGCCTAAACTCAGACACCGCATTAGTATCGTTATGATTGGCTCTCCACTTTTCTAAGCATTCATTACAAACTTCTAAGATATCATTTGCTTCTTCTAAGAATATTTCTACCAGATCCTCATCTTTACCCTCATACATATCAACATGATGGTGAACAACATTCTCAGAAATATCACTATCAGAGGCTACCAGCTCTTTCTCTTGCCCATCTTCATCTAATAGTGATTTATCAGACACCGGACTACTTTCGCTTTGAACATGGCTAACCACATCTTCTAAAATGGGTATGTCTAGTAAACTTAAGGCATTAATTTTCTGTAACAATTCGTGATTAACTTCTGAAAATTTTAGCTCTGCTGAATTTTCATAAACACCTAGCTTCACTTCTTCAATACATTCTACAAATACACTAAATTGATCTCCCTTAAGCTTTTGATTACTTTGGTGACATTCTTGACAAAACTTATCTAATGGCCCAATTAGTTTAGCCACTGCATCAACTTGCGCTGTTCGTGAACAACCAAACAAAGTATGTAGGGCATGCAACAAGTCTTCATCAATAGGAAGGATTTTGTGTGCTAGTTTTGATTCGATAATGTTTTCTATCTTGTCTATGTGTTGCTTAGCCTCATCTAAAAACAATCCATATAATTCTTCATCCAAATCATCATTGGAGGCTTCCTCAACCTGAAGATCTTCAAGTGCATCTGCATCAATATTGATAACCTCAATATTAGTTGCAATCGCATCATTACAATCGCCTTCTAATTCGACATCGATATCTTGTATCTTTTCATGCTGTAAATTACTAACAAAATTGGAAGCTTCGTGAAAAAGACTAACAACATCTGCTAATGGCTCACGATCATTTTTTAGATGAAATACCAGTTCATTCAGCACTGCAGCTGCTTTCTCTACTAAATTATGAAAATCATTTGTAGCAATAAGTGTCTTATCTATGACTTTATTTAACAGATTCTCTAACTGCCAGCAGTATTCACCAATAATCTCAGCACCTACCAATCGCCCACCACCCTTAAGGGTATGAAATGCCCTGCGAATAATAATTAACGCATCCTCATTACTTTCGTCAGCTCTCCATATCGTTCGATTTAGATTGATTTTCTCTAACTCTTCTTCTGCTTCTTCTATAAATATTTCAAGTACTTCCTTATCAGCATCACCACGATTTGATGATAATTGTTGCTCTACACCATCAATATTTACAGTAATAGAATATTGCTCATTATTAATATCAGAATCGATATAATCTTCATCAATCATAGCTGGAGACAGTAGTTCAGTTTCATCTGAATCTTCAAAATCATATACATCATGATCATTTGATGTAACTAGATTAGCTTCTTCACTTATATCGTATTCCTGAACGCTTGAGTTAAGCTGTTCTTCAATTTCATTAAGATCAAGTAGATTAGCTGCATCCAGATCTACTTCAACCAAACCAATATTCTCATCTTCACCACCCACCTCTTTAGCGAGCAATTCATCAAATTCTTCATTAGATATACTGGATAAATCGGTTGCAGCCTGTTCAATACTTGTAGAATCAAGTGCAGCGAATTCAGGCGATAAATCTAAGTTATCTCTAACTACATCGGATAACTCAGGTAAGGGAGGATTTTCATCTTCAAAAACTTGATCTACGTTAGCTTGTTTTGCATCTTCATTAGATTCAAATAGATCATAATCAATAGATAAATCTAAAGAGGTTGCGCTGAGATCTTCTAAATCAAGTTCTTCTAAATCTGCTTGTTTGGTTACCGCTTCTTTAGAACTATCATTACTTGAATCGAAGGGCAGGGGAGTTTTTAGTTTTTTTTTTAACTCTAAGTCTGTCGAGCTGAGCATTGCGAGAGAATCATCCTCAGCTACCGCGAGCTCTTCAACTTCTACAGTTTGCAACGGCTCTGGCTCAGCCGATAATTCTATGTCGTCGCCCACTAACTTAGACGCACTTTTTATTCCATACTCAAGGATATCTCTCGGGTCACCCTCATCAACCATCAATGCTTCCAGATAACATTCTACACTGGTAATAGAGTCAGCAAATGCATCCAGCTTATCCGGTTGTACACTTAGCTCTTGGGTTGCATTTTCATCCAACAAAAACGCCTGAATACACTCAAGTATTTTTGTGGCATCTTCCAAGTTTAATATAGACAATGCTCCGATAACTTTGCGGAAGTGATCTTGTACTTTTACATAACTGTCTTCATCCTCGGGCGAACTAAGTACCTGCGAGAATGTGTTCTTAGCTTCTTCTATCTCGCTCAGCGCTTCAGTGACCGTTTGGATTTGTATTTTCCTAAGCTGCCCAGCATCACCCGAAGAACTTGAGTGATCAACTGGATCAATAATTTGTACAGCAGGTTTATTCAAAACCCTATAGTTGACAAAGTTATCAACAATATTTTCAGCTTTAATTAATGTCTCTGCGATTGCAATGAAATTACTGTCTGCATGTTCTAGTTCATCTGAAGATAAACCACTCAACCCTGTAACTTCTCGTAATACATCTTCTCTTGGTTCGTCTAAACCGAGCATACTTAAAGTATCAGCTATTTTTTGAAGATCTTTCCCTACTTCAGATACACTTTCGGCAGAACGGTTCTTACTATGTACGTACATTTCAATTGAGTCTTTCACCGTCTCTATATCTTCATGCAACGCCTTAGACACTGCTTCTAACACATCAGCATTTGGCCCAGACATACCTTCACGCATTTGATTGATATCCATCTCATTAGGAATCAAATCATTAAGGCCATATGCTTGCTTAACTTTAGTTACAATACGCCCACGCTCGTTAGCAATACCAACGTAATATAATAAATTTTTAATTAAACTAGATGGAATTTCTGCAGCAAAACTTGCTTCATCTAGATTGATAAAATTTTTAATTTGGCGATCTACCTGTCCTAGCAAAGAAGCCAAGCCTGTACTCGTTGCTAACGCTTCAATCGCTAATGCTTGCGCGACAGCACTCGTTACCCACCATAATCTTCGTGCTGCATTTTCAGATGAACATTGATGTAATCGAATTGCAACTTTACATATTTTTGTTGCCGCCACATTAATCTCATTATTTTGAATAATGCCAACTAAGCCTGTTTGAAAACCATAACGGACCTTCTTTGCATACTCTTGAGGCGCCATACCCATTTGCACCGTTACATTAGGCACATCTATATCATCCAGATCAGGGAAAAATAGAATATGCTCAGAAAGTAAAGGTTCATCTCTGATGCCACGCAGATCATTCAAAAGTGGCAGTAACACCACTGGTAAATCTTTATTTCCTGCTTGCACATATTCAAGATAATCTGACATCTGCAAGATGCCACGCGATAAGCATTCTTGTGCTTTGTCTTGCTGTTGTATTAAACCATTTATTAATCCATCAACTACCTCACACATTTCACGTGCTAATACCGCTGCACCATTTATTTGCACAAGTTGCAGAGTTCTCTCTACTTG
>CALAJL010000136.1 GCA_937922735.1 uncultured Gammaproteobacteria bacterium | reverse complement strand
CAAAACCACGTATTCTCCTTGCCATTGATGGCTTCATATCTTTTTTGCGCATTAATTGCAGGAGTGTCAAATACGGGATGCTTGTAATGAATAGATTTTATTACTTTAGATGAAATAATATCTTGGCATGGATTCAATGTTACAAAATAATTATTCTTGCAATTGAGATTCTGCAAGCGATTCATATAGTAAGTTACATTTGTGTTATTTGTATTTTCTCTCGGGATAAAATAATTCCAAGATGACCAAGCACTTTTTCTTTTTGGCATGGTTAGGTCGTCAGTATGTAAAACTGCAATATTATCTTGGTATTGGATATTACCTAAAATATTATTCTCATCAGTGCTGCAGTGATCTAATAATGTTAATACTTGATCACTATGACAAGCAAAAAAGACATGATCAAAATACTCAGGTGGACGGTTAGAAGAGAAGATTTCAATTCGACCTGCAACCCTCTTCACATTAGTGACTGCACATTTTTTATGAATTTTCCTTTCAAATGGCTTGATTAGCTCAGCGACATAACGTTTTGACCCACCAACAATGGTTTTCCATTGAGGGCGTACTTTTAAATTTAATAGGCCATGGTTTTTAAAGAATGATAAAAAACTTTTGCAGGGATAATCATTGATCTGTTCGGGTGTAGAAGACCATATGGCTGCTCCCATGGGTAAAATATAGTACTTGATAAAGGCTGTACTGAATTTATTAGTACTTAAAAAATTACCAAGTGATATCTGTTCATCTTTCTGGTCTAAAAAAGCTAATGCTAATTTTTTAAATCTAACAATGTCATAAAACATTTGATAAGGTTTTAGTTGATTCCAGTTTTCAGAATTAAAAATCAAACCTTTCAAACCATTGCCGGACCATACGAAACTACTTTCTTCGCAAATTGCTGAAAAGCTCATTTCTGAATTTTGAATCTGAATATCTAGGGTGCTAATCAGCTTCTCAAAGTTAGGGTAGGTCCAGTCATTGAATACAATAAAACCAGTATCTATAGAAGTAGTAGTCTCATCCATGGATACATCAATAGTATTCACATGGCCGCCGACATAATTGGCTGATTCATAAATAGTAATGTCATGCTGAGCATGCAACAAATGTGCAGCTGTTAGACCAGCAATACCTGAGCCAATAATTGCGATCTTCATCTCCGGGCCTTGCTACTTTTCGGTATGGTTAGACTTACTAGCCAACTAACCAATGGATTAGGCAAAGAGGCAATTAACTTTAATGTCAGACTAAATCGATTAGGAAAATGTATTTCTTGTTTGTGTTTAGCAATTCCTTTTAATATGTATTCTGCAGATTTTACAGCAGTTATCATCGCTGGCATATCAAAGTCATTTTTTGCAGTAAGCTCAGTTTCAACGAAACCAGGACAAATTACTGAGCTGCTTATTTGGTGAGGTTGTAAACTTACGCGTAAAGCAGCAAACATATTACGTATCGCGGCTTTGGTAGCACCATATGCCTCAGCTCGTGGTAGACCCAGATATGCGGCCGTACTGCTCATGCCAATAAGTTGGGCTTCTGTGGACTTTTTTAATATAGGCAGAGATGCCTCAATTCCATACACCATGCTTAAGAAATTAGTCTTCACCTGACGTTCAAATAATGAGCTGTCAAAATTATTTATATCAACATATTCACATGAACCAGCATTTAAGATTGCTATATCTAATTTACCTGAGATATTTTCAATATGTTTTATAATAGTTTGATTAATTTTTTTGTCAGTTAAATCTCCTGCGAGAACTACTATATTCTTTTTGTTTGATTCTTGACATTGGTCGATTGTGTGTTGTAATTTTTCTTCTGAACGTGAAGAAATATATAGTTGGCAATCTATGCTGGATAGTGCAATAACCAATGCTCGACCAATGCCAGAAGAAGCACCGGTAACCCAAATCACTTTATTTTCAAAATGTTTTTGTGTCTTATTAGATAGCATGACGAACTTTTTTAATTACTGAACCAAGTATTGGTATACGCTCATAGACTAGGGCGCCGAGATCATAATAATCACGGTGATAACAAACTTTGTTGTCTTTAAATTCAATAAATGATGCACCATTCAATTCAATTTCTTGGTTTTTAGAAATGTTCTTATGTTGTAAGAGCATTATCCATTCTAATGAATAGCGATTATTATCAGGCACATTATTGGTTAACTCAAAGTGGCAAGAAGTGACACTTTTATAGAGATCTTCAAAGTACGTGGTTAAGTTTTCAAGTCCCTTAATGGTTTTAACAGGGTCAATGAATACAATATCATCAGAATAGATATCCGCTAGGACACGTTTTGCGTTTTCATGCTGGATAGAATTCATGTTTGTTATGAATTGTTCAATTTGCGTTGAACTCATTGTTATGTATCCTGTTTGAGTATAAATATGATCACTTCGCCAACATTAATGCCAAACTTTTTAATTTTAGCTTCACTAATTACTGCTTGGTCATCTACTTGGTACAACCAATCCTGTAAATGTATTTGAATTTGTTTGTCATCTGATTCAAATAACAAATCGTAATTCCAATTAAATGAAAAACCCTCTTGTCTGCCTGAGGCTTCACCGATCACGTCACTAGCTGTACCGGTATTTATATTATTATCTTGTTTTGTTAGATACCAAGTACGCTCTTGAGTCGTACCATCTTGGTATGTAAATAATTCATACAAGATACCTTTGTTTCCTTCCCAGGTACCTGTCATGTCTACGGTAAATCGTTTGGTAACTTTTCCTTGATAATTTTTAATTAATCCCCAGCCCTTGAGGTCTCCATTAAAATATTCTTTAAGGTCAAATTCTGGTTGAGTATCTATGTAATCAGAAGTAGTTGTACTGCAGCCTAAAATCAAAACAATGGCTTGAAAAAAAATTAAACATCGTGTTGATTGTAATTTATTCACCTAATAATTCCTCACGGTTCTTTTTAAAACGAGAATTCTCATCTAGCCAAATAGATAAAAATATAGGACCAAAATTTGTATCATCAATGGTGCCTAGTGAATTATTTTTATTGAAGAATGTCGTTTTTCCTTGAGTAGTGACAACTACGACTAATTGATCTCCTTTTTCAACGCTTGGCCAAATATTTTCTAATATCATCAACCATGCATCGAGAGGGTATTGTTTCGCAAATCCTAGTCTTTGCCATTCTTTTTTTGTACTAGACAATAATTGTTGTGCGCTAATTTTTCGTGCATAAGTAATGCTCAATGCGTACGTATGTTTAGTTAAATAATCTACAGGGTCCGAATCAACCGATTTATCTCCCAGTATCCAAAACGAAGCATCATATACATGAAAGCCGTAACGGCGTAGCGTGGTTTCACCAACGAAAGAAAAATTATCCCACTTCTCCGTCACTTGATTAGGTAATGGGCTTAAAACTTGGTCATTAGTTGCCCATAATGATGTAGACAATGTCCATAATAAAAGTAATGGATAACTTACGTGTTTTATCTGCATAGTTATTGGCATATGTAATTTGTAGGCCTATTAGTATGTGCTTAGTAGATTAAATTAGACCTTAACCAAGTATTAAATTTTTGTAATTTTACAACGATTGGATATTTGTCAGTAGTCAGTATCATGGTGGTTATTATGCGAATCCTATGTATAGAAGACGACCAAGAATTACTCGAGTATGTAAGTAATGGTCTAACGGAGATAGGTTATGTTGTAGATACTGCAGCAGATGGAAATGATGGTCTGTTTTTAAGTACGACCGGGCAATACGATGTATTACTTATCGATAGAATGCTTCCTGGAATAGATGGCCTCACAATTATTAAAACTTTACGAGGCGCTGGTAATATTACTCCAATATTAATTTTTAGTGCTCTTGGTGAAGTGGATGATCGCGTTAAGGGCTTACGAGCGGGAGGTGATGACTATCTGGTCAAGCCTTTTGCATTCTCTGAATTGCTGGCAAGAATTGAAGCGTTAGATAGAAGAAATAGAAAGTCAGCAGATATCGAGACGTGTTTAACTGCGCAAGGTGTTGAACTGGATTTGTTGACACGAAAAGTCAAAAGCAATGGTGCTGAAGTATCATTACAAGCAACAGAATTTAGATTGCTCGAATACCTTTTGAGACATAAAGGGCAAATAGTCACACGCACAATGTTATTAGAGTATGTGTGGGACTATCATTTTGATCCACAGACCAATGTGATTGATGTGCACATCAGTCGCTTACGACAGAAAATAGATAAAAACTCAGATAATCAACTCATTAAAACTATGCGTGGTGCGGGCTACATCATTGACGACACTTAACGGCAATAAAAAAAGGAATTATAGAAGTAGCTCGAGCTTTAAAGTTGCAACATTATTTGCGGTTTTATTAGCTTTTGCTGTAATTGCATTGAGCATTTCTATCTATTTATTCTATCAGCAGAATGAAGCAGAGTTAAGTCAGACATTTGTTCTACTTAGTGCTATTAGTATATTCGCTCTACTAATTATGGGAGTGATCGGGTATTTAATAAGTGTTTTTGTGGTTACCCGTATCAATCGTATAGCCGATACTGCACAAGACATAATTGCTACAGGTGATTTAACGAAACGCGTCGAAATAGATTCTCGCTGGGATGATCTTAGTTTTCTAGGGGATGTCTTGAATGAAATGCTTGAAAAAATTGAAACCTTAATGGCAGGAGTACAACATATTACCGATACGGTTGCGCATGATCTGCGCACACCACTTGCAAGGCTGAGAAACAAACTTGAAAAAAATACACAAAATAATGGTTTAGTGGGACGTGAAGAATATGAGCAACAAGCATCATTAGTAAAAGATGTTGATAGCTTATTAAAAACATTTAATGCGTTACTGAGCTTGTCTAGTTTGGAATCAGGGCGACAGGGTTCTAAATTTGAAATATTTGATGTAGGAAAAGTAGTGCATGATGCTGTTGATTTATATATGCCTTTAGCAGAAGAAAAGAACCAAACACTCACAGTTGATAGCAAAGCAATAAGTTATAGCGGGGATCGCGATTTATTTTTTCAAGTAATCGCAAATCTTTTAGATAATGCAATCAAGTTTACCCAGCATGAAGGTGCGATAAAAATCACACTTAAAAATAGTAGTAATGCAAAAGAAATTATTATTCAAGATAATGGCCCCGGCATTCCTCGTAGCTCTGTTGCTAAAGCTTTTGATCGCTTTTACCGTGATCAAGAGCAACAACATATAGAAGGTTCAGGGTTGGGGCTAAGTCTGGTTAATGCAGTTTTGAAGTTACATAAAGCAACTATAACGCTGGAAGATAATCAGCCAGGGTTGAAGGTTGTTGTGTCACTATAACTTATGTCTAAAACACTTGTACTTCAATCTCATCAGCAACCATTACCTACACAATGGTTACAAAAATGTATAGATTCAGTGTGTAGTTGGGCTGTAAATAACAATTATGACTATAAGTTCATTGATGATGAGTTATTTGATTATCTGTCCACAGATATTCTAAATAAGACAAAAAGACAAACAGTGATTGCTGCAGATTTAGCACGTTTGTTGGCATTAAAAAAATATTTAAAAGATGGATATGAGGTGGTTATTTGGTGTGATGCAGATTTTCTAATATTTTTACCTGAAATATTTATTATCCCTGATGAAAGCTATGCTATTGGTAGAGAGGTGTGGATTCAAAAGACTAATGATAATGCTAATAAGCTAACTGCTTATATCAAGGTACATAATGCATTCATGATGTTTAGAAAAAATAATTCTTTTTTAGAATTCTATATTGACACTGCAGAACGTTTGATTTTAAAAAATACAGGTAATATGCCGCCTCAATATATCGGCCCTAAGTTATTAACCGCAATCCATAATATAGCTCAATGTCCAGTGTTAGAGTCTGCAGGTATGTTAAGTCCTTTAGTTATTAAAGATATTGCTAGTGGTGGTGGGTTAGCTTTAGATTATTTTAATTTTAAATCTAGACAACCTATTGCTGCTGCAAATTTATGTGCTTCATTATATGAAAATAATGAAGTGAGCGAAAACGAAATAAATAAATGTATAAGTAACTTATCCATTAGCTGAGATGGGTAGTATTATCTATTTTATATATTAATTTAATATGGAGAAATCATTGAAAGGTTACGAGTTTCTAAACTTAGAAAAAGAAAGATTGTTAAATCATCCGCTATTTAATGATGTATTGATGAAAACTATATCTTCACTGGAAGTATTTGAGTTGAATAAGGCAAAAAAGTTTGCGCTTTTGTATTACCCACACATCTTGCGAACAAGATTATATCAAGCGAACACATTAGGTATAACACCAGATGAAAATATTCAATTTGTTCTTTCAGAAATACTTCATGATGAATACGGCTCTGGAAATATTGAAAATTCTCATATGCAATTATATCGAAAGTTCATGCATGCTATGAGATTGCAGCAGGAAGATTATCAGCAGCAAAATATCATCCCAGAACTACAAGAATATATCAGTTCTATGATGCAACTAACACAAGGTGACGATTGGCTCGCAGCAGTTGCTGCAGTAGGAATTGCCAGTGAACATCCTATTCCAAAACATTACTCTTTGTTGTTGAAAGGTTTAAGGAAAATATCAGGTGTTAGTGAAGAAGATCTAGAATTATTTATTGGGCATATAGATTTAGATATAGAACATTCAGAACAAATTGAAGAAGCCATTTTGCCTTATTTAGACAACCCTAAAAATCAAATCAGGTTTTCTCGAGGTATTGATATAAGTATGAATGCGCGAAGAAAATTTCATCATGGCTTATATAGAGAAGTGTTTGGATAGTACATAGATCCATTAAATGCAATAAGTTTGAAGTAGGTATTAATATTTAAATAATTACTTAGTATTATTTATGTATGGTTAGTCAAGTCCTTAAAGTTAACAATCCGCAAGGAAAGGGTATTGTAGGTGTCGTAGATGATTTACGTGCAATAACACCTATTAATGTCCAAGCAAAAAATAGTCACCAGTGGTTAGCTGATTACTTTACATCAACTCTAGTATTGGGTGCTAAGTATGGTTTTAAGCCTGTAATCGAAAAGACCTATTATTTATACTTGAAGGATCAAGAATGGAGACTAAGTTTAATTGAGCCTCAGGCATGGAGGTCGCAAGATTCAGGATTATTTTTTTCAGAATGCATATTGAATAAAGATATGAGTTGGTCACTTAAGCTGGCGTCTAATTGGCAGGAGCATGAAGCACTGTTAAATACTGTTAATAAGCTTGAGCAAGAATTCTTTGAATGTATCAATGATGAAGTGCCTGTTGTAGAAAAGTTGCCTTTTTTTATTCAACATCTTTCCTACTATCAAAGGTTAGGCGCTAATGCCTTGGCGCGATCATTAAAACAATCACTTGAAATCAAGATGGGTGAAAATAATTGCAATCTTCTTACAGGTAATTCATTAATTGCAGATATTACTAATACAAAAATTCGATTATTAGAAGCGACTGGTTAACATTATATTTTACAAATACGTTTTTGATAGCGTCGTTTAGCAAAAAATTCATAAAAATAGTTAATTATTCTAGTAAGTCTCAACTTTTTTATCAGTTGACCAATAACCTTATAGCGTTTTATTGATAACCAAATAGTTATAAAGGCAGCAGCGCCGACTTCAATCTTCCCGTCTGCTCGAACAGTATGTAAACGTTCTAATAGTTGATGGGTTGTGAATCCATGTTGTTTAACGATGCCATTATCTTTGTGTATTCCCACCCATTTTATCGGATGACATGATTCAAGGTTTTGATAATGGTTAATTTCTGAAGTGCATAAAGAGCATCTATCGTCATAAAACACAAGATGGGGTTGCGCATGGTTTTTTGATTTTGTTTGTGATTTGCTTAAATGCATGGGTGAATTTTATCTCATTAGAGCGGTTGGTAAAAAAAGACCCCCATGAAGGGGGTCAAATTATGTGTTGAAGTATAGGTTTCAACACAAGGGGGGTTAGCTATACCCAGCTTGCTCATTCATTGCACTAGCAATTTTGAGTTCGCCTTCAGATGCCATATCCTCATCCCACTCGTTGAGTTTCTTATTGATGAATTTATGCCAAATTGTTGGCATTAAGGCTAAGGCGAATAATGTGAAGTAACCACGCCCACAATCAGGTGCACCTACTTCATCCAATTCCCAGTAATGGGTTTCTCCACGATCATGATGGTCTGCCTGACGACCAATCTCTATGAAAAACCAACTCGTGAATGCAGTACTGTTATCCCAACTATGGCGATAATCAATTGGCTGACCTTTCTCACGAATTAAGCCGTAATGCTCAAGATAATTTAGCGCTTCTAATTCAAAGTTAGCGATAAGCCAAACAGTAGCTAAACATGCAATACCGATCCATCCGCCTGCAAACCAAAACAGAAATACGGTAGGTAGTGACATGGCGTAACCACGCAACCATCTGTTCTTCCATGATATGAAAGGCACATCTAGTCTTTCTAAACGTCTCTTTTCCATTAGGAATAGAAACTTACTTTGACCAATGCCTGAAAGTGGGTAATGTGCGAACAAGCTTCTGCCTCTAGGTGCGGTAGCTGGATCGTCTTGATGCCCAAGTTCTAAATGATGGTTGTATACATGTGCATAGCAAAAATGAGCTTTACCACTTAAAGCCATCATCCAGCGGGCGATTGCAAAACTAAATCCCTTAGTATGCGCAAGTTCATGTCCGTAAATAATGCCGATTCCAGCAAAAATTCCTGTAGACAATACTGCACCAATCAGTTGTGACCCAGTGATACCATTTTGAATTGCTAAGCCAAGTAGTGTCGCATCAGTAATTGGAACTGCATCCATATATTGTGAAATGCGCCATCCCAAAGCGATTTGCAATAGTATGAATATAGCGAGCATTCCATACATCATTCCATTTTGTAATGGCACAATCGCATAGGTATTACCTTCTTCATCGAACCCTGCGCCGGGGGTGGCACGGGTGACGAGCGTGTCAATGATGATGGCAACACCCAGTAATACCACACCAGTCCATACCCAGGGCCCTCCTGTGAGCACACCAAATAGTGCTCCAAGTATTAGCAGAGGTGCTGAAAAGTACCTTGCGTTAACGAGTAATTTTTTCACTTTAGTCTCCTTGTATATATAATGTACATATTTAATAAGTTTATGGTAAAAAGTTGAAATCTATTTATATACCTATATTTAACGGCATATTTCAGATTTCTTGAGACTATCGTAATAAAATGTACACATAATGTATATATATAATATGATTATTGTATGTACATGTATTGTACATTTTTGAGTTGATGAATGGTAGATCATGTAACTATCTGAATTATATGTGTAATATCGAAATAGACTTTATATAAAATCTGTACAAATATTTAAAATACACCGCAGCGATGCTGCGGTGTGTGAAGGTTTCACAGGGAGGGTTTTAATATTCTCCGTTTGGTTTATTTTATTTATGAAAATGCAGCCGGATTTTTGATGTTTGTTTCAACCAGTGCAGAATATTCTTTTCGAACTGAAACATTGCTAATCCGCTGACCACTAAAACTACGCCCATTAAGGTGGATGCAGTAAGGGGTTCATTATTCAATACATTTCCAAGTAGCAATGCTATTACAGGTGTGATTAATGTAATCATCGATACACGAAGTGCATCTAAGTTTTTCAAAATGTAGTAATACAAAGTGAACCCAACGGCTGTGCCAATGATGCCTAGATACAATATCGATGACCAAACATATGTAGGTGTCTCAATTGGTACTACATCACCTGAGACTAATAAACTTAACAGTAAAATAGGCACAGCAACTGTAAGTCCTCCTAATGAAGCTGCTGCACCGGTTATAGGTGCGTTGATACGTTTAATTAGAACGGCACTTAAAGAATGAGAACAGGTACTAACGAATACCGCCAATACACCCCATAGCACATAGGTATCCAACTCTTTTGTTGTGCTGAATATCATAACTAAGCCCATGAGTCCTATTGCAATACCTACGATTCGAAACGATGAAATATTTTTTTCATTTAAAAATAATGCAGATAATAATCCGGTAGTAATTGGTGATAAGCCAAAAATTACCGCTACCCATCCTGATGGGATAAATTGTGCACCCCAGTAAACAGAGGTCATAGATGCGTTAATGCCTAATCCACTGATTACGTATACCTGCAAAGCAGAGCGTGTGCTGGATAGTTTTAATTGCATGATGACGTAAATTACATAGAGCACACTTAAACCAATAAGCATTCTCATGCTGATAGCAAACAAATAGTTACCGTCAAAGCTACTCAACTGAATAGCAAGAGGCGTGGTGCTCCAAATTAATATCACACCTAAGTAAGCTGCACGAACCATTATTATTTTCCTTTTTTAAGAGCAAAAAAAAGGCCGCAAGTTATAAACCTGCGGCCTTTTGAAGCTAAAATTTTTGGTAATTACATCAACATAAAATAGATTCGCACACAGGTTTGCAACAGACAGGTTTCTGCACCAGCTGCCATACCGTACGTAAACGTTGTTGTGTGGTTATGTAATCCATGGGCGGCATTGTAGGACGAATCATCATGAAGTCAATACTTCAGTATTTAAAATGTGAAGTTATGCTTATTGCTAGTAACGCACCCTGTTCGCTGAAGCAGGGTATCGCTTAACTACTGGGGTGAATATGTCAGTAAATTAGCTGATATCTATTTAGCTTCTTCTCGCTTGGGGATAGGAACAATTTTTTGAGCTTCTTGGAATAACTTTTCAAGATCACGAATACGAGTTTCTTGCGTAGATAGCTCATTGCGTAGAGGTTTTACCTGTTCTTTAGCCTGGTTTAAGACATTTTCAAGAGAGTTGATTTTGCTGTCACGTAAGTTAAGGGAAGTAATGTAAGCTTCAAGTCGTTCCTGGTGAGCAACTATCTCATCTGTTAATGAAGCAATTTTTTCATCTCGAATACGTATATTTTGCTCTAAAGTTGGTATTGCTTGGCTAGCGCTTTCAACTTTAGTTTGTAAGCTGTTAACTACCATATGAGCTTCACTTATTTCAGTTTCAAGTAAGCGCAAACGTGAATGTTCAGCTTCTAGGTTTTTATTGAGTTCAGTAACTTGATTTTCTTTATCTATGAGTTTCGTGCGTAAGCCATTCATCTCATCTATCTGGAGCTCTTGTGCTTGTATTTTCACTTCATGTAACTCGAGAGACTTCATATTTTTTTCAATTTGCTGCTGTAATTGTTTCTCTCTTTCCGTGCGTTGCTCAATTTCACCAGTAAGTTGATAAATTTTATTATCAGAGTGACCCAATTCATCTTGTAACTTTTTCAGTTCAGCGCCACGACTATTGAACTCTTTCTTTATTGAGCTAAATGATTCAATTTGATTATCTAATTCTTCAATGCGTGTAGTTAAGTGTATACGTTGGTCTTCGAGCTCTTTACTTAATACTTGGTTGTCACTATCCGATTGTTTTAGTTGTTCTCTGACTTCTTGTATATCGATAATCTTTGATCGCAATACTGAAATTTTTTCATTCAGGTTAGCAACTTCTGTTTCACGTTCTTGTAATGATTTACTAAGAACACGATTATCATCATCGGCATTGTCGAGTTGAATTTTCACAGCTTCTAGCTCAGAAATACTTGAGCGTAAAAATGTAATTTCATCATTTGCATCCTGTAGTTCAATGTCACGCTCTTTCAAGCTAGAACTGAGAATGTTATTTCGTTCGGTTGCTTTGCCAAGCAAAGCTTTTAGTTCTGCAACTTCTGAAGGGTTATCTTTAATGTCTTCTATAACTTTGGCTTGTTCATTCGAATATTCAACAGCAGTTTTTAATTTAGCTTGTAATTCATCACGTATAGAACTTGCCGCTTCATATGCTGAACGAAGAGAAGCTAATTCATTTTCAGATGCTTCAAGCACAGGAATTTCAAGACCAAGTTCAAGCTCATGCGTATCGGCTTGTTGTTCTTTTGATGGATAATCAAGAGTGGTCATTAAAATTTTCTCTCCTTAAATATAAATTGAAGGGCCATGATTCCAGATAGGACATAGTTCCACGTAACTATATGAATCTTAATACATTTGACGCTCAATTTTAACCAATTTCGACGACTTCTATAAATAACAGAATATTCATTTTTCAAAAGTAAAAATTGGTCATTCTTGTATAACAAGTATGTGCTCATCAAATTATATTCATATGTATTTAGGTGCGATGCAGGGGCTAATGACTGAGTCATATTTGAGTTCAAATAGCTGAGATAGATGCGATGTAATATTGACTAAATAAAAACCTGATTAATTTAAGTGTTTTCAATGCCCATATATATCAGTTAGTTAACACGCGATTAAGCTTCATAAAAAAATGAATATGTAGCATACGTCAACCTAGTGGCCATGCCAGACGTTGTGGGAGTATCGAGATAAAAAAGTTGAGAGGAGATAAGGCATGAATATCAAGCAAAAGCTAATGCTCATACCAGTAGGGATGCTGTTATTGGCAGCAGTAGCACCATCGCATGCCAGAGGGGGTGTGTATGGAAATGTGGGTTATAACGATTATCCATGGAGTGTTCTAATTGGTTACAGTGATTACGGACACGGTTACAAGCGCGGACATAGGCATGGGCCAAGTTGTGGCCATGGCAAACGTTATTATAAGTACAAGAGGCATTATTACAGTCATCGGGATCGACACCATTATAAAGAACGTCGTCACTATAAACGGGATCGGCACCATTATGATAAACACCATCGTTACTACAAGCGGGATCGGCACCATTATGATAAGCATCGTGATCGCAGACATCATGTAAAACAGTATCGATACTATGATCGAGGCCATGACTCAAATAGATACAAGTACTATCGAGATAGAGGTCGCTACTAAGATCATTACTATAAAAAATTATTAGTTTGTGAATTTGCTTTAAGGGAAATCTAAATAGGTCCAAAAAAGCCTCGTGATGCGAGGCTTTTTTTATGTATGTTAATTTATGCATATATTATTACTGAATAAAACCTATGTAAGATTCGTTCATGTTAAAAGCTATACAACGTCGTTGGTCTGAAAAGAGTGGATATCGTGAAGTATTAGTAATTTCAATTCCATTGATTCTAAGTACAGGTGCATGGAGCATTTTATTATTTTTTGACCGAATGTTTCTTGCTTGGTATTCGCCTGCTGCCATCGCTGCAGCCATGCCGGCTGGGATGACAAGTTTTGCAATGTTATGTTTTTTTATTGGAACAGCGGCATATGTTAATACTTTTGTTGCACAGTATTTTGGAGCAACGGAAGAGAATAAAATTGGCGCTATTATTTGGCAGGGAATATATTTTAGTGCAACGTCACTGTTAATTATTATACCTGCTTACTTTCTAGCAGAAAGCTTCTTTTCTTTAGTCGGTCATCAGCCACAAGTGCAAGTTCAAGAAACCTTGTATTTTAAAATACTAATGTACTCAGCTGTGTTTATGGTGTTAAACAATGCATTAGCTAGTTTCTTTTCTGGTCTAGGTAAAACACTGGTAGTGATGTGGGTAAGCATGCTTATCACAGTTATTAATATTAGTTTGGACTATGTTTTAATTTTTGGAAATTATGGCTTCCCGGAAATGGGTATTCGTGGCGCTGCAACAGCCAGTAATATTGCAGTTATAACTGGTTCACTAGTTTATCTGTACTTAATCTTTAATCATCAATATCGTAAAAGGTTTAACTTGCTCTCCTCTTGGAAATTTAATCGAGAGCTATTTAACAGGCTGATCTATTTTGGCACACCAAATGGGCTCAGATTATTTATAGATATGTCAGCATTTACCGCATTTTTAATGTTTGTCGGCACATTGGGAACGCATGAAGGTGTGACAACGAATATAGCATTTAATATAGAGGCCCTTTCGTTTTTACCAATGGTTGGAATGATGATTGGTGTAGCAGTGTTAGTGGGCCAAAGAATAGGAGAGAACAAACCTGAGTTAGCAGAAAAAGCTGCTTGGTCCGCAATTCACTTAGCATTAGCATTCTTTGGTGTATTGGCTGTGTTGTACTTAACGATTCCTAAAATATTTATTTATCCATTCACGTTAAATGGTGGGCTGGAAGAGCTAAATAATGGAGTTGAGACGATAGTGATACTACTAAGATTTGTTGCATTCTTTTGTTTGTTTGATGCGATATTTTTAGTGTTTCTGGGTGCGTTGGAAGGTGCGGGAGATACACGTTTTATCATGAAGATGAGTATCGTAATATCAATATTTTTATTAATTATTCCTTGTTACTTATATATAAAATACTTCGACGCAACAATGTATGGATTATGGTGGATCATCACTAGTAATGTAGTTATTTACTGTGCAGTATTTTACTGGAGATTTAAAAACGGCCCATGGAGGAGCATGCGAGTAATAGAGAGCTAGTCAGTTAATCCAACCCTGGCATAGGAATATAATTAGGAAGTTTTTTTATATTGCCAATCCATTTTTGAATATTAGTGTAAGGCTCTAAAGATATATTTCCCTCATGTGCCAATGCAATATATGGAAAGCATGCAATATCTGCAATAGTTGCACGATTTAGTTCTAACCATTCTCTAGCAGCAAGGTGCTTATCGATTACGGTTAGAATAGAAATACTTTTTTCGCGTGCTTTCTTGATATCTACATCAAATTTAAATTTATAGTGCGCTCTTGCATCCATTGGCCCACGTGCAATGTCGTTGCAAGCGGTAGATAACCATTGCGTAACAAGCGCCATTTCTTTTGCATTGTTAGGTAGCCAAACATCTTTACCATATTTTTTTGCAAGATAAACGAGTATAGCTTGTGAATCACGTAACGTATGTGCGCCATCTTCAAGTGCTGGCAATTCGCCTAGTGGGTTTTTAGATAAATATTTAGGGGACTTGTGTTCTTTGTTGATGATGTCAATGGGTACGATTTCACGATCTATGTCTAGAAGAGATAACAGCAAACGAACTTTATAGCAATTACCAGAAAACTCTGCGTTATATAGTTTCATATCTCAGCTAAGCTTGTGTTCTACAAAGTCGTAGTATAACGCTAGCTTAAGGATCTAGGCACTCAAGTTAGCTTGTATAGGTAACCCTAATTCTATACATGGCATTTAACTATTTGTTTCTTCGATGACAGAGAAATTAGAATAACCACTCCAATCTATCAAATCTGATTTAATAATTGTAGGTGAGACAGTCGCATGGCCAACATAATTTTTAATTTATCTGAAGGGTGAGTAGATATAACTGCTAGCGATGTCTTCTGATGGCGCGCCATATTTGTGAAATATAGTTTGTATCTAGATTCGATGCGATATGTATAGTTTATTTATCGTTTTACATAATGCAATGCTAATAGGTTAGAAGCGATATACTAGAAAGCTTTTCGATATAGAGTCAAACAAGTTATAGAGCCAGTTATGTGCCGCAGAAAGTTTTAAATGTTGCTTGAAATTCTTTTGGTGCTGGTTGACTGTATTCTTCTTTTCCATCTTGTAAATGATACGGTTGACTAAGAGTATCAATTAGTATTTCAAACTTTGAATAGTCATCGTAGGTTACTGCTGCTTCTAATGCTTCTTCAACTTTATGATTGCGTGGAATATAAATCGGATTAGTATGATTCATTAGTTTTATACTTTCAGAAAGGCTTAGTTCATCTTGACGTAAACGTTCTTGCCACCGCTTAACCCATAAATTGAAAGTGGTAGCATCATTAAAGAGTTCATTTGCAAGAGACTCTTCACCTTGTAATATCTTTGCGAGATGTCTAAAAAGTTGCGTGTAGTCGACTTGTTGATTATTCAAGCTCGCCATTAAATCATTTATAAGGCTTAGGTCATCTTCTTGCTTTGTTTGTAGGCCTAATTTTTTTCGCATGCCCGCTAGCCAATATTGCGTATAGTGTTGGGGAAAGGCGTCGAGAATTTCTGTCGCCTTTTCTATGCTTTGATCAGTATTCTCACCAAACAAAGGCAGTAAGGCTTCTGCCAAGCGTGCAAGGTTCCATTGCGCGATAGAAGGTTGATTGTGGTAAGCATAGCGGCCTTGCTGGTCAATAGAACTGTAAACAGTATCAGCAGCATAATGATCCATAAAAGAACAAGGGCCATAATCAATGGTTTCACCAGAGATGGTCATGTTGTCGGTGTTCATTACACCATGAATAAATCCGATACACATCCATTGCGCAACCAATGAAGCTTGTGCATCACAAATTTCTGCAAGAAAAGATAAATACATACTGCCACTATCACTTAGGTCATCTTTTGTAGTTTCTCTAATTTTTGAGTAATGTCGATTAATGGCGTAGTCCGCCAATTTTTTTATATGTTCTATTTCTTGTCGAGCAGCAAAATACTGAAATGTTCCTATTCGTATATGACTTGCGGCAACGCGTGTGAACACTCCGCCTGGTAATGGTTCGCTACGCATCACCGTTTCACCAGTGCTCACTGCCGCAAGTGCACGTGTAGAAGGAATGCCTAGTGCATACATGGCTTCACTAATAATATATTCACGTAACACTGGACCGAGTGCAGATTTACCATCACCTCCACGTGAATAGGGAGTGCGGCCAGACCCCTTTAGTTGAATATCAAAACGTAAACCATTTTTATCTACTACTTCACCTAGTAGTAAAGCTCTTCCATCTCCCAGTTGCTGTGAAAAGCCACCAAATTGATGGCCTGCATATACTTGTGCAAGTGGTTTAGAACCTTCTGGTATATGGTTTCCTGAAAAGATTGCTGTTTGCTCTTCTTCACGTAGGCTATTCAAATCTATGCCCAGTTGAGTAGCGAGTTTGTTGTTTACTTTAATGAGTTTAGGTGCAGGTGCTCCAGCACTTTGATGTGCAGTATAAAAGCCATTAAGTTCATTGGCATATGTATTGTCAAATTTAAAAATCATAATGTATAGAGAAATAATTAATCTATATAAAAAACTTGTTTAACTAACAGTAACAGATATAACTTTTCTATTACCATGTATATCCCGCGGTAAAGAGTGTTTCGTGATTATCTTCATCAGTGTTTTCAGAAGGCTGATTGTCCCAATCGTAATTGAATTGAATGGTAGCTTGTAAGTTATTTGCAAGTGGTATGCGTAATCCAGTACTAGAACTAAAGATAAAATCAGAAACACCTTCAAAGCTTTGGCTATAGCGATGATCATGAAATGCCTGAAGACCCCATTTTTTAAAGAGATAACGATCGAATTGTAACGCCCAGAAAGCTATTGGAAAGTCATCATCATTATCCTCATCAAAGTTTTCCCAAATATACCCTGGGCCACCTTCAATAAATAAATTCATTCGTCGGTCTTCATATATTTGATAACCCATACCAGCGGTTAGTGTTGTGCGTAAATTTAAGTCGGCAAATCTATCATGCTCTAGTAATAAACTGGTTGAAGCAAATAATTTCTCATTTAAGAAATGATCATAATCTGTAAGAAAATCAGCGTTTTGTTCAGTGCTACTGCCATTGCTATCTTGCAGGTCACCGTTTAATTCAAAGGTAAGTCTATCATTACGCCATCTAAATTCTGTTTCAGAGTCTAGGTGATAATCATCAACATCAGAATTACCGCGTTCAATATCTAGGCCAAAATTAATTTGACCTTTATTAATAAAGTCTGGTTTTACAGGAGGGTTGATTTCTGCAATTTGTTGAATGCTAGAAGAACTAGAGGTTTTATTAGCGAATATTTTTTCGTTAACTGTAGTGCCATCATTGAGAATAATCTGCGCAGCGTCATCTGTGGAAATGGATTTGATTTTGCTCCACTCGATATTTAGTGTGCCGGCATAACTTGTTTTTAAGGTAAGCATATCGTCTGTTTTACTAACGACATTACCACTAATGTTGTCGCCATTGACTAGTATGATGCTGTCGGCATGAATAACAGTTGATAGAAATATAAGATTGATTGAAAAAACCAAAAGAAATGAGATTCGCATTAAGATAAATTCCGATAAATAAGCAAATGTGTTAAGTGAATTAAATTTGTATGAAATTATTATCACATATGTCATTTATAATGGGATTCCTAAAGGTATATATCTGTAATGTCTATTTATGTGCCTTGAGATAATATTGCAATTATATATTTTTGTATCTGGTTCAAAACATCATGAGAGTTGATGTTCAGTTACTTATATAAATGCAGATTGCTGAGATATAGTGAATTAGACATAAGTTTAGTTAATCGACTCATTATGAGTCTGGCGATATCAAACAATGAATCTCGATCTAGTGCTGAGTTAGCTAAATTTCCGCGTGTATGCTTGGAATACTAGAATTAATATAATTGCAGCTATAGTTGATCTATGGGATTGGGAAAATGAAGTGCTATATATCAACGAATGGATTTCAGTGAGACAAATAACTTATAAAGTTTGAACAGTAATATTATTTATACATACTATGAGAACCAAATAAATTATTTTTTTTATTGTGTTCTAACTGTCTTTCTATGGTTTTATCATTAATGGTGCGGCGCTCAAGTTTTAAGTGGGCGCGTTCAATTGCTAGACTAGTAGCTGTATAAATATCCAATGACTCTAATTGGGTTGAGATGGTGGGAAAGCCTTTAGGTTTAACTAAAATATTACATAACTTTCGATCATCATGTTCATTCAATAATGTGATGATAATCTTCTGAATTTCATATTTACCAAATCCAAATACAGAATGTACGCGTTGGAGGATGCTTTTTTGCATATGTTCATTGAGTTCAAGTCCTTCTGTTTGTATATCTATTGTTTGCACTTAGTAGCCTATGTCATTATATAAATTATTAGTACATAAAATTTAGTTAGAAATATAATCTGACAAGAAATTTTATAGGCATTGCTATCGATATCTTATCTAATAAAATCAATCTGTAAAAAATCCCCGGCATAAGAGTTTGGATCGATAATGCCGAGGCAGAGCTACGATGAATGTTGCGATGACATTTAGTCTAAGGGAGGAGACATAAATGTCATCTATTCAAAGTAAAAACATCATGATTTATTTAAGCTATATATCCATCTATTGCATGAAAACTAATTAAACAGCATGACAACAATACCTAGAATTGATGCAACGCCTACCGTTAGTATTGTTAATTCACCCCAAAGACGACATTGGAAACAATTTTTACATATCATATTCTGCTTATCCTTTTTTATTGGCTAATAATGTAATTAGTATATTAATTTAGTTATATAATTATTGAATGCTCGATACATATGGATAGTCAGTCTTCTTGTCGATTAGCTTATCAATCATCATTTTGTTGTTTTGGCCTACAACGTTAAACTCAGGGTTGATATAGACTGCTTCGAATACCCACTTCAACGAAATTATAGCTCTACCGTGATTATTAACGGTTAGTGCATCGCGTGCGGTTTTAAGACTTGAGTAAGCAAAGGGATAATCAAAATAACCATTCACTGCTTCTTGTGATTGATTGGTTGCCTCACTTCCATAAAGCACACCTGATGATAGTTTTGTATTTAAGGTTGGGAAAGTATCCTTATTGCTGAATAATGATTGATCTACTTCTGGATATTTAAACCAATACTCAGCAGTATTATCCATAAGCAGAGGGCTTTTAGATTGTACGTGTGTATCGGGCGATAACTTCTGTTTAATATCTCGTATTGATGCTATTGCATTTTCTACATGCTGAAGTGAATCAGCTGTATTGCTCTCCACCAAGGCGAGTGATTGCTCTGTGTTTTTAAGAACATCTTTTATCAAAATATCAACTTGAGTAAGCTCATTATTTTTTGAAAGATTTTGTTTATTGATGTCAGCCATACTACTTATGGGGGCTGTAACTAAAAGTAATGCAGTGATAACTCCAGTGGCTACTTTTGCATTCATTTTATTTTTGTAACGATTTATATTCATACCATGCTTCCTATGTTGTATTGTTTAGATTTGTTAATTTGTAATGTATTTGATTTTATCTTCTTTGTTTTCAGATGTTTCAGTTGAGACAGTAGACGTTCAAGCTTACTTAGCCTTTTTGCGGTATATTTATGTGCACGGTGTGCTGCTGCTTCAAATGCAACATACATGTCTGCAGATTTATGCTCAGCATAAATAACGGGTAAGCCGCGCGTATTGATATGTATTTGACAGCACGTTTTGCTCTCACTGCCAATTATATTTTCATTAAATAGGCAAAGATTTACTGATAAAACATCACGATTTAGATGCCGAAATAAATAATGAACTCTTTTCTCTATTTTGCTTTTTATAAAATCAGTAAGCTCTACATTTGCTGCACGAACATAAACTCTCATCAATTCAACCCAAATTTGTTTAACATGACTACACAATATAGTGAGCCAAAGAACAGGACAAATCGTTTATATTTGGGGTACAGTTCGGTTTTTGTTGGCTTTAATTAGTTGTTTTCAGTATGACTCAATTTAACCGATGTATTATTAAGAATTAAACGAACTATACTGCGTGAAGTGGAGATTAGCTTAAATAAACAACACATTATTTGAGTGGCGATTGGCGATTGCCAAATAAGCTAATAATCTAAATCCTCTTTAGTGAAAGATCTGGATGGTGATTTCCCTAATATTCTTTTTAGGATGTGATTCATGGTGTAGGTGTCGTTATCAAATCCTCCATGTGATTTGCTTTTGCTACGTGTTCCTTCCACTCCATTTGAGTAAATAAAGGTAGGTTGTTTTTTATTGGTATGAAGTTCAGCACTGAACTTCTCCATGCCGAGCAGTGGTTTGCCAATTTCACGTTCAAATGCATTAGATACTAAGTACAATAATGATTTTTGATATAGCGCAGTTACTTTGTCATCCAGCTCAAGTTTATCTTTAAGGTTGTAGATGGATAAATCAGATATTCTTAAACT
>CALAJL010000135.1 GCA_937922735.1 uncultured Gammaproteobacteria bacterium | reverse complement strand
GAATGGAGCGTAGATCACTACACTGGCGTATTTTCATTGCTTGTATCAACACAAGGTAAAATTTTAACTATTCAACCAGACGGAAATTGGCCAAACCAAGAAATTATGGATTCATTCAATTCCATAGTTGGTTTTAGTATTCGTGCTCCTTCAGATTGTAGTACGTTTGCAGAGCTTGCAGCTTCTGAAGTTTATTATATGAGCGGGATAACAAGACGAAATTAGTTTCGTCATATCCGCCATGAAAATTAAATATTACTTCGCCATTATTATTTTTGTGTGTTTGTCATGCGGCTTCTTGCTTGAATACTTTATCAGTGAAAGGCAATCTAATGTTGAATCAGCATCAAATGACACTATCTCAGATCATTTTGTAATTGAAGAATTCACCAGATTTCAAAATGAATTACTCCAGTACTATATTAGCGTTGACTTAATTCTCGGCAGCGGTGAATCATATTTAGCAGAGGGTGCAATTAAAAAAGGAAATCTATTAACTTCATCAATAATTAATTTTAACTCTTACCCTGGTTTATTTATAAATAAAGAATTATTGATACAATCAGAAAAAGACATAAAAAATATAAATAACCTTCTACAACAATCAACAAATTATTCAGATATCGATCGAGACAGCTTACTAAATAAATTGCTAAATCAATCTGACAATATAATTACACAACTCACATCAGCCATATCAATATTAAATAAAGATGCAATTTCTGCTGCCGAGAGTAGGAAAAATATATTTACGGAAAAAAAGAAACAGCTGAAAGATGCGAGAATAATAGGTGCTTTTTCGTTTGGAATATTTTTATTCCTACTCTGGATTTGGTCATACAAACGTGTATGTAATCCAATATACACTTTGAAACATGCAGCTGAATCATCAATGGGGAATTTCAATAACTTTATAGGAGTAAACAAAGGCCCAAAAGAAGTTACAGAACTTAGCAATAGTCTTTCTGTACTTACCAATACTTTATCTTATCAAGCCTCACATGACTCACTTACTCAGTTATACAACCGGCGTGAATTTGAACGAAAACTTGAAAACTGTATTGCGCAACAAGGCAATGATGACTCATCCAACAACGATGTTTTATGTTATTTAGATCTAGATCAGTTCAAAATTGTAAATGACTCTTGTGGCCATATAGCGGGAGATGAGCTACTAAGACTTATCGCTAATACTATTAATGAAGAAGTGAGAAGATCAGACTTTATTGCGCGTGTAGGCGGTGATGAATTTTGTATCATATTATATAAATGCCATATGGATTCTGCGTTAGAGATTAGCAATAAAATTCGTGATCAAATTGAGAATATTCGCTATCTCTGGGATGAAAAAATCTTTCGCATCAGTGTAAGTATTGGATTGACAGAAATTGATGATCATAAAAATTCTGCACATGAAATTTTAAATGCAGCAGACACCGCATGTTCAGTTGCTAAAGATTTAGGTCGAAATAGAGTACATGTATTTAACACCTCTGACTCCCAATTGGCACGAAAAAGAACTGAAATGTCTTGCATCAATCAAATACACTTGGCTTTAGAAGAAGATCGATTCGTATTGTATCGGCAGGATATAATACCCCTCACCTCTCAGGATAGCTCAAATGACCATTACGAAGTACTTATTAGAATGCTATCAAAAGATGGCCAAATTATTAGTCCCTACGCTTTTCTCCCCACTGCAGAAAGATATCATCTAGCCACTAAATTAGATAAATGGGTAGTGTCTAATGTATTTAATTATCTAACAAGTGGGCAAGTAGAATTAGATAATTTAGAGATCTGTAATATAAACTTATCTGGTCAAAGCTTTAGCAATCAAAATATGGCTGATTACATAATTGATCAGTTAATTGAAACAACTATGCCGGCACATAAAATTTGTTTTGAAATTACAGAAACTGCAGCAGTAACTGATATCAATAATGCTCAAAAGTTTATACTTAGATTAAAAGCACAAGGATGTTTATTTGCGTTGGATGATTTTGGAAGTGGTTTGTCATCATTTCAATATTTAAAAAATCTACCGGTTGATTATGTAAAAATTGACGGTGCATTCGTAAAGAACATGGACAAAGATAATATTGATATGGCAACAGTTAAATCTATCCATGACATTGCTAAAACAAGCGGCAAACGAACTGTAGCTGAATTTGTTGAAAATAAAGATATTATTAGCAAGCTAGAAGAAATAGGTGTGGACTATGCACAGGGGTATTACTTCAATGCGCCCACACCGTTAATTGAAAACAACTCAGATTCTGAAAATATTTTGGAGATGAAACAAGCCTGAATTTTTGAACAAACAACTAACTTGTCTGAACGTTCAATGCACAGCTTAAGTAGTTAGCAGTCATAGTATTTTATTTGTTGATCTGTGCTTATAGCTTGTTTTATTTTTTTCATCAATTACATCACAGTGCTTATTATTTATAGTGCCTTCAACAAGATATTATTAGTAACATACGGGTAAGATTTCATCTGGATATTGTGCTTTTATCCTTCTATGAGCTTCCACAGCACCAACTTTGCAAAGTCTATTTTCACTCTTCATATAAGATACTCCTATTTGCGTACCGATATTTTTCAGATCAGTTAGAGTTCTATTTTGTGGCAATTTCAAGCAATCCACAAAAATGAATGTCTGCTTTAAGTCATATACAGATATAAATTATTGTTTTGCACCTAACTTTATAGCACGCTCTTTAACTGCACTACTATCAGATTTCTGGTAACTTGGCGAACATTCTGGCCATCCTTGTGTGTGCTGCATAACAATATTAGCGAGTGCATTGATATGTGCTGCCTCATCATTGAGTGCAGGAATATAACTAAATGATTCTCCACCTGCTTCCATAAATACTTCGCAATTTTGCAAACTGATTTCTTCTAATGTCTCAAGGCAATCGGCTGAGAATCCTGGGCAAAACACATCAACAGATTTAACTCCTTCACCAGGAAGCTCTTCCATTCTTTTAATCATATAAGGCTGCAACCATTCAGCTTTTCCAAAGCGTGATTGGAACGTTAATTGCCACTCATCTTCTCTCAGATTTAATTTTTCAGTGATTAATCTTGCAGTCTCATGACATTCACAATGATATGGGTCACCTTGCATAAGGTTTCTTTTAGGTAAGCCATGGAATGAAAATATGAGTTTTTGTTTGCGTTGATTTTTCTGCCAATGATTTTGTATTTGCTGCACACAAGCGTTGATATAACCTTCATCTGCACCATAATTATTAATCACGCGCAGTTCTGGCATCCAGCGTTGTTTGGTAAATACTTTTGCTACAGCATCAAACGTTGAGGCTGTCGTGGTGGCAGAATATTGTGGGTATAAAGGAAATAAAACTATACGACGAGCGCCTTGTGCTTTTAAATTTTCTAACGCAGAGGCTATGGAAGGATTACCATAACGCATTGCAAGCTCGACTTTCACTGGCCCCGAACATAGTTGAGCTAATTTATCCTGTATGGCGACTTTTTGTTTTTTAGCGATCACTAACAGTGGGGAGCCTTCATCTGTCCATACTTTTTCATATGCCTCAGCACTTTTACTCGGCCGCGTACGTAAAATTATGCCATGTAAAATCATCCACCAAATAGGTCTTGGAATTTCTACTACACGGGGATCCCATAAAAATTCAGCTAAATATTTACGCACCGCACTTGTCGATGCAGCATCGGGAGTACCCAGATTAGTAACAAGCACACCAAGACATGATTTGCTTCCGTGCTGATAATTTTTGCTGCCTTTGAATTTTGGCATAAGAACTTTGATTATAGACTTTAATTATTTGTGAAAAGAAGATTACTAAGACTACTGAATTTTATACTTCAATAGTAGACCTGAAATAGCACTAGATTAAATTTTATCAGCGCTTTTCTAGTTCAAGACATCTTGAGATTCAATGGTATTTGGGCGCTACGTTAAATCGCTGAGTCGTTTATGCAATGGGCTAGTTCGTGGGAAATGCGCGAGCAAAAATTTCATCTGGTCGGCAAGCACTCTCCGGCCCTGCAAATAGATATACTCTGCATGAGTCGGCACAAAGGGAATCGCTAATAATTGCATATTAGCTTCTTCGGGAGTTTGACCTGCTTTATGATTGTTGCAGCGCTTACAGGCCGTAACCACGTTATTCCATAGATCTTCGCCACCCTGACTAAGAGGGCGAACATGGTCTCTAGATAAGTCACGTCGATCAAAACTATCGCCACAATATAAACATAAATTGGCATCGCGTTTAAACAGCGTGCGATTATTTAATGGAGGCACGTAGCTATCGTGAAGAGATTTATTATTACCGTAGGTTGCAATGATTGAATGCACATCAAGCTTGCTTCTAATACCACTCTTGGCATTAACACCTCCGTGTATCTCATACATGCGCTCGCCGCACGTATAAGCTACCTGCCCGACATGATACAGTCGCGCAGCATCTTGGTAGTTAATCCATTCCATTGGCATACCGGACACATCCGTGCGTAGTATTTGTAGACCGAGATCAATCACTCTGGTTACTCCAACGATAGCCTTAGGTTGCAAACTGTATAGGTAAACCATCCAGTATTGCAATTAAAGATTGGAACCAATTAATGTTACAAGATTCTTAAAACCCCTAGAAAAGTGAGATTTTTAATAAGATAGATGAAATAATCTAACAAAACGTTTACAACAATAGACTGACTAGTGCGAGGTTTGATTGCCTCCAACACTCGATGCGCGATCTAGAGCTGCTTGGGTTCGCCCTATCAGTAACTCTGCATAATCTTCTTCTGCCATTTCTGCGATACCTATGGAAAGAGTATATTTTTCATTTACCTTTTGATCATTTAACACCAATTGGTTCACTGCCTTATGAATGCGTTTCGCTACAATTTCAGCCTGAATTTCATCTGTACCTATAAGTAATAATGCTATCGATCCTTCTTCATGTTTAATAGCCATATCCATTCCACGTAGCTGGATTTGCACCGCGTTAGCTACCGCCAAGAATATTTTATCCGCTGTGTAGGTTCCATATGTTTGAACAAAATTTTCATACCGATCGATTTTTAAAATCATGATAGATAAAGCGCGGTTGCGCATTGCACAGCGTGTCATTTCATATGGCAATGCTTCTTTCATCCATTGCAAATTATATAGACCACTGGCCTCATCTTTCTCTGTTTTTATTTTGCTACTTGCTTCTTCATGCATGCGTTGATAGAGCAGGCGATTTAAATCAAGCATACGTTTTACAAAAAGCTTCATTAAATTTTTTGCAAAATTTAAATCACTCGATACAAATTCCCATAAAAGTTTTTCAGGAATTTCTAGCACTTTACAATTTGTTTGAGCGATCACGAATGCACTAGTAGGCTGTCCTCCTATCACAGACATTTCACCCACCGTATCACCAGGATTTAGTGTAACCACTGCAGGCGCATCTTCTTGAAGGTGCATACCCAAATGACCATCAACAATGACAAACATAGAGTAATTTTCTTGGTCTTTATACAGCAACATTTGACCAGGACTTAAAGACTGACTGGAACATTTAACTAAAAGCGAGGAGCATTGTTCAAGATCCACTGCTCCGAATAAACCGAGCCGGGACAACGTAGAAAGTTGGCGGGTATCACCAGGCGCTATAGTCATTAAGCATATCGTACTGGTTAAAAAATATACTTTATCCTAATAAGGATTGAATGCAAAATTCTTTTAACACACTCACCGAAAAAGCCGTTACAAGGATTAAGTATTATCCCAGAGTAGCAAGACTTAACTGACTTTATTCAAACCTTTATTTTTCTTATTTTATTAGAATCTATCTTTATTCTTTTTACGGAATGCTTTACGTTCTTCAGGAGTCATGCTTTTCCACTTCTCACGTAATCGTTCTTTTTTCTCTGGTGGTAAGTCTTTATACCATTTATAACGCTTGCGAACTTTATCCTGCTTCTCAGGTGACATGTTTTGCCAATTTTGAGCACCGCGTGATAACTTATTTTGTTTATGAACTGGCAACTCAGACCACTTGCCCTCAAACTTTTTCAAAACTCGCTGCTGCTCAGCACTTAATTCATCCCATGCAATTGGATCTTGCGCATGCGAACACACACAAGCCATTAGCAAAACGATTGTTGTAAGTACTTTACTCATAACGTATATCTGTAAAAATATCCTTTAACTGGTGACATCTTCTTCTACTAACCACGTATAAAATTCTAGCTCTTCATATAATTCAGTGGTGTCTTGTGTTGCCACAAGCTCAATGAGTTGAGAATCTTCAGTTTCAATTGGCTGATTCAATTGTGTAGTAACAATTACTACGGCAATTAAAACGGAGAATGCTGTAGCGGCTGTAGCAAACAATTTAGGAAGACTAAATCCTTTCTTTGTCTGCTCAAGTGCATTCTTTCTAGCTGCGACAAGACGTTGGCTAGTTTCGGAATCAATACGGTTTACAGAATCATCTAAAGCCTCGAGTACTTTAGAAACTACGTTTTCGTCATCCACTTTTTGGTTATCTATATTCATAAGCTTTCCTGTAATTGTTCACGTAAAAAATGTATCGCTCTTGAATAATGCGTTTTTACACTTCCTTG
>CALAJL010000134.1 GCA_937922735.1 uncultured Gammaproteobacteria bacterium | reverse complement strand
TCATCATCTGTAGCGATAATTACGTCATCGGCACCACTTGCACAAGCATTTTCGTACACATGCTGCACAATTGGCTTGTCTTTTAGGATTAATAAAGCCTTACCTGGCAAGCGCGTTGAGGCATATCGCGCAGGGATTACTACTTTGAAACTCACTCTTTAATACTATATTTATAATAAACGTTACATAGCTTTGTATTTTTCATACTCTTCTTCGGAAAGAGTCCGAGCTTCATCTTCAAGCATCACGGGAATTCCATCGCGTACTGGGTAGGAAAGACGAGCAGAAGTAGAGATCAATTCTTGCTTTTCTTTATCGTATTTTAACGGTCCCTTAGTAACCGGACAGACTAGGATGTCTAACAATTGCATATCCATTAACGTATTTCCTCTAGTAAATTCGAAATTTGGTCATCGAGTGGTTTATTAGGCACGACAACTACTGGCAAGTACCAAGCATTAGTCTTCGAAAACTGTTTGCATTTTACCGCATCTTTCTCAGTCATGATTATAGGCAAATTATCATTAAACTCTATATCTGTTTGCTTGTAAGTGTAATGATCTGGAAATACATGTGGAATCACCAGCAGGCCAACATCCTCAAGCACGGTAAAAAAGCGTTTAGGGTTGCCGATTCCAGCTACAGCATGAACCTTTTGGCCTTTAAAACTGTTAAGAATTTTATTTTCAGCACTCCCTTGTAGTGGATGAAGATCTTTGTAGTCGAGTTTATATTGGTAAAGATACGCAGCATTGGTACCGTTACTGATAATTAGATTAGCTTGATCTAGTCGTGAAACAGGTTCTCGCAATGGTCCAGCTGGCAAACAGTAACCATTTCCAAACTCTCGTTCCCCATCAACGATGATAATCTCATAATCACGAGGTAGTTTATAATGTTGCAATCCATCATCCGAAATTATCAGATCAAGCTGGTATTTATCATGTAAATATTTTGCAGCTTCTATACGCTTTGCTGAAACTGCGATAGGGCAATTTAACTGTTGCTTAAGCATGTGTGCTTCATCGCCCACTTGCGCAGGATTGCTGTTTTGCATGACTTCAATCAGCTGGGACTCATCTTCTCTTCCATAGCCTCGTGCGATGATACCGACTGTTAAATCATGCTCCATACAACGTTGAGCTAAATACGATACAAAGGGTGTTTTACCTGCACCACCCACTGTGAGGTTGCCGACTACAATTATCTGGCAGTTTTGAAGGTTTTTTTTAGAAGCTGAGGCTTGGTAGATTATCCGCCTCCCAAAAGAAACACATCTGAATAACCAAGACAGCGGCAATAAAAATATAGATAGAATATTTTTTGAATACCAACATTGTTGAATATCAATCTTCAAATCAAATAGTTTTTATGCGATTACCGATTCGTAAAGAATTATGCGTTTATAGCTAAACTAGGCTCACTTCTTTGCATTTTATACAATAATGCATATGCTTCATTCTTATCTAAAAGTTCTTTATGACTACCAATTTCTACGATAGTCCCTTTATCCATCACCACAATGCGGTCCGCTTTCTCTATCGTTGACAGTCGATGCGCTATAACCAAAGTAGTACGGTCTTTTTGCAGTAGCTCTAAAGCATTTTGTATGTATTGCTCAGATTCTGTATCTAACGCCGATGTAGCCTCATCAAGTATCAATATTGGTGCGTCTTTTAACAATGCCCTTGCGATTGCTATGCGTTGTCTTTGACCACCCGATAACAACACACCGTTCTCACCAACCAGAGTATTTAATTTATCCGGGAGTTTATCAGTAAATTCTGTAACCCTTGCAGCCTCTGCTGCTTCTATCACACGCTTATTTTGAGGATCTATACCTTGAGAATAGGCAATATTATTAGCAATAGTGTCATTAAACAGCGTTACATCTTGGTTAACAATTGCTATTTGATTACGCAAAGATACTAAACTAAGTTCAATCGTGTTTACACCATCAATACTTATAGATCCTGAATCCACATCATAAAATCTAGGCAATAAATTAACGACCGTTGTTTTACCACTACCCGATCGACCAACAAAGGCAACCGTTTCACCTGGCTCAATCGTTAAGTTAATATGCTCAATAGCTTTTTCTTCACGTGTAGCATATTTAAAACAAACATTATTAAACTCTACTCTTCCATTGCAATCTGCCAATGACTTACTTGAAGTATCGTGCTCTTTTTCAGAATCAATTAGACCAAACACACTAAGTCCAGCAGCGATACCAGTTTGTAATATTTCATTTAATAGCGTTAACTTTTTAGCAGGCGTGAGTATTGCAACCATGGCAATAATAAAACTCACAAAACCACCTGCAGTTTCCTCAGCAGCAATACCTGGTCTCGCTGCAATAGCTAACACCGCAACCAACACAAACCCTACCAAAGTATGAATGACAGGTGTGCTCGCAGCTTTGGTTGTAATTTTACGCATACTATTGCGCCGAAAACGTTCATTCGCATGTTCGAATTTATCTATTTCATACTGCTGCCCACCAAATATTTTCACAATTCGATGGCCAATCACACTCTCTTCAACTATATGCGTAATCTTGCCTACAGATTTTTGCATTTTAGTACTAAATTTTCTAAACAACTTACTTGTATAACCAACGATTCCAGCAATTACCGGTATTACAATTAAAAACAGAAGCGTTAGCTTCCAGTTATTTATAAACATAACACCTAATAAAAAAATAACTTTGAACGTATCTTCTACAAGACTTCGCAGACTTTTAACTGCTGCTCCGGTAACTTGCTCTACATCATAAGAAAATTTAGATAACAATGTACCAGTGGTTTGCTGATCAAAGTAATTAGTAGGAAGAAATTGCACTCGCTCAAACATTTCTTGACGCAGTGTTTTGGTTACATGCGCACCCACATAGCCAATTAAATAGGTGCCAATGAAGTTCGCTACACCCCGAATTAAAAAGATAACTACCATGACAATAGGTATCCACTTTATTTCACTATAATTTTTCTCTACAAACGAACCATCAATAAAAGGACCCAGCAAATAGACCATGAGTGCTTCCATACCTGATAGCACCATTAAGGCTAAAGACCCCAACGCTAAATATTGCCATTTAGAGAAGCTATAACTTAATAGGCGACGGTATACTTGCCAACCAGATTGTTGCGGTAGATTAGAGGCTTGATCGGCCATTTTGATAATTTTGGTTAATTATTTTGGCTTTGAAGTAGCTATGGATAATTTAGACACACCTACTTTTGAAACCGTGTCCATTGCAGTAACCACCGCTTGATGCGGTGTCGTTGCATCTGCTCTGATAATCACACTCTTGTCTTTATCGTCACCGACCACTTTTTTTAGCGCTTGAAAAAGAGCGGTTGCAGAGCTTTTTGCCAAACTCTGACCATTTACAAAGTATGCACCTGATGGATCGATGGTAATCTCTATGGGAATTATCTCTAATGCTTGCTCTTCTGATGAGGCTTCAGGCAAATCCACTCTCAGTTCGGCTTGTTGATTAAACGTGGTGGTAACCATAAAAAATATCAACAACAAGAACACCACATCAATCAGTGGGGTAATATTTACATCCAGACGATCTTCTTCTGCGCGACTAAATTTCATTCTTAATTTGCTTTGATTTTATGAACCAGCTTTACGTTGACCATGCATTACTTCAACCAGCTTTATCGCCTCTTCTTCCATGCCCACTACTAAAGTATCCAACCTTCTTCTGAAGTAACGTACAAAAATTAAACTTGGAATGGCGACACTCAACCCAGCAGCAGTCGTAATCAATGCTTTAGAGATGCCTCCTGCAAGCTCACCAGGATCCCCAACACCAATGCTAGTAATTACACTGAACACCTGAATCATTCCAATTACTGTCCCTAAAAGCCCCAGTAATGGAGAAATAGCTGCAATCGTGCCTAATGTATTGAGAAAACGCATCAATTCATGAGCGACATGTCTACCTGTCTCCTCAATGCTTTCTTTCATGATTTCACGGTCGTAGTTCTTGTTAAGCAGACCTGCGGCCAGAATTCTGCCAAGTGGAGAACTTTTACGGATTTGCAAAATACGATTTTCGTCTAACTTGCCTTCTTTACTCCACTGCCAAATCTTTGCAGCCAAATATTTTGGTGCTACACGCTCTTTTTGGAGTGTCCAAAAGCGCTCAATAATAATTGCCAAAGCAACAATAGAACTTGCGATAATTGGTAACATCAACCAACCACCAGCTTTTACAATTTCATACACTTAGAATAACTCCTTGAGAATATACATTGCTTTGATTAATACTTCCTTTGACGAATAAAGTCTATCTCAACTAACTTTTGGAATGCCAAAAGCGTTGACGCACTTCACGATATCCTGGCAGTAATTGCAATCCATATTTATTTGATAATTTAAACGTAATCATACCGTGAGATGCTGTATTTACTAAGTGGCTACCAAACTCTTTATAACGTGAGATCACTTTTTCATCGGGAAAACCATACGGATTCCTATAGCCGGTTGCAAATACGACGTATTTAGGCGAAACAGCCCGAATAAACTGTTTAGTTGAGGAAGTATTACTTCCATGATGAGGGGCGATAAGCACATCGGTATCAAGCAAATCTGTATATGTTTCGAGCAACTGCTTCTCTACCGTTTTCTCAATATCACCTGTTAACAACATGCTTCCAGCTGGATGTTGGATATGCAGAACACAAGAACTATTATTACTGGAGAGTTTAGCTTTTGACTTTGATGTTTCGGTTGGATATAGAAATTGAAAACGCACATCATTCCATTGCCAAACAACGCCTGCATCACACGTATTCAAATTATTATGTTTATATTCCTCATTGAATGTACTCACCAATTCACCAACTGTCATATTGTCTAATATACCTTGCAAACCTCCTGCATGATCATTATCACCATGACTTACGATAAGTTTATCAATATGATTGATGCCACGAAATCGTAAATATGGAATTACGACAGCGTCACCTGTATTAAAACTTTCACTAAATTTTGGTCCAGTATCATATACAAGCACTTGCTGCCCCACTTCCACCACGATCGCTAAACCTTGCCCAACATCCAATGTGGTTAATCTTAGTTCGTTTTCAGAAATAACGGGTGCGTTCGCAAACACCAAAGGACTCAATAGCACAACACCCATTGCTTTTGATGGCCATCCTTTTGGCATGAGAACTACTATAATTCCAAACACTGCTGGAACTAATGTCCACAATGGCACCGCATGATGCCAACTTGCAAACGGTAGTGAATGCAAAGCAGTTAGAAAAGCCCAAAATATCTCAAGCAACCAGTTACTAATATTAAGAAACCATACACCGATGTTTTGATTCAACAATAAAATCAACGAGCCCATTAATGTAATTGGTACTACCAATATACTGACCCAAGGCACAGCAAATAAATTTGCAATGGGCGAAACTAATGAGGCTTGTTGAAAGAAAATCAAGGTTAGTGGCAACAATCCGAGAGATAAAACAAGTTGTATGCGCACCAGACTACGCCATTTTGATTTTGTGGTTAATCGTCCTTTGATTGAAAAAAGAATGATGGCTACCGCAACAAAAGACAACCAAAAACCTGGCGATAAAACTGAAAAAGGATCCAGAATTAATACACATAATAATGCTAACGATAGGATATTCCATGGGCGTAACGACTGCATGGTAAATATAGATAAAAACACAACTGTTGCCATCACCATCGCTCGTTGTGTAGGGATAGAAAAACCCGCTAACATGGCATAAAACACAGCCGCTAATATTGCAGCCAAAGCAGCCACTCGCTGAGCTGCAATCATCAAGCAAAAGCGCTCACAACGTTTCCATAAAAATACAACGATAAAATATACAAATCCAGAAACCATACCGACATGTAGACCAGAAATTGCCAGCAAGTGATTGGTTCCTGTTTGCGTTAATACCTGCCAACGTTCTGAAGTCATTTGACCACGTTCACCCAATACCAATGCCTTAATTACTGCAATAGATTCTACGTTGGATTGCTCCAAATTAGCATTCAAGGCTGCACGCAGATAAAAAGCAGGATTTAATATACTTGTGGTCTGAATACGCTTATTGATACCTTTGCTCCGCACATATCCCGTAGCACGTATCCCTTGCTCAAATAACCATTTTTCATAATCAAACCCACCTGGGTTAGCAAAACCCCATGGTCGTTTTAAACGAATGCGTAATTGCCAAACTTCACCTAATGTTAAGGAAGGAACATTCCCATACCAATTGAGTCTAATCTTTTTAGGCAACAGCACCTCATTGCCATTAGCCGATAATTTTGCATGCTTAATTGAAAAATCGAATCGAGAACTTCTGCCATGTTTACTGGGAATAGAAATAATCTGACCATTTACTTCTATGTCTATACCTTCTAGGTTTTTTTCAAGCTGTGGATAGAAATCCATATATGCGTGAATCAATGCCCAAAAAAATCCCAACATTAGACAAACTACTAGGTAACAACGTGGATATTTAATTAAGACTAAGACAATCGGTAGAATACAAAAGGTCCAATACCAGTGCGGCAAGCTTGCAAACACTGTTAAACTGTAAACACCAAGCAGAAATGCGAATGCCACCTTAAACATATACAAGATCACCCAACTGAATGCATATACTTGACAATATTATATCCCAACCAGGCCAGGATAGACCTAAAACAAATTAAATGCCCCGCAATTTCCTAAAAAAGTATTTCTCTAACAATCGAATTAAAGAAGAAAAGTCTTTTAGTATTTTTGGTGAATTAATTCATGACCAAAACTTATGGCATATGCGCAGACGATCTGTTGCAGGCGCTTGCGGCATAGGCTTATTTTGCGCATTCATTCCACTACCCTTTCAAATGCTGATTGCGGCGGGCTTTGCCATCATCTTGCGATGCAATTTGCCTATTTCAGTTGCACTAGTTTGGATCACAAACCCAATTACCATGCCGGCACTATTTTACTTGGCCTATAAAGTCGGTGCGGCCTTAACCGATACTCACTTAGGTCCATTTGAGTTTGAATTAAGTTTTAATTGGCTATTTACAGAACTGCGTGATCGCTGGCGCCCATTTATGGTAGGTTGTTTGTTTCTTGGGACGGCAGCAGGATTATTTGGCTTTATTGCTGCTAGAGTATTATGGCGCATTCGCGTAGTTTCATTTTGGAACAAACGAAAGCTTCGTAAATTTAATAGGTAGATTGTAGACTTAGATAAATTATTTATGCTTCTCTTTTGCAAACATAGTTTTTTGTAAAATGATTTCCAACTACTGGCTGAAATACTTGTAACTGCGATTGGGCTAGCATTCCTAGGTTAAAGAACGATTCTCTTTCAAAGCTAGATAAACTTCTAGGTTTATTATCAATAATACATAAAGTACCAAGCTTATAATTGTCACGAGACAACAATACAAACCCTGCATAGAATCGAATAAAGGGTTCCTCTAGCACCAAAGGATTATCTCTAAATCTAGCATCTTTTAGCGCATCTTCTACTTCAAATATTACTTGTTCACTTCCTTCTGATATCGGCTTAGCGATAGCGTGCGCACAGAATGAGAAATCGCGATGAGTTTCTTTTTCCACTAGACCATATCTAGATTTAAACCATTGCCTTTCTGAATCCACCAGGCTAATTAACGAGATGGGAACATCAAATATTTGTGCACTTAAACGAGTAATTAAATCAAATTTTTCTTCAGGATCTGTGTCAAGAATATGTAAATTTCTGAGATCACTTACTCTTGATGACTCATCGTTAGGTATAGGGGGCTTTGCCATCTAAACTATTCTGTTAATATTAAATCATCATTCGTCGTTGTAACGAGGATGAATACTAATCTATCAGGATTTTATTAATATTCCATCTGCTAATGTATAGGTAATTTCCATGGATTCCGCAATTTTAGAATCATGAGTCACGATCACAATTGCTGTATCTAGCTCTTCATTTAGTGCAAGCATTTCATCTTGCACTTGCGTGGCATTCTTACTATCAAGATTTCCAGTTGGCTCATCAGCCAGAATTACTTTGGGATGTGTCACAAGTGCTCTTGCAATCGCGACACGCTGTCTTTCTCCGCCCGATAGCTCTGTAGGCTTGTGCAAGATACGCCCTGATAGGCCTACCTTTGCGAGCATTGCTTTCGCTTCTGCTTCTGCAGTTGTTATTGATCCTTTACGTACCAGCAATGGCATCGCTACATTTTCCAATGCAGTAAATTCTGGGAGCAAGTGATGAAATTGATAGATAAAGCCTAAAGATTGATTACGAAGATTTCCTCTTGCGGCATCTGAAAGGGCTGACATATCCTGACCGCAAACAGTAACCGTTCCAGAATTTGGCACATCTAAACCACCGAGTAAATGCATTAGTGTACTCTTACCACTGCCCGATGCTCCGACAATGGCTACCCTGCTTTTTTGCTCTACACTAAAATTAATATTTTTCAGCACTTCTACTGGCGCAGGACCACTATCAAATGTCTTAGTCAAATTTTCACATTGCAATACGATACTCATAATTTCTTACTCATATCTTAAAGCTTCTGCTGGTTGAGTATTTGACGCTTTCCAAGCAGGATAAATTGTTGCTAGTACAGTAATAATAAATGCAACAACGCATATCGTTAGAACTTCGCTAGGAATAATATCGGATGGAAAATCACTTATTGGATATACATCTGGCGATAGGAATTTAGATCCTCGAATTTTTTCCATACCTCTTACGATACTTTCTAGATTAGATGATAACAGAACACCACCCAGTGCACCCAACAAGGTTCCCACAAACCCTATAACCGTTCCCTGCACAACAAAAATCCCCATAATACTCTTAGGTGATACACCTAAAGTTCGCATAATGGCTATATCACTTTGCTTTTCAGTCACCACCATCACAAGCATCGATATAATATTAAATGCCGCCACAAAAACTATAATGATCGTAATAATAAACATCATCGTTTTCTCCATCTTCAACGCACGGAAAAAATTTCGATTATGATAAGTCCAATCTGTTACCCAATAAGATCCACCAAGTTGATCACGTAATTTATAAGTAATTTCTTGGGCATCAAATAAATCTTCAAACTTCAACCTTAACCCGGTAACCGAATCACCTAGATGAAATAAACGTTTAGCATCATCGATATGAATTGCAGCTGTATTACGGTCGTATTGCGGCATACCCACTGAATACGTACCTACCACTGTAAATCTCCTAAACTTCGGAATAATCCCTGCTGGTGTAACGGTCGCCTCGGGCGTAATAACTGTTATTTTTTCGCCTATATCCACGGCAAGATAATTCGCCAAATCACTGCCAAGCAGTATTCCAAACTCACCAGGTTTAAGAATGTTTAGATTACCCTCTTGCAGGTGGTTACCAATCCTAGAGACCTTCGATTCTAGATTAGGATCGATACCATTCAACATTGCGCCGGTAACTTGTTTACCATTCACAATCATTCCTTGGCCAGAAATATATGGGGCTGAACCTTTAATCTCGGTGTTATCTTTAAGCTCATGCTCCACTTTCTGCCAATCACGTAGTTTGCCATCTAGTTCAAGCACCGTCGCATGTGCCGTCATACTTAGAATTCGATCTTTTATTTCGAACTGGAAGCCATTCATGACAGAAAGAACCGTGATAATAAGCGTGATGCCAAGTGCTAGGCTAAATACTGAGATAAATGAAATAAACGATATAAAGTGATTACGACGTTTTGCACGCAGATAGCGTGAACCAATAAAAAGTTCGAGTGGCCGGAACATTGAAATTATATATTTATATCGGTTAAATTAGTTGAAGTATTGATTCTAATAATCTGATTTTAATAGAATTTTTAATGATAATTACTCATTGTAAACATAAAGTCTATGATGGTTGGGATTTAGTCATGAATTATTTTATAACTCCTTAATCACCTTAGCATTACTCCCTTTAGTCCGCTAAAACTCAACTATCATCCTGCTTTATTCATGCCTGTATTCCAGCCAATACATGGCAATGATATGATTTAACTAAGTCTCAACTACTAGCTTAGATATATGCGAATTTTTATAAGTTCAATTCTTACCCTGTTTTTAGCAATCGCAACCTTACAGGTAAACGCTCAGGTAGTGAAGACGCCCGGCAGCAGTGCTCAAGTGGTAACCAACACTTCTATGCCAATCAGGGGTCTTTCAAAATCCCAGGTCGAATCACGCTTTGGCCAACCAAGTGTTAAGCAAGGCCCAATCGGCAACCCATCAATCTATCGCTGGGACTATAATAACTATTCTGTTTTCTTTGAAAATAGCATCGTTATTCATTCGGTTGCACATTGATTCCAATCGAATCTGCTAGCACAATAAACTCTATCTAACACTCTAATTTCACTCAAAGTGGCCTCAAACCACCTCGCTCCCGAATGGGCGCGTCAAGACGCTGTAATACTTATTTGGCCTCATTCCAACTCTGATTGGATTGACCAACTTAGCGTGATTGAGCAAACTTATCTCGAGCTGAGTCGATACATCTCAAGACATCAAAGGTTGTTCTTAATCGCATATAACGAAGCTCATCATCACTATTTAGATAATCTTTTATCAATACATAACATCCAAAAAACTAACGTTATCATTTTAGATATCATGACAGATGACACATGGGTGCGTGATTTTGGTCCAATTTATGTAGCGTCAAACAATGGCATGACGATGCTCAATTTCACATTCAACGCCTGGGGTGAAAAATATTCACATACTAATGACAATGCATTCAACCAAAACTTTAAACAAAAGATCAAAAATCATGTGGCGGATATCAATATAGATTTCATCCTTGAGGGAGGAAATCTTGAAATTAATAGCCAAAGTCTTATGTTAAGCTCTAGCACTTGTTTTAAACGAAGATCGAAAACAAAACATACAAACGAAAAACCTATAGATTTAGAATCCATACAAGCTAAATATAATGAATGGTTTGGCTGTGAAGAAATCTTCTGGGTTAATAATGTAATACTGGCGGGCGATGACACTGATGGCCACATAGATACCTTAGTTAGATTCTGTAATAACGACGTCATTGCATACTCAGGCATAGGTCACCATGCTGACCCAAATAACCAGTCACTGCAATCTTTAGCACACCAAGTACAACTATTTTATACGCAACAATCTAACATTTTGGAGACAGTTCCTTTACCCTGCCCTCAGCCTATTTTCAAAAATAATCAACAGTTACCTGCTACCTATGCAAATTTTCTAATTACAAATCAGCATGTATTTGTGCCTGTTTTTAATGACCCACAAGATATCAAAGCACTTAAAATATTAGATGATTTGTTTCCATCTCGTGAAATCATTGATATTGAAAGCAACTCATTAATCGAGCAATATGGGGGAATACATTGCGCAACCATGCAAATTCCTTGTGGAGCATTATCAATAGAATAATAGGCAAAGTTGATATAAATAATGAATAAAGTTAATGCCGCACTTATTCAGCAAAGAATGCATGCTGATTATGAAACTAATCTCAGATATAGCCTTGAAGAAATCCAGACTGCTGCTAATAGTGGCGCAGACCTTATCGTCCTATGCGAATTACATAGCCACCTATACTTCTGCCAAGAAGAATCAACACAATATTTTTCATATGCACAAAGTGTACCTGGACCTTTAACAGAAAGATTAGCGGCAGCAGCTAAGAGTAATAACGTTATCATTGTAAGCACGGTATTTGAAAAGCGCACGGAAGGCCTCTACCACAATACTGCAGTTGTATTTGATAAAGACGGAAGCATTGCAGGTATCTATAGAAAAATGCATATACCTGATGATCCTGGCTATTACGAAAAATATTATTTTACATCTGGCGACTTAGGTTTTAATCCAATAGAGACATCTATAGGCAAATTAGGTGTAATGGTTTGCTGGGATCAATGGTTTCCGGAAGGTGCGCGTTTAATGGCTCTAGCAGGCGCACAAATACTAATATACCCTTCAGCGATTGGCTGGGACCCACGTGATAGTTCAGAAGAAAAGAATCGTCAACTGCATGCTTGGCAAACCATTCAACAAAGTCATGCGATCGCTAATAACCTGCCATTGATTTGCACAAATAGAGTGGGACATGAACAAGATCCATCGAATCAATCCGCTGGTATAAACTTTTGGGGGCAATCATTTATCACCGATACAATGGGCAAGATTGTATCTCAAGCCTCGTCAGATGAGCCAGAAACCATTCAAGCGGCTATTGATTTAACTGAATCGGAACAAACACGACAACTGTGGCCCTACCTTCGTGACCGAAGAATCGATGCTTATGGGAATATTACTAAACGCTTTATCGACGAAACTTAATTGAATGCTAATCTTCTTTATTATTTCCAGTAAAAAATATATAGAAACTTTGTATGGCGATAGCAAATACAGCAAAACCAAGCAACATAACCAATAGTAAGACGATAGCAGCTGTAGCACCTACCCAATCTACACCCAAAAGATTTACAATATTTGTTTCTCGATATTCTTCATATTTTGGGATGACACGAGAAAGAAATAAAGCAAAAATAAGTGTAAATATTATCCCCTTAAATAACATAAATAATTCTCATATTGACTTCAAAATAACATATAAATTTGAGTTCAATAATATATTAATAGATTACTATAACTCAATCTAAGTTTATTCTAAGACATACATGAATACTATACTTACAAGTTCCAGGCTGAATTATTAACAAGTAAGATAATTACTTATTTAAATCGATCAAACTATACGATCATTAGAGATCGCTGATAACTTTGAAGCATCGAAGAACTGATAATTTATGCTGCTGCAGCTGCAGGAGTATTAGTTACATCATCAGGTGTATGAATATCAGTGGGATCATATGCATAAACACGGTTATGACCTTCAGTATCCGCACGGCTCATTGCTTTTACGGCAACATCTGTTAAATCAAAGCCGCTCTTTATTCGATCCTCAACACAAGATACACCTGCAGTCACTGTTACATTCAAATCTTCAATAGAATTTTGTTCGCTATCGGTCAAGATATCTAATTTCTCCACTTCACCGCGAATACGATCTGCTAACATAATCGCCATATCCGGCTTTGTCTGTGTAGTTGCGATAACTATTTTATTCTCATCGTAACGCGCAACAATATCTGATGCACGTACTGAACCAACCACAAAATCACTAATTTTCCTCAATACAACATCCTCTACCAATCGACCATGTTTTTTTGCAATCGATTCTAATTGATCAACTTCAAATAGAATTATTGAAAGCGGTTGATTATAACGGCGCGATCGTTGAGTTTCTTCATCTATTCGACGATCAAAATATCGACGATTATAAATATCTAAAACAGGATCAATGATACTGGCTTGATCCATCGCAATAGCTTCACCGATATCACAAGTGGTCTGATAAGTAAGAAAACATAAAAGCAGTACAAATGCTGATGCTGCAAAACAGATCGCTGGATAAGTTATACCTTGGAGACTCATTTTACCTGTATATAGCAGAAACATATACGCTACATAAGCTACGATAAAACCAACTATAAAGAATGAAAGTATTTTCCAATTATTACGTACTTCACCTAGTGGTAACTTTCTTACTAGCTGTTGGACTGTAAATAATGAAGCAGCATATAGGCATATACCACATAGAATTAAAACATTCGCTAACAAATACATGCTAAGTAACCTCTAAATCATCCTTAATTTAAAGAGTTAGATTAGAAAGTATTACTTACTGCACTAACTCACTTATAACAACATCTACTGTCTCAGACTGGTTAGTGTTTACAGATTGAACGCTTCCAAATATATCGCCACTCTGCATAACTGCTTGTCCAGACTTAGAAATTCTGGCAATAACTTCAACTTGCTCCATGCTAGATAAAGTCATGCTAGGCATCATTGAAACAGAATCATCTAGGGTAACAGTTGTAGGTAGGTCTCCAGCGGTCATTTTCACTAGCGCTAAAGGCATTTTGGGACCATTCATAGCCCGAGCATAAATAAATAACGTGTCCGACTTCACATATTTATTGTGAAGCTCGTCACTTAATTTCACGTTAACGACAATGCTTGATTTTAATGTACTTTCTATTTTTTCACTGGCAACTTCCTCAACAACTTCAATACCAGCTTTTTGTTTAGCATCATTTAAGTACTTTATAAGAGCGGTCTTAACATCATTTTGCTCATCAGGTACTTGCTGTAATAATTTCTCTAAATATTGTACTGATGCTTGATAATCTTGTAATTGATAAGAAGCAAGACCGGCATACCACAACCCGCGTTCATTATTAGGACTTATCTTTAATGCTTTCGTAAACAGCGTCATAGCGCTTTGATCAAAAACATTGCCTGCTGCAAGTCCTTTCGCTTCGCCATAGGAAATTAAGATATCTGGGTTGGCGCCATCTGACAATTCGTTCGCTTTTTTGTATGCATTTTTTGCCTCATCAAAGCGTTTAGAAACAACATAAGACCTACCTAACATCAGCCAACCGTCAATATTATTTTCATCTTTTTTAAGCTTATCTTCTAATTCTGCTATAGCCTTATTAATATCAGGCATCTGCCCTTGCTGAGAAGCCATCTGCTCTTCAAATTCTGGATCAAGTGAAACCAGACCATTGTTTAATTTTAAATACGTAAAAACAGCAAGTGCTGGCAGGAGAATGAAAACAAGAATTGGAAGCGTTTTATTACTTCTATTGACTACAATCTTTTTATAATCTTCTAAATCATCAATAAGGGATCGTTCCAAGTCAGATTTAGCAATATTGTATTGGTCAACATCGATCAAATCATTTTCACGGTCACTTTCTAATTCTAATAACTTTTTATCATAAACTGCACGATTGATTTTCTTCCGATCTAAATCTTTAGGCGCTTGTTTCGCTAGCAAAGATGGCATAATAATAACCAATGAGATCATTATTAATAACACACAAATAATCCAAAAATATAACATCCGGTTTTATTCTTTAGTTTCTTTTAAAATGGAATCTAGTTTCTGTTTATCGTTATCAGAAAGATCTGTTTTGATAGATGGTTTTTGTTTTTTTACAAACATCAATACTAAAAATAAAATTATGGCAAGAAATAAAAATGGGCCATACCATAACAGATATGTTTTTGGCTTAACCAGAGGTTTATATAACACAAAGTCACCATAGCGATCTGCCATAAAATCTATTACTTCTGAATCTGATGCGCCATTATTTAACAGTTTATTCACCTCGACACGTAAATCATGTGCCAGTTCCGAGTCGGACTCTTCTATGGTTTGGTTTTGACAAACCAGACAACGTAATTCACTAAGCAAGTCATGATAACGTTGTTCATACTCCGGCTTAACATCTACAGGTGCAATGGCGTTTGCCACTCCGATAAGCAGAATAAATAGCATGAAAATGAAGCGAGATATATGAGAAAAATTTGAAATATTATGTTTCATTTTTTAATTGCTGCACAAACGGGATAATTTTATTTTCCAAGTCGTTATTAGAGATTGGGCCAATATGTTTGTAACGAATGATACCTTTTTGATCAATAATAAAAGTCTCTGGTGCGCCATATACACCCCAATCAATTGCCACTCTACCTGCTTCATCAAAAGCATTTGCTTCAAAAGGATTACCAAAGTCACGTAAATACATTTTAGCTTTTGCAGAATCATCTTTATAATTTAAACCATAAATAGGTGCGACATTTCTATCTGCTAATGCTAATAATGCTGGATGCTCTTGTTTACACGCAAAGCACCAAGTTGCCCAAACATTTAATACTGATACTTTGCCTAGAAAATCTTCATGCGTGAAGTTTGTAGAATTATCTAATAATTTGGGTAGTGAAAACTCTGGAACCGGCTTGCCAATTAGCGGTGATGGCACTTCTGAAGGATCTTTATATAAACCAATAAACAAAAATCCACATAAAACAAAGAAGAGTACTACGGGCAATAGATACTTAATCATTGGTTATGTACTTATGGCGCTACAGGAGCTGCTGTTTGTTTATTATCAGTGGATGCAATCGCAACCTTTTCTCGCTTTAATTTAAGTCTATAGCGTTTATCAAGTGCAGCTAACAATCCACCTAAAGCCATTAGCGCCGCACCAAACCAAATCCATTGAATAAATGGTTTGTAATATAAGCGCATACCCCATGCTTCATGATCAATTTGCTCTCCTAGTGCAACATAAATGTCGCGAAAAACCCCTGTATCAATCCCAGCTTCTGTCATAGGACTTTCTTGGACTAAATAAGTTCTTTTTTCAGGCAACAACGTTGCTATCAATTTATTATCTTTTAATACACTTAAAGAAGCTTGTTTAGAAGAATAGTTTGGGCCTTGAACATCCTTTACACCATTAAATCCAAATTCATAGCCAGACATTTCTACTTTCTCGCCCACTCTCATTGGCACTTCTTTCTCTTCTTCAAATGCACTCACGAACGTAACACCAATCACAAAAATTCCAATACCAACATGGGCTACAACCATTCCATATGTTGCTCGAGGTATTTTCTTGAAACGCTGTAATGAACTTAATGTCGATTCGCCACGAAATACATTCTTAAAAAGATAATACAATGCAGCTAAAACCGACCATGCGGCCAAACTAATTCCTACTACAACTAGAATAGATGTTTTCCCTGCAACCACAAACGGCAATGCAGCACCTACAATTAAACCGATTACAATGATTTTGAGAAGCTTTTTAAGCGTCTCTGCCAAACCAGCTTTTTTCCAACGCAAAAACGGTCCTACACCAATAATCAATACTAGAGGCAGCATGAGAGGTACAAAAACCGCATTAAAATACGGAGGGCCAACTGAAATTTTCCCTGCATTTAATGCATCTAAAAATAATGGGTAAAGCGTTCCAACCAAGATTGTAAACATGGCAACTAATAACAGCACATTATTTAATAATAATGCTGTTTCTCGTGAAACCAACTCAAATTGCCCAATAGATTTAATCTTTGGTGCACGTAATGCATACAGCAGTAATGAGCCACCAATTACAATAGCTAAAAACATTAGAATATATACACCACGAGCCGGATCGGTAGCAAAAGCATGCACAGAAACTAACACTCCAGAACGCACCAGGAACGTTCCTAATAAACTGAGTGAAAATGCCAAAATCGCTAGCAACACGGTCCAATTTTTGAAACTGGAGCGTTTTTCAGTTACCGCAAGCGAATGAATTAACGCTGTACCTACCAACCATGGCATAAATGAAGCATTCTCAACTGGATCCCAAAACCACCAACCTCCCCATCCCAGCTCTTGATAGGCCCACCAACTTCCTAGTGCAATTCCAATCGTTAAAAACACCCACGCCATAGTGGCCCAAGGGCGAGACCATCTAGCCCAGGCCGAGTCGAGTTTACCATCTAGCAACGCGGCTATTGCAAAGGCGAAAGCTACAGAAAATCCTACATAACCCATGTAAAGCATAGGAGGATGAATAACCAAACCAGGATCTTGTAACAGAGGGTTTAGGTCTCTGCCTTCAAGAGGAACAGGAAATATACGCTCAAATGGGTTAGAAGTGAGTAGTGTAAATAATAAAAATCCAACACTTACAAAACCCATCACTCCTATTACTCGAGCAACCATATTATTCGGCAAACTACGACTAAATATAGTAACTGCATACGTCCAGGCACTTAACATCAGTACCCATAAAAGCAAGGAACCTTCGTGTGCACCCCATACAGCTGAAATTTTATATTCTAGAGGTAATGCCGTGTTTGCATTATTTGCAACATATAAAACAGAAAAATCATTTTTTATAAAGCTATAGGTAAGGCAGATATAACTAATAATAATAAATAGAAATTGTCCACGTGCAGCTGGTTTTGCAACAGCCACCCACTGACTCGTATTTGTTTGAGCACCAATTATTGGAACAATGGTTTGCACCAATGCTAAGCACAGCGCGATGACTAAGGCAAAATGTCCAATTTCTGGAATCATAAAATTTTGATCTCTATTGAGTAGCTATTAGTTAATAATTTTTCTTGGGGATGTTTTCTGGATGAGATGCACCGGATGCTTTTAATGCATCTGCAACTTCCGGAGGCATGTAATTTTCGTCATGTTTTGCTAACACTTCTTGCGCGACAATTATTCCATCTGCATTTAGCTTGCCTTGAGCAACAATACCTTGCCCTTCTCTAAATAAATCTGGCAGTAATCCTTTATATCTCAATGTCACAGTGCCTTCGGTATCGGTTAAATCAAATTCAGTAGTTACACCATCATCAAATCGATTCACACTACCTTCGACTACCAATCCACCTACTCTAAATAGAATATCTTGCTCTACACTGCCTGCATTAATTTCAGCAGGTGTATGGAAATAAGTTTTATTCTTCTGCAGTGCGTATACACCTAGCGCTGTAGCACTACTAAAGCCAATCAAAAGGATAGTAACAAAAATTAAACGTTGCTTTCTTTTTGGTCTCATAATGAATTACTCTTCTAAACTATCTTCAATTTCTCTGATTAATTTTCTCTTGCGTCTATTTGCAAACAATATACTCAGTACCAGTGCCGCCAGTGTGATGGCATACGAGCCCCAAATATACATCCACTTGCCATCCATATAAAAAAATTCTTGCATCTCTTATCTTCCTACTACTAGCTCTTTAACCCATTTTGTTGCACGTTCACGAGAAATAATTTCATTTCGTATTCGCATAAACAACACCCACCCAAAATACACTTTAAACGCGACTGCCATTACCAATAACGGCCACAACATACTTGGGTCCATAGAGGGTTTGTCTGAAATTATATCCATATTAGGTTGATGTAACGAATTCCACCAATTAACTGAAAAATGAATAATAGGTATATTCACTACCCCAACTATTGCCAACATACTTGCAGCTTTAGCCGCCACACGTTTATCCTCGATTGAAGAATAGATCGCAATTACACCAAAATATAAAAACAAAAGAATTAGCTCAGATGTTAAACGTGCATCCCATGTCCAGTACGTACCCCACGTTGGTTTACCCCAAAGCATTCCTGTGATCAGCGCTATTGCTGTAAATACTGCTCCGATTACTGCGCACTCAGAAACAACAATTTCGGATAGTTTAGTCTTCCACACCAATGCAACAAACCCAGCACATGCCATCACCACATAAACAAACATAGACATCCAAGCAGCAGGCACATGAATATAAATAATCCTATATGATTCACCTTGTTGATAATCTGTTGGTGCAACGAGCAGTCCCCAATACAATCCAATTGCAAACAAAATAATAGTTAAACCAGCCAACCACGGCAGCCATTTACCAGACCATTGATAATAGTATTTTGGTGTAGATAATTTATGAAACCATTGCCACATACTTAATTAACTCATACTAATTTTTAAAGACGCACTAATTGCAAGAGGTGCCAAAATTAAAGCTAATATTAACCCTGCACCTAACAATGCCACATGCCCGGAATAAGGCAAACCGGTTATCGCTGCACTTACCGCACCTGATGCAAAAATAAGAACCGGTATGTATAGAGGCAGCACTAATAAGCCTAATAATACACCACCACCGCGTAATCCTGCTGTCAACGCCACACCAATTGCGCCAATTAAGCTGAGTATCGGTGTACCAATTAATACTGTGATAAATAATGTGGGTATAGCTTGTTGAGGTATATATAGTAGTAGAGCCATCAAAGGCACGATGATCAACATAGGTAATCCAGTTATTAACCAGTGGGCAATGACTTTACCTAATATCAATACTGTTGGAGGATGTTGACTAAGAAAGAGTTGTTCTACGCTACCATCATCAAAATCTTGTCGAAAAATACTTTCCATAGAAATTAATGCAGCAAGCAATGCGGTTACCCAGACAACACCTGGCGCTAATTGACTTAAAAATTCTTTATCGGGACTAACGCCCAAAGGAAATAAGGTCACTACAATTACATAGAATAATATTGGGTTCATTAGCTCTGCACGTCTACGAAACGCAACCAATAAGTCACGTCGTATAATTGTAATGAGTGCACTAAACATTATTAAATAAATTACCCTAAGAGAATTACCTAGAAAGATTGATACGTTTTAATTGTGCTTCAGGTAGCAAAAGTTCTCGATGTGTTGTAACGATCAACATACCATTTTGATCTAAATGATTTTTTAATACTGACTCGAATTCTGTTACAAAATCTTTATCTAATGCCGTTAATGGTTCATCTAAGATCCATAGTTGTCTTTCTTCTAATTGCAATCTGGCTAACGCTACACGACGTTTTTGTCCAGCAGATAGTTTGCGAGCTAAAATATTCCTCTGTTTGAACAAACCAACAGCACGTATGATTTCTTTAATCTCGGATTCTTGCCTATCAGTACCCACTAAACGCTGCGCAAATACTAGATTCTCTAATACGGTAAGATCTAATTTCACACCTGAGGCATGACCAATATAAGATATTTGCTGTTGATAACTTTCATGACCGTCAATCTTTTCGTCATTCCAAGTGATCTGTCCTTCTGCAGGAGAATTATAATTGCAGAGAATTCTTAATAAACTCGTTTTACCGCTACCATTACTCCCCTCAACCACTAACGCTTCACCAGATCTAATTTCGAAGTGAATATTAGAGAATAGCTCTGTACTACCCTTCACACATTTTAAATCATGTGCGCTGAGTACACTTACCTCCTGAGTGCGCATAGCATATTAATAGTTAAGAAAAATATAGGTTAAGACGTGTAACTCATTAATTACATAAAGATCTTAACATGTGGTGGCGTAGAAGCGATGAACGATGAGATGACCCCGATAATTGGTGCCAAATATTCCTTCAAAATGTCTTATCTGCATATGCAATAGCTAAAAATGAAGCCTGAAATTCACGTATACAAGCAGTAGAATAGCGTGCTTTTCGCGCCTAATTGTCTTGAATGATCTGCATGAACTCCAAAATTGATCAATTATCAACCTTGTCTGTGGATAGATGAGTATATTTAACCCCCCACTTCCAAACAAAAAACATTCTCATGTTACTTGGGGACGTACTTATGGATGCAGTAAAGGACTCGCACTTGCCAAAGCAATCGAGCAATTTAGTGGTCTTACCTTAATCATTACTCCTGATATCCAAACGGCGCATAGTTTAGAGAGTGAACTTACATTTTTTTGTAAAACCGGTATAGAAATCTATTTATTCCCTGATTCTGAAACACTAGCATATGACGTTTTTTCACCGCATGAAGACATCATATCTGATCGACTCTTAGCGTTAAGTGCCCTTCCAAAAACGCAGCAGAGCGCCTTAATTATTTCTGCTGGCACATTTTTATCAAAATTAGCTTCTAAAGATTTTATCCTCGGGCAATCAATACATCTTTCCACTGATGATCAATTAGATCTAGAAGAGTTTAAGCAGACATTAATTAAAGCTGGTTACCAATACGTTTCTCAAGTCATTACACACGGTGAGTTTGCCGTGCGAGGCTCTATAATCGATTTATTTCCAATGGGCAGCAATCTGCCTTATCGAATTGATTTATTTGATAACGAAATAGAAACTATTCGAACATTCAACCCTGAAACACAAGTTTCAATTGATAAAGTTAACTCATTCCAAGTCTTACCTGCGCGAGAATTTCCAACTGATGAAAAAGCCATTAAGCGTTTCAGAAAAAACTATAGAATCCAGTTTGAAGGTGACCCAAACAATAGTGTTATCTATCGAGGTGTAAGCAGTAACAATTTACCATCAGGAATTGAATATTACTTGCCACTTTTTTGCGAAGAAACGAGTAATTTTTTCGAATTCATCCCCGAAAGAAGCCAACTAGTATTAATTGAAGATATTGTTGACGTTGCTTCTGAATTTGAGAACGATGTTTTCTATCGCTACGAGCAAAGAAAATATGATACAGAACGTCCACCCTTACATCCCAAGCAGCTATGGATTTCTAGTGATTATTTTGAAAAAAATATTTTCAAATTTAATACAATTAAGTTACAACAGTATGAGCTAGAACAACTTCATCGTGACCAATATAACTTTGATGCTCAAGCACTACCAACGTTAACTATTAATTCACGTATCAAAGATCCCGCAAGTGATTTAATTCGCTTTATAGAAAACAGTGAAAATAAAATATTATTTTTAGCAGAATCTCCAGGAAGACGAGAATATATCCTGGACATTCTCAAAGACTTTAAAATTAAACCTGTTGTCGTCAACTCATGGCATGAGTTTTTAGAAAATGAACACCTAATATCAATCGCACTAGGACCATTAGATGATGGATTAATACTACAACAAGAAAAGATTGCGATAATAACTGAAAGTAATCTATTTGGCGCTAGAGCAAAGCAAAAAAGAAAACGCCGTCGACAAATAAGAGATGCTGAATCATTAATTAAAAACCTTTCAGATTTAAATGAAGGCTCACCTGTTGTTCATGAAGACCATGGTGTGGGTCGGTTTAGAGGATTAAAAACATTAAGTCTAAGTGGTACTGACACTGAATTTTTAACACTTGAATACGCAGATGGCGATATTCTATATGTACCCGTCTCATCATTACATTTAGTCAGTCGTTATGGTGGCGCCTCTGAAGAAAACGCACCTCTCCATCATCTTGGTGGAGAGGCTTGGAAGAATATAAAACGTCGTGCTGCCAAAAAAGCGCGTGATGTTGCTGCTGAGTTATTAGACATCTACTCACGACGCGAAGCTAAACAAGGATATCAATATAAAATTGATCATATTGAAAACAATGCCTTTTGCAGTGCTTTCCCCTATGAAGAAACACCCGATCAATTAAAAGCAATAGAAGATGTATCGGATGATATGGAATCCACACGACCCATGGATCGTGTAATTTGTGGTGATGTGGGTTTTGGAAAAACTGAAGTAGCAATGCGTGCAGCGTTTATTGCGGCCAATTCAGGAAAACAAGTTGCCGTCTTAGTACCTACTACACTTCTTTGCACACAACACTTCCAAAGCTTTAGTGACCGTTTTGCAGACTTACCTATAGAAATAGAGTCATTATCCAGATTTATCCCAGCCAAAAAACAAAAAGAGGTTCTAGCTGGTTTAGAAAGCGGCAGTGTTGATATTGTTATTGGTACCCACAGATTATTTAACTCCTCCATCAAATTTAATAACTTAGGATTGGTCATTGTTGATGAAGAACAACGATTTGGCGTAAGGCAGAAAGAGCTACTAAAAAAAATGCGTACTGAAGTAGATATTCTGACCTTAACCGCAACCCCCATTCCAAGAACATTAAATATGTCATTGAGCGGATTACGCGACCTATCCATTATCGCCACGCCTCCCACGCAACGCCTTGCAATCAAAACATTTGTTGGAGTTTGGAATGACAACATGATTCAAGAAGCGTGTATGCGCGAAATGAAACGTGGCGGACAAGTCTTTTTCTTGCACAATGAAGTCAAGACGATTGAGAAAGTTGCTAAAGACATTCAACAGCTATTACCTGACAGCACTATACGCATCGCACATGGTCAAATGCCCGAGAAAAACCTCGAACAAGTTATGCTAGATTTTTATCATCAGCGTTTTAGCATCCTGGTATGTACTACGATCATCGAAAATGGAATCGATATCCCCACTGCAAACACGATCATTATAAATCGAGCAGACAAACTTGGCTTATCACAACTACATCAAATTCGTGGTCGAGTAGGTCGCTCTCATCATCGCGCCTATGCTTATTTGATGGCACCTCCACGTGCTTCCATGACTCCCGATGCTGTAAAACGTTTAGAAGCAATCGAGTCACTAGAAGACTTAGGCGTAGGTTTCACACTCGCCACACATGATCTTGAAATTCGTGGTGCGGGTGAACTACTCGGTGCAGAACAGAGCGGACAAATACATGAGGTAGGTTTCACATTATATAATGAGTTACTGAGTAGAGCGGTTGAAGCATTAAAAGCCGGTGAGATTCCAGATCTAGACCAACCATTAGATCAAGGAATAGAAATTAATTTGGGTGTGCCCGCTTTAATTCCTGATGATTATCTACCAGATATTCATGGTCGCCTCGTGATGTATAAGCGCATTTCAAGTGCTAAAACAAATGATGACTTAGATGATATCGAGATTGAATTAATCGATCGATATGGCTTATTACCAGAATTTGCCAAAAACCTATTCTTAGTGACTCACCTAAAGTTATTAGCAAGCAGCTTTGGTGTGTCACGCATTGAAGCTAGCCACGAAAATGTTCGCATCCATTTTGGCACATCGCCCAAAATAGATACAACAAAAATACTAGAACTTATTTTACAACAACCTGATATATATAAGCTTGATGGGTCAGAAAAGCTCACGGTATATACCGAAACTGAAAGTATTGGGGAACGAATTGACACCATCGTCAATCTATTAAATGATCTACAATTACAACAAGCCGCCTAACCACTAACAAAACACTCTATGCACTCACTAAAACACCTTCTATTAACACTTACTCTATTATTATTTTCTCAAGTAGCGATAAGTAAAGATTACATTGTTGAAATGATATTTTTTGCCAACACTAGTAATGACAATAATTCTGTACATATATCAAATCAAACGGTTACTCCTGACCTTGGTGGCTCTATCTCTTTGAATCAATCCTCACCCTCTAATGGATTTATCCCACTCTCATCAGACACCTTCACTCTTTCCGGAAAAGCCAATGCACTTGCAAAATCAGGCAAATATAAAGTCCTTAAACATATGTCATGGTTACAGCCAGGCTTAGCAAGAGAAGATGCGATTGCAGTTCGCGTTAGTGCAGGCAAAAACTATAAAAATGAATTCAGTGAACGATCATTTGCGAACCAACCCGCGAATGAATTGGATGGTACCGTCAAAGTAGTTCTTGGAAGATTTCTTCATGTATACACGGATTTAGCTTATCGTAAAGCCTTCAATATATCGACAAGTGATGCTCTGGGTCGTAATCGTGTCCTTGCTGATTTCCCCATTAAAACGCACCGCAAAATGCGCAGCAGCACATTGCATTATATTGACCACCCCTACCTAGGTATTCTAATTGAAATTAGACCGGCAAATTAATTAATCCTTTCTAACGTTACCATTACTAACCTTGAGCAAGCATCAGACATAAAAAAGCCCCACTGTATAAGTGAGGCTCTTAAAATTATATAACTGATAGCTTCAGCTTATATTAATTTTTTTCTTCTAGCTGCACCAAGCCCTAACATACCAATGCCTAATAAAAGCATTGAAGCAGGCTCTGGCACATCAACCGGATCCATAGGATCAGGATCACCCGTTATTTCCCTTCTAATTTTTCTGGCTAAAACGGCTTCGTACTCATTGAAGTTAGCAGCTGTTTCAAAAAATCCGCCACCCGCGGTTGAAAAGGCATTTAAAAATGTTGAATTAACACCAGAGCCTACTCCGATTGCATTTACGGTAATACCCGCTGCTAGTGCATCTGCAGCAGCCATATTAGCACCCGCTTGACCACCACCTACGTTTGGCAATCCATCAGTTGATACGTCAATCACTAGCCTATCACCCGCGATGCCATTTCCAAGAATACTTGCTGCAGCCATATTTACTGCAAGTGATGTGTTAGTTGTACTATTTTGTTGTGTTATACCCGGAAATAGGCCACCAAACGCAGCTGCCGCTGCATTATTATCTATTAATGTCCAACCAATCTCTTGAGTGAAATTATTGGAAAACTGGAATGCACTTACATACAATGTGTCACCTGGATTAACAAAGCTGCCTAAAAAGTTATTACTAAAAATATTATCATAAGCGCCTGTTTGCAACGCAAAATCAGAACTTGAAATACTACCCGAACCATCAATCACAAGTGCAAGCTCGATAATGGCTGCATTCGCGGTGGTCATCGATACGCATGCAGAAAACACAGCACCTATAACGAGTTTTCTAAATTTTGAATTTCCTCTCATAACATCCTCCCTGGATATCGAACATATAAAATCAATTGCATGAACAATTAGCTTCAAAAAATAACCTCATGCATGGCATGGTTTATATTTTTCGACCAACTGTACTAATTGCCAGTTGAATCATTCTAATAACCACACATATTATTTTTGTGAATTCACTCACATTGAAAAAAGAAATGCTGAACAATTGATTGCTTATGTGACTTGGTCACACAACGAATATAAATTTTTCACAAATTAGTGGTTACATATCAAACTGAATAAGTCGAATCTAGAATTGATATCTATTTTTCAGGTTTAGATTGTTTGGAAACTAAATTGATTGATAAGTTATCAAATAATTGACTCTTATACAGAGACTTACCGATGTAACAAAAATTTCTCTAAAAGACTTTTGACTGCAATCATTCCATTTTCTATGGCATGTTGAATTTCTTCCATAGTGATTTCACTTTCAGACTTACCTGCCGCCCAGTTCACCGATAATGCACAGCATGCATAGTCTATATTTAGTTCTCTTGCTAATGAAGCTTCTGGCATACCAGTCATGCCCACAATATCGCAACCATCTCGTTCCAAACGCCTGATTTCAGCTGCCGTTTCTAATCTTGGCCCCTGCATGGCTCCATAAACAGCGCTTTCACAAACGTCCACCTTGCTGTCTATAGCAGCCTGTAATAGTTTTTGCCTAAGTAATTCACTATATGGATGGGTAAAATCTATATGAGTAACGTGGGCAAGATTGTCCTCAAAAAATGTATGTCGGCGATCATAGCTATAATCAATTATTTGATCAGGTATGACTATCTTTTCGGGTGGAATATCCCTATGAATACCGCCAACTGCTGCAACAGCAATAATTTCACTCACCTTTGCATTTTGAAGCGCCCAAATATTGGCACGATAATTAATTTTGTGAGGCGGAATGGTATGATCTTTGCCATGACGAGCAAGAAAAATAATTTCTTTGCCTGCGAACTCACCTTTAACTAATTCGGAACTAGGGCTTCCGTAAGGTGTATCTACCGATTCGGTTGAAACGATAGACAATTCATCTAATGAAGTAAGACCCGTACCACCTATTATTCCAATCTTAGACATGCTTTTATGAATCACTTTCCGTTATGGCATAAATTGAAGATAGATTTCGCAAATAACCTTTATAATCCATCCCCCATCCAAATACATAGCGATCTGTAACTTCAAGACCGATAAAATCTGGTGTTACATTTGTTGGAGTATTAGAAAGTTTCTTTTTTAACAAAACGGCTGATAATACTTTTTTTGCTCCTTTCACTTCACAATAAGCAATCAGCTCTTGCAAGGTATACCCTTCATCGAATATATCATCTACGATAATAACCGTTTTATTTAGCAGAGAAGTATCGGGTTCTTTATGCCAATGAATACTACTGCCTTGTGTTTTATTTCGGTACCGATCGACATGCACATAATCAAGCACCATTGGTGAAGCAATACGTTGCATAAGTGCCGAGGTGAACATTAAGCCACCTTTCATTACACATAACATAACAGGTACTTCTTTATTGAAACTAGACTCAATATCCTTAGCCACAGTATCAATCGCCAAATTAATATCTTCTTCTGTAATTAGAATTTCTGCATTCTCACGAACACTATTAATATCAATTTGGCTTAGATGTTCTTCCATGAATCGTGTCTGCTTACGCCTTAGTTAAAACACTGGTGTCATTATTTTCTACTTGCAAAACACGTGTTGGAAACGCTATATCAGCATTATGTTTTTCAACAATCTCGTATATCCTTAAGAGGACTTCATGCTTCACTTCATGATATTTAACCCAGTTTACGGTTTTGGTGAAAGTGTAAATAAAGAAATCGACTGATGATTCATTAAACTCATTAAAATTTACTATCATAGTTTGATTAGTATCTATTTCTTTATGACTTAACAACATTTGCTTTACTTCTTTTACAATATCATCTATTACTGAAATATCGTCATAGCGAAGCCCCATCGTTTCATAAATCCTTCGATGCGACATTCTTGAAGGGTTCTCTACAATAATATTCATAAAGATAGAATTAGGCACATAGATCGGACGTTTACTAAAAGTACGGATACGTGTTTGTCGCCAACCAATTTCTTCTACTGTGCCTTCTATTTCTTTATCGGGCGATCGAATCCAGTCGCCTACTTTGAATGGCCTATCTAAGTACACCATCAAACCACCAAAGAAATTAGACAGAAGATCTTTGGCTGCAAAGCCAACTGCAATGCCGCCGATCCCACCAAATGCTAGTACACCTGAAATACTAAACCCAAGCGTTTGCAGCATTACCAAAGCAGCAGTTATAAATATCGAAGCACGAACGAGTTTTGCTAGTGCGTGCGTTGTCGTTAGATCTACAGGTTTATTTTTTTCACGTTGTCGTCTGATATAAGCCGTTTCAAATTCTTTTACAAATCGAATTAAAAACCACGCAAGTGTAGCGACTATCGCTACATTTCTAATTGGTTCAATAGCTCGAAATATTTCAGCATCACTTTGACTTGCAACAATTTCTGCTGCAAACAAAATACCAATTACCCAAACTAAAAAACGAAAAGGCTTGCCAGCTGCATTTATAAATGCATCATCCCAAGGATTTTCAGTTTTCTCTGCCCTTGTAGATAATTTTCGCAAGAAAATTTTAAATGCGAAATTAATTAATAATACGGCTAGTACGACGACAAAAACCTGCAGGACCCATGGTTTAAAGTACATCGCTAGACTTGAATCACCAAATATTTTTGTAAAATCTATATTTTCCATTTTTTATTCTTTATAGAGTTAGTTCGCCATAAGGTGAATCCTGATATGACTCCACCTGGGCTACCGCTTGTTTCCATTCACTTGAGTTTCTTAATTCTTCATAAGCTTGTGGATTCTTACCACCATGCATACGAGTTAAACGTATTTGTGAAGCTGGATTGTTATAATCACCTAATTGCTCCGCTACTAGGCAGGCATTTTCACTAGAATTACAAATTAATGCCATATCACAACCGGCATCCAAGGCTTTCTGCGTACGCAGTAAATATTCATCATTACAATCTGCAGCTTTCATACTTAAGTCGTCACTAAAAATTACGCCTTCAAATTCCAGTTGTTTCCTCAGCACATCTTGCAGCCACAGTTTTGAAAACGTTGCAATAATAGGATCAACTTTTTCATATATGACATGTGCACTCATCAAACCTGCAAGACCTTGATCGATCATGCGCTTAAATGGCACTAAGTCTTGCATTGCAATATCTTGGAATGCACGTTTGTCTGTTGGAAGTTCAATATGCGAATCAGCTGTCACGGCACCATGACCTGGAAAGTGCTTGCCCACTGCTTGCATACCTGCATTTCGCATACCTTGAATATAGCGACCCGCTAAGGTTGCTACTATTTCCGGGTCCTTATGAAATGCACGATCACCAATTACTTGGCTCACACCAAAGTTCAAATCTAGTATGGGTGCAAAACTAAAATCAATACCTACCGAACGCAATTCAGATGCCATTAACCAACCACTCACCGTGGCTAGCTCACTCGCACGTTTAGGATCAACATCATAAACCTTACCTAAAAGATTTATTGCCGGAAGTTGAGTAAAGCCTTCTCTTAAGCGTTGTACGCGACCACCCTCTTGGTCAATTGCTATTAACAATCTTGGGTGACGTAATTCATGGATATCATCGATCAGTGCAATCAGACGTTCCACTGAAGTAAAATTTCGGCTGAATAGAATTACACCACCCACCTGTGGTGATTGAAGCAATTTCATTTCCTGCTCAGATATGCAATCTGTAGCAAGATCTACCATTAATGGGCCAAGTGACATGTGTGAATTATTTGTGATTGGTTACTAGAAGTGAAGCATAGTGATGCTTTTTACGATCAGGGGCAATTGCATAATTATTCTTTAGACAACTGTTAAAAGCAAAAAAAAAGGCCGTCTTAATAAGACGGCCGAATCCAGGAGGAGTCGAGAATAACAACAGTTACAAATAGAGGATATTCGTATCATGTTGAGAGGCTCGTATATAAACAAGCATTTTTAATGCCAAAAACCCTATTTTCTTGATTTTCAGCCACTTACCTAAATACCGTGCACATTCATTACTTAGATTATCGACAATTTTGGTCACATTTGTGACAATTTATATCATTAAAGTAACGTAAGTACATTGATTGTTAACGGTTTTTTGGCACATTTATCTCACTTACCGCACAACATGTTTTGTGTACATATCCAAATATTTAACTATCTATTGCACCCCTTAGCAGTTGTTTTCTATTTATACTGGGGGATTAGAGCAAAGAAAAACAACCCGACAGACACGGTATCCAGTCTCACTCGACTCAATTAATAAATAATAAAAATAATGATTGAATCCGTATACCAAGCGTTACTTGATAGTGAACAGCTTGTAGAAGACCCTAATCAAAAACAAGTAATTCATGCCTTACAGGTCTTGCATGATGAACTTGCTGCGGATAGTCCAGATGAATCCACGATCATTAATCGATTTACGACTCTTTTATCACGCAAATCCAATACAAATCGCATTCAAGGGCTTTATATATGGGGCGGCGTGGGGCGTGGCAAAACATTCTTAATGGACCTCTTTTTTTCAAATCTTCATTTTCAGGATAAGTTGCGCTTACATTTCCATCGATTCATGGAGCAAGTGCATGCAATGTTGAACAACTACCGTGATCAACCAGATCCCTTAAAATTAGTAGCCAAAGAATTTTCAAGCAAGGCTAAAGTAATTTGTTTCGATGAGTTTTTTGTAAATGACATTGGTGACGCCATGATTCTAGCGGGCTTACTAGAGGGCTTATTTGAAAATAATGTTACCTTAATTGCCACCTCTAACGTGGAACCTAGTTTGCTATATAAAGATGGTCTACAACGTGCACGCTTCCTTCCTACCATCAAACTCTTACAAAATCATACTAAAGTTATTCATCTAGGTGGCGAAATAGATCATCGATTTGAGTTTTTACAAAAAAATGACCTATATAACTCCCCTATCAATGTTGATTCTCACGATTGGTTAGAACGTAGCTTTTTAAAACTTGCAACAGAACGAAGTAATGAGTCATGGGAAAAGTTAAAAATTAATAACCGTGAGCTACAATCTATACGTCATGCAGAGGGAATCGCGTGGTTTGATTTTAAAGAATTATGTGATAGTCCAAGAAGTGCTTCAGACTATATTGCAATTGCTAAAGAATTTAATACTGTGCTTCTATCACACGTACCTATCTTTAATGGTAAAGATGATCAAGCCAGAAGATTTATCACATTGATTGATGAGTTCTACGACCGTAATGTTAAACTGATTTTGTCAGCAGAGGCTTGTCCAGCTAAACTATACAAAGGCTCACGTTTGAAATCTGAATTCGAACGCACTATAAGCAGACTGACAGAAATGCAGTCGCATGAGTATTTAGAGAAACAACATCAACCTGATTAAGATCTTATTTAGGAGTTAATAAATGAAGCCAGCTGTACGTGTAGCAATAACAGGCGCCGCAGGAAACATCGGATACGCTGCCGCATTTAGAGTCGCCGCAGGAAACATGCTTGGCTCTGACCAACCCATTATATTACAGCTTATCGAAATCCCTCCTGCCCTGGATGCACTAAAGGGTGTAGAAATGGAATTGCGTGATTGCGCATTCCCACTACTACACGACGTTATTTGCACAGCAGATATAAACCAAGGTTTTGGTGATGTCGATTACGTCTTATCAATTGGCTCTCGACCAAGATCTAAAGGCATGGAGCGCGCGGATTTGCTTAGCGAAAATGGTAAGATTTTTGGTCCACAAGGCAAAGCTATTAATGACAATGCCTCAAAAAATGTAAAAGTACTTGTTGTAGGCAACCCAGCCAACACCAATGCACTGATCGCATGCAATAACGCCCCTGATTTAGACCCCTCTCAATTCACTTCTATGATGAGATTAGACCACAACCGCGCCATTAGCCAACTTGCAACAAAAACAAATTCAGCCGTAACTGAAATAAAACAAATTGCGGTCTGGGGAAATCATTCACTATCACAATTCCCTGACATTAGTCACTGCATCATAAATGGTAAAGATGCTACATCACTCGTAAATGAAGCTTGGTACAAGAATGAGTTTATGCCAAAAGTGCAAAAACGTGGCGGAGAGATTATTAACGCACGTGGGGCATCTTCTGCAGCGTCCGCCGCATCCGCCGCTATCGATCACATGCGCGACTGGGCATTAGGCAGTAATGATTGGGTGAGCATGGGAATAATTTCCAAGGGCGACTATGGTATAGCAGAGGGACTCATGTATTCGTTCCCTATTATTTGTAACAATGGAAATTGTGAAGTTGTACAAGGACTAACACAAAATGAATTCTGTATAGAGATGATGAAAAAGACGGAAAATGAATTACTAGAAGAACGAGATACTATTAAGAATCTATTGTAAATTTATTTAGCTAACTAAAATGTAAAAAAGCTAAGAATAAAATCGTTTATACAATAACTGTCCCACTTATTTCGTTAGAAGTTGTCAAAACAAAAAAGGACCAAATTGGCCCTTTTTTATCATTACAAATTAATGATTGACGCACTAGAGATTGACTCCTTCCCATTCTGTTACAAAGTCATTGATATACTTGGCAACTTCATCTGGACGGTCTTCTTGAATCCAATGACCAGCGCGCTCAATGTATTGAACGCGGGTTGGGCCAGAGATTTCTTGTTTTAGCTTTTCTGCCGCCTCACATGACATAAAGTTATCCGCCACACCCCACATCACCATGGTTGGACATGTGATTTTACTATGATCAACATCGGTATCTGATTGTTGCGGGTCTGCAGAAATCCTAATTAAGGATTTAAATCCAGTAATGTCCGGACCACGGCCCCAAAATTGCAAATAATTTTGTTTGCAATTTTTATCGGTAAAAGGTGAACCATCATAGCTACCCATGCGCATCAGGGCCGGAAATCCAGCAACTGCCTGTGGCAATGCTTGCATCAAGACCTCATCTGGCGCTCCATCTAATCCTGCTAAAGCTTCTACTTCACATACCGGCCATTGATCGAAGCACACGGGATTAATTAATACGAGACGAGAAATATAATCACAATATTTGGATGCAAATACTTGTGCCACTCCTCCACCATGATCGTGAGCGACTAGAATCACTTTTCCTTTTAAGCCCAAACCATCAATTACACCTTTGACGGCCTCTGCTTGATTCATGAAAGAGTGTTTAAACTTATCCAGTGGCATATCTGATTGCCCATAACCCACCATATCCATGGCTAAAGTTCGGTATTGTGGAAGCTCAGCCTGTACATGCCTCCATAAACGAGCATTAGTAGGTATTCCATGAACCATCAATAACGTAGTGTCTCCGCTACCACTTTCTTCGATATTGATGTTTATTTTCAATCCATCAACGGTGACTTCTTGTTTCATAACCTCTCCTTCTTACTTAGTAGTTATTATTATATTTATTGATGCAAAATTCTCATAATCGACCTTGTATAAGCGATAAGGAATTCATTTGCTTGATTTGATTTGCTCATAACACACATACCTTGTGCACTTCCTGTTAGAAATTTAGCTAAATCATTTAAATCAACCTCTTGAGATAATACGCCTGATTTCATTGCACGAGTTAATGCACGATAAAAAGTTTGTTCCATTTTCGAAAAATAAAAAGAAACTTTTTTTGCCACTTCCTTATCCTTAGGTACCAATTCGATCTGGGAATTCATCATCAAACACGTGTAATTACCCTTCGACTCTATTAAAAATACCTTCAGTGATTCAAAGTATTCTTTTATCCCCTCTATACCATTCTCGTATTCATCAACTTTTTCCATCCTCTGTAAAAATACTTCATCACGATACTTATCGAGAGCTTTCAAATATAGCCCATGTTTACCACCAAAGTTCTCATACAAATTAAATCGGTTAACACCCGCTTCGTTTATCAAGTCTTCGACAGAAGTTTTTTTATAACCACGTTGCCAAAACAAATTCATTGCCCTGTTTATGACTTCATCATGATCAGTTATAGATTTACGTGGCATGCGCGCCTTATTTCTGAATGAATGTTCAGAATACTATCACACACTCCAAACTACAAATAAAAGTATCAAATTTAGCCAAAAAAAAGCCCGCGATTAGCGGGCTTCTGAATTTTAGCGTCGTTTGCTATTACACAACTTATGCTGCCGTTCTTTTCGGAAACATGTGACTTCGATTACCACCAGTAGCCTGTTGTCTGAGCATTTGATACTCGGGACGTTGCGTAAATTCTCCTAGAGAAACACCGTCTAAGTAGTTGTAAATCTTAGTACTTAGTTCATCCCAAATTTGGTGTGTAATACAACGATCATCGAACTGTATTGAGAGATCAGAGAGTTGTTCTTGAGGTTGAGGC
>CALAJL010000133.1 GCA_937922735.1 uncultured Gammaproteobacteria bacterium | reverse complement strand
GGACGTTGCGTAAATTCTCCTAGAGAAACACCGTCTAAGTAGTTGTAAATCTTAGTACTTAGTTCATCCCAAATTTGGTGTGTAATACAACGATCATCGAACTGTATTGAGAGATCAGAGAGTTGTTCTTGAGGTTGAGGCTGCACATTATCATCTATAGAGCTGATGACCTGTGCAATTGAAATTTCATTTGGAGAACGAGATAAACGGTAACCACCACCTGGCCCACGAACACCTACAACCAAACCACTTTTACGCAACTTAGCGAATAATTGTTCTAAATATGACAAGGAAATACCTTGGCACTGCGAGATATCTGCCAATGTTACCGGTTTATAATTGTCATTTATGGCTAAATCCATCATTGCAGTTATAGCATGACGCGCTTTTGTCGAGAGTTTCATATTCTTCACCTTCTACCTTGAATGGCATAAATTTGGTTTAGCGTACCAAGACCACTAATCTTGAGGTTATTTTAACACCAACTAGCGTATTGAAAATGTCGACTGAACCAAATTCTTAGAATTATTATTATTTTTATATATCAACAAGTTACAGCATAATGATAACTCGTTCACTCAATTATGTTACTGGAACTAGCCTTATCCTGCAATGGTATTTCGACATTTTTAGTAATTAGTTGGTTTTTTCTTGAGCAGGCGCCCGTTCGGAAGGTATGACCTTGGCGATCACAGTATGAAAGCCACTTATAGAGGAACCTATTCATCCTCCATCGCTTTAATAAACTTGGGTCTATGTCATGATTGAATGAATGGAAGTTAGGGTCACGTCGCTTATACGCTTGGCTCATGACCTCAGCTTGCAAGGCGTCATAGTAAATTCGTATTTTAAGGTTTGGATAGGCCAAAAAACCTTCTTCTGCATCGGAAAAGTAGTAGGTCAGTGCAATCGTTGAGGTATATGTTGTCTGTTCTATAACCTGTAAGTAGACATCCATACCATTTTTAACTCTAGATACAGCCACTTCGGGAATTTTGTTTTTGTCACCTAGCAATTTACGTAGGCGGATATAATTACCTTCATACATTTCCATAAGTCCTGAAAATGAACTAGGCAGTGGTGATGCCAAAACGGACTTCGGCATACTTCCTTGTTGGAGGCTTTGTATCATCAATCTATTGTGGCATGTGTACCCACTACCTCAAAATAATTTTATTTAATACTATTTATGTTTAAGCAATAATAACATTGCATAACTTGAAGTCTCTCACAAACTGACAATTGAGTGAAATGGGTTTTACTTATCGTTACTTATTAAAGGATCGAAGGTATAAACGAAGCATGTAAAATTGTTCTTGACTGATAGAATCTTTTGCTATTACTGATGTGATTTTATTTGAATTATTTTTAACAACCAATACAAAAAAATAATCAAACAAATTTACTATAGAAATTACGTTTACTTGAGTTGAACTTCCATTTTTAAACTCTAATTTACATTTTTTATCTCCAGAACTAACAATTCTGATAACTGATTTCTCAGTATTCAACAAAGCATGTTTCTTAATTGTCATTACGCTTGAATAGATTACAAGAAGACTTAATAGCAGCTTAATCCATAATGTAATGGAAATTAAGAATATAGAGATTAAAGTTAAAACATAAACGAAAGAAAAAATGAAAAGCAAAGCATAAGATGCTTTACATGTAATATTTATATTAACGGTAGATGTGTTCAATTACTTGATTAATATTTTGATCTCCAGAATCTTGTCGACCAACGATAAGATCATACAACTCTGGGTCTTGCATTTCTAACATACGCTCAAATGCATGTTGCAAGTCCTCACTAGCAGATTGATAGTAATTGTTTAAAAACCTCTGCATAAGAACATCTAACTCTTTTGTACCTCTGCGGCATCGCCAAGCTAGTTTTTGCAGATTTTCCACTTGGAAATAATGTGTTGAATTATTTAGCCGCGGCGCTCTACGATAAGCTTTTTAATTTCAGCAATAGCTTTAGCTGGATTCAAACCTTTAGGACAAGTATTAGTACAATTCATGATTGTATGACAGCGATACAACTTGAACGGATCTTCTAGTTCATCCAGTCGCTCTCCTGTCGCCTCATCTCTGCTATCTGCAATCCATCTGTAAGCTTGTAATAAAGTTGCAGGGCCAAGATAACGATCGCTATTCCACCAGTAACTTGGGCAACTTGTAGAACAACAAGCACAAAGAATACATTCCTCTAGGCCTTCAAGCTTTTCACGATCTTCTTTGGATTGTAATCGCTCTCGATCAGGCGGTGGTGGCGTATCAGATTGCATCCAAGGTTTAACGGATGCGTACTGCGCATAAAAATTAGTTAGATCTGCCACTAGATCTTTAACTACTGGCATATGAGGTAAAGGATATATTTTAAGATCGCCTTTGTAGTCATCCACTGCTTTAGTACATGCAAGGGTGTTTGAGCCATTTATATTCATGGAACATGAACCACATATACCTTCTCGACAAGAACGTCTAAAACTCAAGGTTGGGTCAATTTCATTTTTAATCTTTATCAATATATCTAGTATCATTGGACCACAATCGTCCATATCAACTTCATAAGTATCTGTACGTGGATTCTCCCCCGTCTCGGGCTCAAACCTATAGACAGTTACTTTTTTAATATTTTTACTTCCAGTTGAACACTTAAACGTTTTTCCAGGTTTAACAACTGAATTTGCAGGAAGTGTAAATTTCGCCATTGCGATTCCTCTTTAAATTCGCTCTTACTTAGTAGACACGTGGTTTTGGCGGAACGACTTCTACATCGTCGGTTTGCGTGTACATATGTACTGGACGATAGTCGATTGTGACATTGCCTTTATCATCAACCGAAACTAAGGAATGTTTCATCCAGTTATCATCATCTCGATCTGGAAAGTCGTCGCGCGCTTGCGCACCACGGCTTTCCGTTCGGTTCAATGCCGATTGAGCAGTGGCCAATGCTTGTGGCATTAAATTGGTAAGCTCTAGAGTTTCAACCAAGTCCGTATTCCATATCATTGAACGATCAGTAACTTTTAGGTCATCCATTTGATCATTCAAAGCACGTAATTTTTGCAAACCTTTTTCAATTGATTCACCTGTTCTGAATACTGCAGCATGGTTTTGCATTATTTTTTGCATTTCTAAACGCAAATCTGCTGTATTAACACTTCCATTTGAGTGGCGTATTTTATCAAAACGTTCTAGCACCTTATCCACTGCACCATTTTTAAGTTCACTATGCGGCTGATTTGGTTTAACTAGTTCAGCCGCACGCATCGCAGCAGCTCTACCAAAGACAACTAAATCTAATAACGAATTTGATCCTAAACGATTCGCACCGTGTACTGACACACAAGCGGCTTCTCCTATCGCCATTAAACCAGGAATTACCGTATCGGGATCACCATCTTTCAACGTAACCACTTCACCTTGATAATTGGTTGGAATACCACCCATGTTGTAATGCACTGTAGGAATGACAGGAATCGGTGCTTTAGTTACATCTACCCCAGCAAATATTCGCGCGGACTCGGCGATACCGGGTAATTTTTCATTAATTAGGTCAGCACCTAAGTGTTCTAAGTGGAGATGGATATGGTCCTTCTCTTCTCCGATACCACGACCTTCATTAATTTCAACCGTCATAGAGCGACTTACTACATCACGTGAAGCTAAGTCTTTTGCATTAGGAGCATAGCGTTCCATGAAACGTTCACCTTCAGAGTTTGTCAGGTAACCACCTTCACCACGCACACCTTCGGTAATTAAGCACCCTGCTCCATAAATTCCAGTTGGATGAAACTGCACAAATTCCATATCTTGCAGTGGTAAACCAGCACGTAAAACCATGCCATTACCATCACCCGTACAAGTATGCGCTGAGGTACATGAAAAATATGTACGCCCATAACCACCCGTAGCAAGCAACACCATGTGTGCACGATAGATATGCAAATCACCGGTCGCTAAATCCCAAGCCATTACACCTTTGCAAGTACCGTCATCATCCATTAACAGATCAGTAGCAAAATATTCAATAAAAAATTCTGCATTATGCTTTAGAGACTGTTGATACAGTGTATGTAAGATTGCATGCCCAGTTCTATCTGCAGCAGCACAGGTACGTTGCGCTATACCCTCACCATAATGTGTAGTCATGCCACCAAAAGGTCGTTGATAGATTTTACCCGCATCAGTACGAGAAAAAGGAACGCCATAATGTTCCAGTTCTACTACTGCTGGAATCGCCTCACGACACATGTATTCAATAGCATCTTGATCACCCAGCCAATCGGAGCCTTTTATGGTGTCGTACATATGCCATCGCCAGTCATCTTCTCCCATATTACCCAATGCTGCACTCATACCACCCTGTGCGGCTACCGTATGGCTACGTGTTGGAAAGACTTTTGTGATACATGCCGTCGACAATCCGCTCACGGCCATACCTAATGTCGCACGCAATCCTGCTCCACCTGCACCCACTACCACTACATCGTAGGCATGCTCAATTACATTGTAAGCTTTACTCATAGAAATATTTTTATAAAAAGATTTTTAATAGCGCAACAACACCTATCACGGCTAATGCGATACAAAGAAAATTGATTAAAATTAAAGTAACTACCTTTAACCAGCCATGCACATAATCTTCAACGATTACCTGTAAACCAAGTTGTGAATGATAAAAAGTCGCAACTACTAATAAGATTAACAAGATCGCAACATGTGGTGTTTCAAGCCACGCACGAACCGTTTCATAACTCGCATCACCCAACATGCTTACAGCAAATGCCAACCAAACTGCTAACGGGATTAACGCAATGGCAGTAAGCCGTTGAAACCACCAATGAGCCACTCCTTCTTTGGCAGAGCCCAAACCTTTCGCTTCTGATAATGGTGTTCTTAATGACATGTTAATAATTATTTAATGTAAATGTTAAGTTAATAAAATGTTATCGAATAGGACTTATACATTAGTGCAATAGTACGCAACGCCCCAAACAGCAATAGACAGTGCAAAAGTTGCTATAAGCACCCAAATTCCAGATTTAGTGGTCGTACTCTTTTCGAAACCATATCCTGCATCCCAGAATAAATGCCTTATTCCATTGAACAAATGCAAGAAAAGCCCGATGGTCCAAAGAAATAAAAATATTTTTCCAATTTTGCTTGCCAGTACACCACGAATCCACTCGTAACACGCAGGATCTGAAGCAACCGCAACAAAAATTGCCACCATGATTACCGCACCTATTGCTAGTGCTACACCTGTAATACGATGCAATATTGAAATCGCCATTGCTAATGGCCACTTATATATTTGTAAATGTGGCGATAATGGCCGCTCTACATTAGCCATGTTATTCCTCTTAGACTGTTAAATGCTTGCCTCATGCCAAATTCTATTACTGATATTTCCCGTAACGATGAGGAGGCAATTAAATCGATTTATTATGCTCTGAATACTACCCGATTGAAGGACGATATTGAACATATCTCTAAAGAAATGCGAATAATTACAATCGCTTAAATGAATTTAATGCATTGTTTTATGTTAGATTTAAGCCAACATGAAGCATTTAATAGTTATTTAAGTGTTATTTATTTAGTTTGACTATATTTTAAACAAATCATTATGAATCAAAACTGGCAGGAATTTCTCATTACTCAGGGTGCTGTAATAGACAAACAGCTACCAGAATCCTTTACTAATGCAGATAGCACTAACTTTGACTCGCAACATAACTACTTATGTGATTTATCGAATCTAGGCATTATCCGCGCTAGTGGTGACGAGGCACTTAGCTTCTTACATGGACAGTTCACGAATGATTTACATTCAGTAACAAACGATAGCAGCCAACTTAGTAGTTACTGCAATCCAAAAGGTAGAATGCTCGCGATTTTTAGAGTGTTTCAAAAAAATGATGATTACTACTTAATTTTAAACCGTGATGTCTTGGAAGCGGTGTTAAAGAAACTCACCATGTTTAAACTCATGGCCAAAGTTGATTTGACTGATGTATCTGATGAATATGTTTTATTTGGATTAGCCGGGTCAGATGCAACATCAATTATAAAAGATCATGGTTTACATCTACCTGAATCTGTTAATGCTTCCGTACACGAGGAAGAAACCACAGTAATTCATATACCAAGTGAAAGCACACGCATCCTATTCATTTGCAAACCTGATAATGCAAAAACTATCTGGCAATCGATCTCCAATAGTGCAACTGCAGCAACCTATAAAACTTGGGAGCTACACGATATTCAAAATGGAATACCACAAGTAACCGCAGAGACTTACGAAGCATTTATTCCACAGATGGTTAATTTAGAACTGATTGGCGGCGTAAATTTTCAAAAAGGTTGTTACCCAGGTCAAGAAATAGTTGCACGAACACATTACCTCGGCAAACCGAATCGCCGCATGTACCATGTCAGTATTAACACGAATGACTGCCCTCTCCCAGGCACAAACATTTTCTCGGTTAAAGACGGAGAACAACCTGTTGGCAAAATAGTAAGCGCACAATTATCCAATAATGAAATGTGTCATGCATTAGCAGTATTGAGAACCGCTAAAGAAAGTGATGACGAATTACATCTTGAGCCTACTAAGGGACCAGAAATTACGGTTCTTACACTTCCTTATTCATTAGACAGCACTGAAACTTGATAAGAAAAATAATCGCTCAATTTATATTTTAGCGAGGCCGCATATGAGGAAACAAAATAACATCCCGTATTGTATGCGAATTTGTAAACAGCATTACTAATCTATCAATACCTATCCCTTCACCCGCTGTTGGCGGTAAACCGTATTCTAAAGCTTGAATATAGTCTTCATCAAAATGCATAGCTTCATTATCACCTGCATCTTTTTCAGCGACTTGAGCTTTAAAACGTTCTGCTTGATCTTCTGAGTCATTTAACTCAGAGAATCCATTTGCAAGTTCTCTGCCGCCTACAAAAAACTCAAATCGATCCGTTACAAACGGATCAACATTATTTCTTCTCGCCAACGGAGAAACTTCTGTTGGATATGCTGTTATAAAGGTTGGGTCTTTAAGATTTTCTTCAACCGTTTTTTCAAATATTTCAATCTGCACTTTACCTAAACCATAATTATCTTTAACGTGAATTCCTAATTGCTCAGCAACTAACTTAGCATTACCAATATTGTCTATATCATCGGTAGTTAATTTTGGGTTGTAGTGGAGTATCGACTCCTTAACGCTCATCCTAGTAAAAGGCTTACTAAAGTCATAAGTATCTTCACCATATTGAATTGAGGTCGTACCTAGCACTTCATTGCATATTCCTCTTAACATCTCCTCGGTTAAATCCATTAGATCATGATAATCAGCATACGCTTGATAAAACTCAAGCATGGTAAATTCTGGGTTATGTCGAGTAGACAATCCTTCATTACGAAAATTACGATTAATTTCAAATACACGCTCTACCCCACCCACTACGAGCCGCTTTAAATACAACTCAGGGGCAACACGCATATACAAGGGTATATCTAAAGCATTGTGGTGGGTTTCAAAAGGCCTTGCCGTTGCGCCCCCAGGAATTACCTGCATCATCGGCGTTTCTACTTCAACAAATCTACGTACTGACAAAAATTCTCTTAAATATTGAATAATTTTAGTCCGCGTATGAAACACTTTGCGAGACTCTTCATTCATTATCAAATCAACATAACGTTTTCGATAACGTTGCTCTTGATCGGTTAAGCCATGAAATTTTTCTGGCAATGGACGAAGCGATTTGGTTAATAAAACGACCGTCTCCATTTTTACATACAGGTCTCCTTTGCCTGATTTATTAATTGCGCCTTCTACCCCAATGATGTCACCTATATCCCAGGTATCTATATCTTTTACTTGTGCTTTATCTAAACCTTTGCGATCTACGTATGCTTGTATTCTTCCTGTCATGTCTTGTAAAACAAAGAATGGGCCGCGTTTGGCCATGACACGACCTGCAATTTTTGCTTGTTTATTTAATTCAACAAGTTCTTCTTTAGATTTGTCAGCAAACTCATCCTGCAAATCTTGTGCATAACTATCTCTACGAAAACTATTTGGAAAAGCATTATGATTTTCACGTAAATAATTTAATTTTTTACGTCGCTCAGCAATAAGTTTATTCTCATCTTCACTCTGATCAATTTCTTGGTTTTTATTTTCTTCAGACATAATAGTTTTTGTAATTTACTTATAATTTATAGGCCGCTTTTAAGACTTGCTTCAATAAACTGATCTAGATCTCCATCCAAAACAGCCTGGGTATTTCCAGTTTCAACCGATGTACGTAAATCTTTAATACGAGATTGATCTAATACATATGAACGAATTTGGCTACCCCACCCTATATCAGCTTTATTATCTTCTACAGCTTGCTGCTCACCTTGACGTTTTTGTACTTCTAATTCATATAACTTCGCTTTAAGTTGTTTCATCGCGACATCTTTATTTTTATGTTGCGACCGATCATTCTGACATTGTGTCACAACCCCTGTAGGAACATGTGTGATTCGCACAGCTGACTCTGTTTTATTAACGTGTTGTCCACCGGCACCACTGGCGCGATACACATCTATTCGTAAGTCAGCTGGATTAATGTCTATTTCAATATCGTCATCAATTTCTGGAGATACAAATACTGCTGCAAACGAGGTATGTCTGCGACTGCCCGAATCAAAAGGAGATTTTCGAACCAAGCGATGCACACCCGTCTCTGTACGTAACCACCCAAAGGCATAGTCACCTTCAAATTTAATCGTAGCACTTTTAATGCCGGCCACCTCACCTGGAGAAACTTCAATCAGCTCTGTTTTAAACCCCTTACGCTCTCCCCATCTAAGAAACATACGCAATAACATTTCAGCCCAATCTTGGGCTTCTGTGCCACCAGATCCTGATTGAACATCGAGGAATGCATTATTAGGATCCATTTCACCGGAAAACATGCGACGAAACTCAAGTACACTGACTCGCGCATCAAGATCTTTTAAATCTTGGTCTATAGCATTAAGTGTATCTTCGTCATTTTCTTCAACGGCTAATGCTAATAATTCACTCGCCTCTGAAACACCACCTTCAACATCATCTATCGTCTTTACGATAATTTCTAAGCTAGAGCGTTCTTTACCAAGCTTTTGTGCTAGTTCAGGTTGATTCCAAATATTGGGGTCTTCTAGTTCACGATTTACTTCATCGAGTCGTTCGCACTTATTTTCGTAGTCAAAGATACCCCCGAAGGCTAAGCGAACGTGTATTCAGATCTTCGATTAAATTTTGTAGCGGGTTAATTTCCATATTCCATTCTAATTCGTAGCTATCAATATTTTCGCGCATATAATAACGCAATTCTTACTCTAGTTAGCAAATACTTAAGCTCAAATAGATTCTAAATATTGAACAATAAGCTGTGCTGAACGAATGCCACGAAACTCATTAATAGCAAGCTGATAGGCAATATGAACTTTGTCAGATTCATCATTCCATAGATGTTTTTCAATATTAAAAGCAATTGCATCTATTTTTTGCCTACCATCCAAAGGGGTTACGTTTAGCTTTAAGTGATGCTTACCTACTATACGATGATCATTCACTTTAAATACACCATCAAAAACAGGCTCAGGAAAGCCTTGGCCCCACGGGCCAGCACGAAATAATAATTCTGCAATATCAAGATTCAATTCATTATCTTTAAGTTCACCGTCCGATAACAATTTGGCTTCTAATTGTTCTGGCGTAACCAATTCTTCAATTACTTGATCAAATGCTGTTGCAAACGCTTTAAAATTTTCTATGGGAATAGATAGCCCCGCCGCCATAGCGTGACCACCAAAAGTTTTGATTAATTCGGGGTGTCGTGTTGCTAGTAAGTCGATAGCATCACGAATATGCAAACCTGGAATGGAGCGTGCTGATCCTTTTAATTCAGTTTCATTTGATTGGGCAAAAACTATTACGGGCCGATTAAACTTTTCTTTCAATCTCGAGGCAACAATCCCTATTACGCCTTGATGCCAGTCCGCGTCATACAAAGCAATTCCAAATCGATATGCATCAATATTTTCAAACTTATTTGAGTTTAATGCTTCTAAAGCTTGTTTCTGCATTTCCTGCTCAATTTGCTTACGCTCTTCATTCAAGTCATTTAATTGTTTTGCTAATTCAAACGCACGTGATTCGTCATCAGTAAGTAAACATTCAATGCCTAACGACATATCCTCTAAACGCCCTGCGGCATTCAACCGTGGACCAACAACAAAACCCAAATCAGTAGAGCTAACATGAAAAAGTTTTTTACCGGCTACGGTAAGTAATGCACGTATACCTGCACAACATTTATCTGCACGTATACGTCGCAAGCCTTGATCCACTAAAATTCGGTTGTTGTAATCAAGTTTTGCAACATCTGCAACGGTTCCTACCGCTACAATATCTAAAAATTGAGCAAGATTCGGTTCACTTATCTGTTTATCAGAAAACCAATTGCTTTCGCGTAATAATGCCCGCAATGCTGATAAAACATAAAACACAACTCCTACACCCGCTAAGTGCTTACTAGGGAAATCATCACCGTCTTGATTAGGGTTTATAATTACATTCGCATCAGGCAATTCTCTACCCGGTAAATGATGGTCCGTTACTAAGACGTCAATACCTTTTGCTTTGGCTGCAGCCACACCTTCAATGCTTGAGATGCCATTATCAACTGTAATGATCAAGGATGGACTGGAGTCAGCAGCCACCTCAACGATCTCGGGAGTTAGCCCATAACCAAATTCAAATCGATTAGGCACCAAATAAGATGCATTTAAATAACCAAAGCTTTTCAATGCACGCATAAATAGCGCCGTACTGGTTGCGCCATCAGCATCAAAATCACCTACAATTAGAATATGCTGATCATTTTGCATACAGTTGTAAATGAGATCGACCCCTGCCTCTACGTTCATTAGTTTTCCAGGCGGCAATGCCTTTTTGAGCGAATGATTTAATTCCTCTTCATTACTGATGCCTCGTTGAGCATAGATGCGCTGCAATATAAGTGGCAGTTCATTGATTTGCGCGCTGATTTCGACATCAGGCCTTCGTTTAATTGTGGTTAACATGTATGAAATACCGATATGAAATATAATTGCATGAGCATTCTAAACAAGTTAACTAAGCTAATTCATAGTAATTTATAAAAGCTCTCTCTTTTGAGTTGCTCATAAAGCTAAGGATTTAATCTAAGTGTGTGTAAAATGATCATATTAATTAGGCACTTATTTACACAAATTCAAGCAGTTACTTTTCATTACAATGGCTGAACATATTCTTTTCTTAACTGGCAAACTTGCAGAAAAAAGTTTGAATCGTGTATTGGAGTCTATGCAACCCACCGAATTCACATATGAAGTACGACAGCTAGGTGTCAGTGTTGCTGCGTTAATGACAACACAGCTGATAGAAAAGCGCTTAACTGATACCGGCCAGGCCGGAAAAATAATTATCCCTGGTCGTTGTCGTGGTGACATTGAAGTGCTATCAAAATATCTAAACCTACCCGTTGAGCGTGGACCAGATGAGTTAAAAGATTTACCTGCTTATTTTGGACATAGTGACCGTAAAGCAGATTTATCAAACTACGATGTACAGATATTTGCTGAAATAGTTGATGCACCCACTATGTCAGTTGAAGATATTCTAAAACGAGCTCAAACCTATCGAGAAGATGGTGCCAATGTAATTGACCTCGGCTGCCTGCCAAGCACTCCTTTCCCCCATTTAGCTGAATCCGTTCAGGCACTCAAAGCTGAGGACTTTAAAGTTAGTGTGGATTCTCTCACTGCTGAAGATTTAGTCACGGGCGGCAAAGCCGGAGCAGACTACTTACTTAGCTTAAGTGAAAAATCGTTATGGGTGTTAGATCAGGTAGATTCGACTCCTATTTTGATTGGCAATAACCCTTCAGACTCGCGCTCCCTCTACCGTGCGATAGATACCATGCTTGCACAAGGACGAGATTTTATTGCTGACTCTATCCTAGACCCGATTCATTTTGGTTTCACAGAATCCATCGTTCGTTATCGCAATTTACGTAAACGCTATCCAGATATTGAAATCATCATGGGAATTGGCAATCTCACTGAATTAACTCACGTAGATTCAGCTGGTACCAACGCCCTGCTCCTTGGCATTATTTCTGAATTAGAAATCAGAGCTGTCCTGGCTACCGAGGTAAGCGAGCATTGCCGCTTCGCTGTTCGTGAAGCTGATCTTGCTAGACGAATTATGTATGCTTCTAGGATCGACTGCATTCCACCTAAAGGCTATGACAATGGCTTAATGGCCTTGCATGAGCGCAAACCATTCCCTTACAACATTGAAGAAGTAAAGGAATTTGCTGAAGAAATTAAAGACCCTAATTTTCGCATTCAAGTAACCGATGAAGGTGTGCATACATATAACCGTGAAGGCATGCATACCACTACTGACCCATACGAAATTTATCCTAAACTAAACGTGGAAGATGATGGTGGGCATGCTTTCTATTTAGGAGTTGAACACGCACGTGCACAAATTGCATTTCAACTCGGCAAGCGCTACGAACAAGATGAAGAACTAGATTGGGGTGTAAGCACTAAACGTACAGCAGATGATTTAAGTCAGTTCAAACAAGCTGGAACGACTATGCATACACGCAAAACCAGAAAGAAAAAAATTAAAGATAAAAACAACAAGAAGAAATAGAAAATGCCCTTTATTCGTGAATGTATTGTTACCTCTATCCGCGAGGATAAATCTATTCATATTGCCCCGATGGGTATTCATGAGGATGGTGATCATTTAATTATATTACCTTTTAAACCCTCGACCACATTAGATAATTTAGAAAGAGATGGCACCGCAACCCTGAATTACACAGATGATGTGCGCATATTTGCTGGATGTTTGACCGGTCACAGAGATTGGGCCACATGTCCAACTGATATTATAAAAAGCGTACGACTAGAAAACAGCCTTGCACATACCGAGTTAGAAGTGATTGATAAAGTAGAAGATGAGCTACGACCAAAATATATTTGCAAAGTGGTTCATGAAGCTACACACAAGTCATTTCATGGGTATAATCGCGCTCAATCAGCAGTACTCGAACTCGCCATTTTAACGAGCCGATTACACATGCTACCCGAAGATAAAATACAACAAGAAATTGAATATCTAACAATCGGTTATAAGAAAACATCAGGCCCGCGTGAACAAGAGGCCTGGTCATGGTTGATGGAAAAGATAAATACTCATATGAATAAGGAAAGCCAAACATGACCGGCATGTTAGCCAGCGTTCGAAACCTTGAAGAAGCAAAACTTGTATATCAAGGCGGTGCTGACATTATTGACTTAAAGGAGCCTTATGATGGCGCACTTGGTGCAGTACCTTTAAATGAAATACATCGGGTCGTTGATGATTTATGGGAAAAATGCGTTGTTAGTGCAACCATTGGTGATTTACCGGCTGATACTTCCAAAATAAATGAGAAAGTCATCCAAACAGCTGAGACAGGGGTAGATTATGTAAAAGTTGGCATGTTTAGTGATAGACATATCGAATCCAGCTTATCAAACCTTATTCATTGCACTAATAAAGGAATTTCTATTATTGCTGTATTTTTTGCAGATATGGATTTTGACATCAATATGGCCATCAGCGCAGCTGCAGATGCACGCTTAAAAGGTGTAATGCTAGACACTGCGAGAAAAGGATCAGGCAACTTATTGACACATAAGGATGCTAAACAATTAGAATATTTTGTTACTCGTGCAAAAGACGAAGGCCTGCTTACGGGTCTCGCAGGATCATTAACGATTGAAGACATTCCTACATTACTTGAAACTGAACCTGATTATATTGGGTTTAGAACTGCTCTATGCAACAGCAAGTTAAGGACAGGATCCTTAAACGCTCAATCAATACAGTCCGTTAGAGCAATGATTCCTGAACCAGAGAATTTTCTACAAAAACTTGCTTAATCTAAACATCTTATGACACAAAGATAAGCAGTTTTATAAGCTCTTTATACTTCCTCCCTTGTACTGCCGCATTTTTATCTATCAAACTCTAATTCGTTGACCATTAGAGTGGCAATATTGCACATAGTATTTATTCTTTTATATATTAAGATCATAATAAGTATCTCTTCCAACATGCATTCAGGTCGCATCTGAAATTAGATTGGATTAAAGCTTTATGAAAAAAATAAAAAATGAAGCAGAGCTAGTCAAAAAAGCAATTCGTGTGGGCATGATTTATGCTGAGAAACGTGGTGTGGTTAAGTTTGAATCCACCGACTCTGCGAAAGAAAAGATCGAATATCTATATAAGCTACTCGTGCATGATAATTTAATCCAACCTCTTGCAAAAGATCAAGAAGGCATGCCTGGCATGAAGCATAAGCTTGCCATATGGGTTTC
>CALAJL010000132.1 GCA_937922735.1 uncultured Gammaproteobacteria bacterium | reverse complement strand
GCAAAGCATGGCAATAACACCAATTTTAACGGGTGTTTTAGTATCTTGACGTGAATAAAACCCTGGTGCGAGCACTTTAATTAATATGAAAGCAGGCAAACCTAATGCATAAGTCATTAAGCTTAAGGATGCCATATTGGTGTCGACAAGGGTGAACTCACGATATTGAATAAGAGAGATCAATATAGGTTTGGCTAGTAAAATTAAGCCAACAGTGCAAGGTATAGCAATAAAAATTGAAAGTTTTAATGCCCACTCAAGCGTTTCATTAAAGCCTGATATTGATTGTTTAACATGTTGTCTAGATAGTCTGGGTAGGATGATCGTGGCGGTGGCCACACCAAATATGGCTAAGGGTAGTTCAACAAAACGGTCAGAAATGTATAACCAGCTAATGCTACCCACTGCTAAAAATGAAGCGATTAGTGTATTAATTAGTAGATTAATCTGTACAACGGATGAGCCAAATATTGCTGGCAACATTAAGCGGCCTATTTTTCTGACCCCGTCAGTAGCACCATGCAAGGAAAATTTTGGTAATAACCCCAGGCGGCTTAAAAAAGGAATTTGAAATAGTAGCTGTGCTACTCCGGCAATGAACACTCCCCATGCTAAGGCAATAACCGGCTGCTCAAAATAAGGTGCCAGCCATAACGTGGCGGCAATTAGTGAAAGATTTAAAAAGGTAGGTGTGAAGGCTGGTACCGCAAACTGGTTAAAGGTATTCAGAATTCCAGCAGATAGTGCGGTTAATGATATAAACAATATGTAAGGGAAGGTTATGCGTAACATTTCTCCAGCAAGCTCAAAACGCTGTGGCTCATCTGCAAATCCAGGCGCAAAGACATATATAAGCAGTGGAGCGAGCAATACGCCAACAATGGTGATCATCAGCAATATTAAAGCCAGCACACCTGAAACATGGTTAACCAAATTCTTCATTTCTTGTTCAGAATGCTTCTCTTTATACTCGGACAACACAGGCACAAAGGCTTGAGAAAAAGCACCTTCAGCGAAGAGTCTGCGCAGGAAGTTTGGAATGCGGAAAGCCACAAAGAACGCGTCGGTACTGCCTGAGGCTCCCAAAAAGATAAATATGACCGCGTCTCGAATATAACCAAATATCCTGGAGATAAAAGTCATAGCGCTGATGACAGCCGTAGATTTGAATAGAGCGCGATGATCAGCCATTTGTGGGTAATTATAAGGTGTTTATTGGGTTATTTGGCAGAATTGAATGGGCTTGAGGTTGACATTTTTTTATCTTACTACCATAGTACGCGACCCGAACAGAAGAACTATAGCCCAGAATCTGAGCTATAAATAACAAGTAATAGGATCAACTTTGGCTAATATACAATCAGCAAAAAAACGAGCTCGTCAGGCGATAAAAAATCGCTTACACAACGCCGGCCAGCGTTCACATTTACGTACAAAGATCAAAGCTGTAGTTAAATTGATCGATGAGGGTGATAAGAATGCTGCAACAGAAGCTTATAAAGCAGCTGTCCCGGTCATTGATGCCTCTGTAAGTAAAAAGCTGATTCATGCTAATAAAGCAGCTCGCCATAAAAGTCGATTGAACGCTCGAATTAAATCTATGTAATTAAGTAGAGTGGTTTGGTAGTACCGACTATAAGAACGTCTGTCTCACTTAGCAATTTTACATACTAAACAACTCGTTATACGACCACTAGGTTGTCTCGATGGATCAACTCAGGTTCTTCGCTATAACCAAGCGTTGTTTCAATCTCAGAACTCGCAATACCTTTTAATTGTTTGGCCTCTTTGGCGCTGTAATTGACCAATCCGCGTGCAATTTCTTCACCTTTACTATTGACACAACTAACAACTTCTCCTCTTTCGAAGTTTCCTTTTACTTCCTGTACGCCAATTGATAATAAGCTTTTCCCTTCTTGGCTAATGACAAGGCAAGCACCTTCATCTAATACTAGCTGACCATTGGTATAAAGTTGGTTTGCAATCCATTGTTTGCGTGCAACAAGAGGTTCATTGTTGGGATATAACAGAGTGCCATGTTTTTTGCCTGCTGCTATTTCCAACAAAATATTTTCAACTTTCCCAGGCGCAATGATAGTGATTGCGCCGGCGCGTGCTGCAAGTCTTGCGGCAGAAATTTTAGTTAGCATACCTCCACGTCCTAATTCACCTGCGCTTGGGCCTGCTACTTGATCTAACAATGAGTCATGTGCAGAAATTTCATCGATAAGAATATTGTTTGTGTTGTTGCTTGAGTCTTCTTCAGGTGGTGATTCAAGTATACCTTGCTGGTCAGTTAATATAATTAACGCATCTGCACCAATAAGATTACAAACCAAGGCGGCAAGAGTGTCATTGTCTCCAAACTTTATTTCATCTGTAGCGACCGTATCATTTTCATTTACAACAGGTATGACATTTAATGACAAAAGTTTTCGTAAGGTTGTGCGAGCATTTAGGTAACGTTTTCGATCTTGTAGATCCTCATGGGTAAGTAACACTTGCGCGCTATGTAAAGAGTGTTTTTGTAAGCATGACTCATAGGCTTGAATTAAACCCATTTGACCTACGGCAGCAGCGGCCTGTAATTCATAGACTGCATGAGGTCTCTTCTCCCAAGCCAAGCGATTCATGCCTTCAGCGATGGCTCCAGATGAGACAAGAATAACTTCTTTGTTAGAATCAACTAAGCTGGCAAGTTGTGAGGTAAGATTAGCAATCGCTTGCATATTTAGTCCGCGTCCGTTCTTTGTAACTGACGAACTTCCAACCTTAATTACCCAGCGTTTACCTTCGCTTACTTGTTGTCGTTTATTGTCTACTTGAGTACTCACGTTTATGCCCAAACTTTCAGCTTAAGTTTATGATTTAGTAATTTATTTATCATCCTGTTCATATAAATGATGATAAATACGATTACATAAGTCTTTAGTTCCAGATTTGTTAATGGTAGATACAGAAAAAACTGGCCCTTCCCAGTTTAGTTCTTTTACGCAGTTTTCTATAGTAGTTTTACATTCCTCTTCAGGCAGCAGATCATTTTTAGTGAATACCAGCCATCGGTCTTTGCTGCTTAATTCATTACCGTTTTCATCACTATATTTTTTTATCTCATTTAATATCGAGAAATAATCTTTGCTTATATCCTTCTCATATTCAGATGGTGCTAGCTCAATCATATGCAGTAGTAGTTTTGTGCGAGTTAAATGCTTAAGAAATTGTATTCCTAATCCAGCACCTTCTGCAGCACCTTCAATAAGCCCTGGGATATCTGCAATTACAAAACTTTTATGTGGTGCAATATAAACAACGCCTAAGCTTGGATATAAGGTTGTAAAATGATATTCCGCAACTTTAGGTGTGGCTGAAGATAGTGTTCGTATCAGTGAAGATTTCCCTACACTCGGCAATCCAAGCAGGCCCACATCAGCAAGCAATTTGAGTTCCATGTGTAGATCACGCATATCACCTTGTCCGCCAGGAGTAGTTTTGCGTGGTGCGCGATTGGTTGAAGTTTTAAAGCGAGCATTACCTAATCCATGTGAACCACCTTTGGCCACTAATAGCTGTTCATTGTGCTTGGTAAGATCACCGATCACCTCTTTAGTTTGAGCATCCTTAACTATAGTGCCTAGTGGAACCTTAATGAACGCATCCTCACCTCTTTTACCAGTGCGATCTTTGCCTAAACCATCTTGACCACGCTGTGCTTTGAAAGTCCGTGCATTACGAAAGTCCGCCAAAGTATTTTGATTTTCATCAGCAACTAAATAAATATTTCCACCGTCACCACCATCTCCACCATCAGGTCCACCAAGAGGAATATATTTCTCGCGCCGGAAACTAAGACCGCCATTTCCACCATTTCCCGCATGCACGTGGATAACTGTTTCGTCAACAAACTTCATAAATATTTTTAACTATTTCTGTAGAGTTTTATTCTACGGCGCAAAAAAAAAGCCCCGACTAAGCGGGGCTTTGCAAACTTATCAAAATAAGTAATTAGTGCACCGCTTCAATGCGTACAAATTTTCTATTTTTCGGACCTTTAGTTTCAAATACAACACGTCCATCGGCTTTAGCAAATAGTGTGTGGTCTTTACCACAACCAACATTTACACCTGGATGAAACTGTGTGCCTCGTTGGCGTACAATAATATTACCAGCTAATACTTCTTCGCCACCAAAGCGCTTTACACCAAGTCGTTTTGACTCAGAATCGCGTCCGTTTCTAGTACTACCACCTGCTTTCTTATGTGCCATAACTAATTCCCTAATACATGCGTTCTATTTTGAGATACCGGTAATCTTTACTTCCGTAAAAGACTGACGATGGCCCATGCGTTTCATATGGTGTTTGCGACGCTTAAACTTGATTACTTCAATTTTCTTAGCGCGCGCTTGATCTTGAACCTCACCGGTTACTTTACCGCCATCAACATATGGAGCGCCTATAGTCACGTCATCACCGTCAGAAAGTAATAGTACTTGATTAAATTCTACTTTCTCGCCAGGATCTCCAGCAAGTTTTTCGACCCGGATCTGGTCTCCTTCCCGGACACGATATTGTTTGCCGCCTGTGGCGATTATTGCGTACACCTTGTGTTCTCCGTTGTGAGGGGTATAAAAATGAGGCGCAATTCTAGCGATACGCTCAGAGCGGGTCAATCAAATTAGTACAGATTTGACCTGTATAGTAATGATATACCTAAAAAAACAGTTTAAGTAGCTATTCCAGGCATAATGAAAAGAGTTCGAACCTAACCAATATGGATTTTAAAAGCGTACAAAATCTCGTAAGTGAGGATATGGATGGCGTTAATGCAGCCATTCGACAGTATCTGCATTCAGATGTGGCGTTAATTAGCGAAATGGCTAATTACATTATAAATAGTGGGGGTAAACGATTACGTCCTATTCTAGCCATTCTATGTGCTAGAGCGTGTGGCTATTCAGGAAATCAGCATTGTTTGGTTGCCGCAATAATCGAGTTTATTCATACCGCGACGTTATTGCATGATGATGTAGTGGATGAATCCAGTCTGCGTCGTGGTAATGAAACTGCAAATGCGATCTGGGGGAATGAGTCTAGTGTGCTTGTGGGCGACTTCGTGTTTTCGCGTTCTTTCGAAATGATGGTGGATGTCGGAGAAATGCGTGTGATGGAAATTTTATCACGTGCCTCCAACACTATAGCGGAAGGCGAGGTAATGCAGTTACTAAACTGTAACGATCCAGATACAACAGAAAACCGTTACATGATGGTTATCCAATCCAAAACCGCAAAGTTATTTGAAGCTGCCTGTCAGTTAGGTGCTATTTTAGCAGGTGAAAGCAAAGAGGTTGAGCAAGCATGCGCAGCTTATGGCAGGCATATCGGCACTGCGTTTCAGCTTAAAGATGATTTGCTTGATTACCAAGCATCTTCCGAAGAAATGGGAAAAAACATAGGTGATGATTTAGCTGAAGGCAAACCAACACTGCCGCTTATATATGCGTTAAAAAATAGTACTGGTGAAACTGCACAGATGATTCGTGATGCTATCATTAATGGCGGTAAAGAACAGTTGCAAGAAATCTTGCAAGTGATAGAAGCCACGGATGCAATTACTTATACGGAAAAATCTGCTAACCAACAAGCATATATTGCTAGACAGAAAATTGAGATATTACCTAGTAACCCATACCGTGATGCTTTGTTGGGTCTGACTGACTTTGCTATATCAAGAGTTACTTAGGATTAGAAATTCCATTATTAGACCTGTCTGTCAGAAAGTGATTGGTTGCTAACAATCATCTAAAAATTTGGTTAAGAAATAAGCGGTTTTAGGGGATTTATATATTATTGATATTGCATGGTAACTCACTGAAATATAGAGAGTTGTCATAAAAACCCAATAAAATCCATAACTTAGATACCACAAAGAGGGTGAGCAATATTTACCTAGTTATAACAAACTAGTAATATGTTTTACAAGAGTTGAGAGCTTCAACACGTTCATACCGTAAAACTTACGGTTACTATAAACTCGTGTATTAATTACGATAGTAGAACGATTACTAACGATATAACAAAGGATCAAAGAGAGAATTACATGGAAACTTCAAAGTTTGGCAAAGCACGTGCTGGAGTATTTCTTTTGCTCATTGCTATTTCACTTTATAGCTTATTTATGATCTCTGCATCAAACACATCATATGCTGCAGGACAAAGTTTATTTAAATTTTCGTCATTAATTGGACTAAGCCCAAGTGAGAATGGTTTTGATCGTCAGAGATCCATTAATAATGTTTCAAAGAAATTAATTACCTCTACTGATCAACAAAAATCATTTAATCCGAATATAGAAGGTACTGTCGTCTCCGCCTTTGATGAAGGTGAGATTACAAGATTTTTATCTACACCAAGAAAGTCTAAGTATCGTAAAGTTGTTGCAGGATTAACATCTGGTGATCAAAAAAGAGCTGGGATAACCCGATCGAATAACCTACTTTCCTTTAATGGTGCTAACGCGAGTTTGAGCACAGGCCTTGTTAGTCAATGTATTGAATCATTGAAACCGGATTTAGAAACAGAAGAGCTGAATATTGATGAAGTAATCGCTTGTATATTTAATTCTGATGGGAGCCTTGCTGATAACGGTACCAACAATCCATTCGAAAATGGTGGCTCTGGTAATAACGGTGAAGGTGGATTAGGTAATAACGGTCAAGGCGGATCAGGTAATAACGGTGAAGGTGGATCAGGTAATAACGGTGAAGGTGGACCGGTAATTGCAGAAGTTCCAGAGCCATCAACCTATATGCTGTTAGGTTTAGGCATGATGACTTTGGTAGGTTTTTCAAGAAAAAAAGCTAAAGCTCGTATTTCTTAAGACTTATTCAAACAAAGATTATCCAAAGGCTAGCCATTCGGCTGGCCTTTTTTA
>CALAJL010000131.1 GCA_937922735.1 uncultured Gammaproteobacteria bacterium | reverse complement strand
GCCTCTTGCGGTTGCTCAGGATTTAGCACATCGTCCGCTTGAGCATGCTGGTATTGAATATTATCAGGCACCTGCTGCGCAGCTTCCATTGCTTTGATTTCTTCCAAAGTAGGTAACTCAACTCTAGAAATTAATGAAATGGTCTCACTCTTTATTTGTTCAAGCATTTCTTGAAACATAGTAAAGGCTTCACGTTTATATTCTTGCTTAGGGTTTTTTTGTGCATAACCTCGCAAGCCAATCCCTTGTCGCAAATAATCCATCGCAGCAAGATGTTCTTTCCAGCGATTATCTAACACCTTTAACATCATATCTTTCTCAAGCCTTCGCATAACCTCTGGACCGACTCGGTCTTGCTTCTCTTGAAATAGTTTTTCTACACGTTGATGAATCCTTTCACGTACCTCTTCTTCTGCAACGGTATCGTCTTCATCAAGCCACTGTTGAATTGGAAACGTTAATCCAAAATCGTTTTTAAACGCATTAGTCAGACCTTCAATATTCCACTGTTCATCCATACTGCCAGCTGGCAAATGCTCGCTAATGGCTGCCTCAACCACGTCTTCCCGAATAGCTGCTAAATTCTCAGAAATATCTTCCTCTAACATCAGATCACGTCTTTGCTCATATACAACTTTACGTTGATCATTTGCCACATCATCATATTCAAGAAGGTTTTTACGAATATCGAAGTTATGTGCTTCTACTTTACGTTGAGCATTTTCAATCGCTTTTGATACCCAGGGATGCTCAATCGATTCACCTTCCTGCATACCCAGCTTCTGCATCAATCCACGAACTTTCTCGGATGCAAAAATCCTCATCAAATTATCTTCCATAGAAAGATAAAAACGCGTCGAACCCGCGTCACCTTGGCGCCCAGAGCGCCCACGCAATTGGTTATCTATACGGCGAGACTCATGTCGTTCAGTACCAATAATATGTAAACCGCCCGACTTAAGTACTGCTTCATGTCTTAGTTGCCAATCAGTTTTAACGGTTTCCGTATCACCCGCATCACCGAGTTGTTCTAGCTCCGCATCTAAACTACCTCCTAATACGATATCAGTTCCACGGCCCGCCATATTCGTTGCAATCGTAACCCTGCCAGCCATGCCTGCTTGAGCAATAATTTGTGATTCTTTTTCATGTTGCTTCGCATTCAAAACCTGGTGATCAATATTTGATTTTTTTAACACACCTGATATGAGCTCAGAAGATTCAATTGAAGTTGTACCAACTAAAACAGGTTGACCACGTTGTACGCAATCTTTTATATCTTCGATAATCGCATCGTATTTTTCATGCAACGTCAGGTAAACCAAATCACCCATATCATCTCGAACCATATCTCTATGGGTTGGAATCACCACAACCTCCAAACCATAGATAGATTGAAACTCAAATGCTTCGGTATCTGCCGTGCCCGTCATTCCTGAAAGTTTATTATAGAGTCGAAAATAATTTTGAAATGTAATTGAAGCCAGCGTTTGATTCTCATTTTGAATCTTCAAACCTTCTTTAGCCTCAACTGCTTGATGCAAACCATCAGACCAACGTCGACCTGGCATGGTACGACCCGTAAATTCATCTACAATAATTACTTGTCCGTCTTGAACAATATAGTCCACATCTTTTTGAAATAGCGTATGCGCACGTAACGCTGCGCCCACATGATGCAGTAGACTTATGTTAGTCGTGTCGTACAGTGTTTCTCCTTCACCGAGGAGATTTTGTCCTGCCAGTAAGTCTTCAATGTTTTGATGACCTTCCTCTGTAAGATGAATTTGCCTGCTTTTTTCATCGACACTGTAATCGCCCGGACCATCTTCTTCTTGCTGAGCAACTAACTTTGGCACCAACTTATTTATAGCGATATACATCTCTGAATGTTCACCACTTGGGCCTGAGATGATCAATGGTGTTCTAGCCTCATCAATTAAAATTGAATCAACCTCATCAACCACTGCAAAATTCAATTCACGTTGCACACAACCTTCGATTGAAAACTCCATATTGTCGCGCAAGTAATCAAATCCAAACTCATTATTAGTTCCATAGGTAATATCAGCAGCATAAGCTTGTTTCTTTTCCTCATGCATCATGCCACCCGTCACCACACCTACACTAAGGTCTAGAAATCGATAAACCTGACCCATCCATTCCGCATCACGTTTTGCTAAATAATCATTAACTGTAACAACATGTGCGCCTTGGCCAGAAAGTGCATTCAAATAAACAGGCAATGTCGCGACTAATGTTTTACCTTCACCAGTTCGCATCTCAGAAATCTTGCCATCATTCAAGACCATGCCACCTATGAGCTGCACATCAAAATGACGCATACCTAATACACGATTTGCAGCTTCTCGTACGGTTGCAAATGCATCAGGAAGAATCTCATCTAATGTAGTTCCACTATTTAATAAATTGCGGAATTCAGAAGTTTTATTTTTTAACTCTTCGTCACTTAGTGCTTTATAAGACGCCTCTAAATCATTAATTCTTTTAACAGCTTTAGCATATTGACCAACCAATCGCTGATTGCGACTCCCAAACAACTTATTTGTAACCTTTCGAAACATATTTTATAGCACGTAATAATTAATTTAATGTGGAGTAGATAAGCATGTCTGATCTAAAAACAGGCAAGAGCGAAATATGAAATGAATAAATGTAAATTTTAACAAGGATATTGCTAGGAATTATACACTAGCTATCAGAGAATTAGAGCAGCACGAAGGAATCTAATATGCCGTAAATTTCAGTCAGATTATTCTTAATATGCGCTTATTCAACAAACTTCATTGGATCAATGCGAACACCGTCTTTAATAACCTCAAAGTGCACATGTGGACCCGTTGAACGACCTGTACTACCAAGTTTTGCAATCACTTGGCCTCGTTTTATTGCCTCACCCACCTGCACATGAATCATCTTATTGTGCCCATAACGTGTGACATAGCCATTCCCATGATCAATCTCTACCAAATAACCATATCCGCCTTTATCAGCTGCAAACGTAACCACTCCACCTGCTACTGACACGACGTCATTTCCCTCTTTACCAGCAAAATCAACACCCCTGTGAGTTTCGGTCTTACCACTGAAAGGACTAGTACGCTTACCAAAATAAGATGATATCCAACCATGTATCACTGGTCGGCCTTGAGGACGCGTTTCCTGTTCTAACTTTTCATCTATTAGCAGATCATTTAGTACGTTTAATTGATGCTCACGATTAATTATTTCGTCATTCAGCCTAGCGAGCACAGCATCAATTTCCATATCTACTTGCACATCACCTTCACTAGCTGTATTTGGTCCACCTACACCTGGAATGGAATCAAAACTGAATTCATCGGCATCCAATCCAGCCATACTTACCAACATATTTCCTAATGCATCAATACGATTCACATGGGCCTGTAATAAACCCACCTTGGTAGTTAATGCATCTACATGTGTTTCACTTTCTCGCTTAGCTAGATTTAAACGATCTTTTTGTGCGCTAACATCTGCTTTCCATTCACTTAATATTGTTTTGTGTCCAAAGGAAATTCCCAACAAATAACCGCCACCTAATAAGACTGCAGAAAGCGCAATTAAGCCTAAAAAAAGACCAAATTTATTAAAACCAAAGCCATGCGATGAATTTGCATAGATATGATTTGTTTGTGGGCGCGGGAAAATGATAATGTTCATGTATATTCTTTATACTTATTATTTAAAGTCCTTGTTGGTGTAATAATACAATCCGTGTACATAACTACCCAATGCAAAAAAATATATCTTCCTACATCAGCCTAGACCTACAAAAAAAGGCAAAGTTACTGCATAGACTCACACTGAGTTTAAAAATGCAGCTGCCCGAAGACCTAGCCAGTCACTGTTGGGTTGCTGGTATTGATAATCGCACGCTAACCATAGTCACCGATGACCCTAATAGAGCGAGTATTATTCGATTCCAACAACGTGAGATATTGAAGCAACTGAATCAAGAACTAAGTCTTACTGTAAAGGAATACTTGAATCAAATAAAGGTTAAAATATGCAACGTAATCAATGGTGTAAACCATCCGACAAAAGCAAGATATTTGACCACATATAGTGCAAATCACATCAATCAATGCGCCAAAAATATCAAGGACTTAGAGCTTCAAAAAGCCATGCAAAATCTGGCTAAAAAAGGTTTAAACAATGCAGAAAAGTAAATGCAAATTAATAACCATTAAAGGTAAATGGTTATAAATTTTTGCGGAAATCTTAGGAAGAATTTTATTTATTTTATAGTTACGAGCTAGCACTAATTGGACGACTATAAAAAATGGGTACATTTTCTTCGTCATCTTCAAACGTCACTTCTTCCCAAGCATCTGTTACCGTCACTAATTTACGCAATAGTTTATTGTTTAGTGCATGCCCCGATTTATGGCCGCTGAACGCACCAATTAAACTATGCCCTAATAAATATAAATCGCCAATTGCATCAAGAATTTTATGTTTAACAAATTCGTCTTCATAACGCAGACCATCTTCGTTCAGAATGCGATGGTCATCTACCGCAATAGAGTTATCTAGGCTGCCACCTAGGGCAAGATTTTGAGAACGCAAAGTTTCAAAGTCACGCATAAAGCCAAAGGTACGTGAACGCGATACCTCTTTAACAAATGAGGTAGTTGAAAAATCAAGCTCAGCTTTTTGTGGCCCAGCTTTGAATACAGGGTGGTCAAAATCAATCGTGAAACCAACTTTAAATCCATCAAATGGATCAAAACGTGCCCACTTATCATCTTCTTTTATTTCTACAGCTTTAATAATGCGAATAAATTTCTTTGGAGCATTTTGTTCAATAATCCCCGCCGATTGAACTAAGAACACAAATGGCCCCGCACTACCATCCATAATAGGCACTTCGGGTGCACTTACATCGACATAAGCATTATCAATTCCGAGCCCTGCTATAGCTGATAGTAGATGTTCTACAGTTGATATACGTACTTCACCTGATACCAAGGTTGTAGAGAGACTAGTGTCTCCAACATTTTCAGGACTGGCTTTTATTTCGACAGGAGGATCTAGGTCAATACGCCTAAAAACAATTCCCGTATGCACGGGGGCAGGCCTTAAGGTCAGATATACCTTTTTCCCTGTATGCAATCCCACGCCTGTGGCGCGTATTACATTTTTTAACGTTCTTTGCTTTATCACAGGTCGTAAATCCTATTCGATCACAGCTTGTAAATGGACATCCCTATATGGATGTGTCTATTCGATGAACCTATTTAATGAAGTGGTATCTTTAGTACATCACCGTGAAGACATCATTTAATAATCGCCACATTATTACACAAATTCAATAAGTACGCCGCCAGGTCAATTACTTGGAAGTTTGAGCCACATCCGTGCAATTAAGTTCAACATCGAGCGGTTATTCATGTAATAACCGCACAATCATCAGCCCGTGCCTTGGGTAGTTAACCATTATCTATCAACTTATCAATCAGCCATTTAATCGGCTTGGCGTCTCAAGAATGCTGGAATATCCAAGTAATCCAAGTCATAGTCATCTTCTTTCTCGTTCGCGACAGCCCTTGCACGGTTCTCTGTTCGTATCGCAACAGGAGCCTCTAAGCCTTCATCTATACCTGCAACAGAAGGGTCTTCGATAACTACTTTAGGCTTGGTCTCGACTAGTTTAACCGCTGGTCTCACTGGCATTGGTACTCTTGGGGACCCTATCCCTGTTGCGACTAACGTCACTCGCAGCTCATCACCCATAGATTCATCAATAACCGTTCCAACCACAACCGTTGCATCTTCAGATGCTAAACCTTTAATGTGATTACCCACTTCTTCAAATTCACCGATTGAAAGACTGCCACTAGCAGTAACATTAACTAATATTCCTTTCGCACCTGAAATATTTATATCTT
>CALAJL010000130.1 GCA_937922735.1 uncultured Gammaproteobacteria bacterium | reverse complement strand
AAGTAATGTTAAATCTGCGTATTACTTATTTGAGAAATATTGAATCAGATAAATTCTTACTATTTATCATGTCCGCTTTCGGCCAATAGCGGTCATTTTAATTGTCTGTAAAATGCCCAAATGCCATTAGATATTTCGGCCGACGCAAAATAAACAAAGATATTATCTTGATTCATACAATAGACATCAATTTTGCATTTTCCTTTTAAAACCTCAGGTTTGTGATTAGGCTCAGCAGGACTTGGAACTTCAAATGAACAGTCTTCAAATTTACTCCAGTCGTGATCCCAAACATTCAAGCCATAAATTTCTAATTTTTCACCGTCTGAAATAACCTTAACAAGCTCCCAATTAGCTGGATTGGACCTGTAAGCTCTAATTTTCTTAATTGCTTTTTTCTCAATCTCTATGATTCGTTCTCGTGTTACATCGTACTGTTTGCTAACTTCTTCTAAGGTGTGGTTAGTATTTATATCAATACCAAAACGCATACGTAATACTTTTGCTTCTCTTGGTGAAAGGTTTTCTAAGATTTCAATTATGTCTTCACTTAATCCATCTGGATCTTTTTTATCATCTGACATATCCACCAACCTACTTTTATTCGACGCTAGATCAATGTCCGCTTTGGGTCGCAAGCAGACATTATACCTGTCCATATTCGGTCGATCTTCCTAACCACCTTTGAATCACAGCATCCACATTTTGAGGATATTCCTCTAATATCTGTTTAGCATACTCTTGCACCAATGGAATCAGATCCTGGTCGCGCATGATATTCGCTATGCGCAATTCCAACATACCAGTTTGGCGAGTGCCTAATACTTCGCCTGGCCCTCGAATTTCTAGATCTACTTGAGCAATCTTAAAGCCATCATTAGTATTACGCATCGTATCAATACGTGTTTTCGCATTATCAGTTAGTGGTGGACTAAATACTAATACACAGCTACTTTCTTCCGTACCTCTACCAACGCGGCCGCGCAGCTGATGCAGTTGAGCCAGACCCAAACGTTCAGCATTCTCGATGATCATTAAACTTGCATTAGGTACATCAACACCCACTTCAATTACAGTGGTTGCAACAAGCAGATCTATTTTTCGATTTGTAAAGTCTTGCATGACGGCATCTTTCTCTTTACCTTTCATGCGGCCATGAACTAGTCCAACGTTTACTCCCCTCAATAACTGACTTAATTCACGATATACATCTTCTGCAGCCTGACATTGCAAAACTTCAGATTCTTCAACTAACGTGCATACCCAATAGGCCTGTTGTCCATTGCGACAGGCATTTGCTACACGATCTACTACATCTTGTCGGCGCTCCATAGGAATGGCAATAGTGCTTATTGGTTTTCGGCCAGGTGGCAATTCATCAATTACGGAATAATCCAAATCGGCGTAAGCCGTCATGGCTAACGTTCTCGGAATAGGCGTTGCAGTCATAATCAGTTGATGCGGGTGCATACCATCTTGAATGCCTTTTTCACGCAAAGCTAAACGTTGATGTACACCAAAGCGGTGCTGCTCATCAACAACAATAAATGCTAGATTTTTAAACTCTACACCTTGTTGAAATAATGCATGTGTACCGATAATTGCATTTGCGGTGCCTGATGCAATCAACGCTTTCATTTCGTTTGCTTTGCTTGCTGTCAATTTTCCTGAAAGCCATGCAATACGCACCCCTAATGGTTCTAGCCATTTAGAAAAATTACGCAAATGTTGTTCTGCCAAGATTTCAGTCGGCGCCATCATTACTGCTTGATAGCCTGCTTCTATCGCCTGTAAACACCCTGCAATGGCTACTAATGTTTTTCCACTCCCCACATCACCTTGCAACAAACGTAACATTGGATAAGGATTACTTAAATCAGAAAATAACGTTTTAATGACTCGCGTTTGCGCATTGGTTAATTCAAATTCAAGTTTATCCAGCAGACCTTTATATAATTTCCCTTCGGTCTTTATTGAAACGGCATCTTGTCTTTGCATCTGTAATCTAAGTTTAGAGAGACTAAGTTGTTGCGCGAGTAGTTCTTCAAATGCTAAACGTCGCTGCATAACATGTTTGCCAGATGACAAAGCTTCAGTATCTGCTTCTGGAGGAGGACGATGCACAAACTTCAAGGCGTCAACAATACTGACGTTTTGACCATCAATACGTGGCGGTGTAGGAAGTAAGTCTAAAACAGGTGCACCCTTTTCACCTTCGTTCTCGGTGGCCCATTGCAAGGCTTGAGAAGTGAGGCGCCGCAAACTGAGTTGATGCAAACCTTCTGTGGTTGAATAAATAGGTGTTAAATGATCTTCAACTTTAGTTGTTTCATCATTATGTAGAATTTCATATTCTGGATGTACCATCTCTGGCACTTTCAAGCTTCTCCGGACTTCCCCAAAACATCTAATTTTTGCACCCGTAGAAAGATTTTCACGTTGAGATTTATTAAAGTAAAAAAATCTCAACTGCACTCGACCTGTGCCATCTTCTACACTCACCAACAGCATACGTCGTTTTCGAAATACCACTTCACTATGAATAATGGTACCAATCACTACACATTCCTCGCCTGTGCGTAACGCTCCCACTGGCCTTATCCGTGTGCGATCTTGATAACGAATGGGCAGATGAAATAACAAATCTTGAACGGTATAGATTTGTATGCGTTGCAATCGTTCTGCAGCTTTCGGCCCTACACCTTTAAGTGTTTCCACCGATGGAAATGTGTCTTTACTCAATCGTTAAGCTTGATTTTTAAAATGACTAATATAGTAAAAATTAATTGAGACCAATCAATCTAATTCCATCACTGCATCCATTTCTACGGCAACACCTTTTGGCAAAGACGCAACACCCACTGCCGCACGCGCCGGGTACGGTTCCACAAAATATTCTGCCATGACTTCATTTACTAAAGGAAAATGACTTAAGTCAGTAAGAAATATATTTACCTTAACAAGCTTATCTAGTGATCCACCTGCAGCTTGTGCAACTGCTTGAAGATTATCGAATACTTGACTAATTTGCACACGCATATCACCTTCAACCACTTCCATTGTTGCGGGTACTAGAGGAATTTGGCCAGACATATATACGGTTGAATTCACTTTTACGGCTTGTGAATAGGTGCCAATTGCTTGCGGTGCCTGGTCAGTGGCAATGATTTCCCTTGTCATACTTTCTCCTAATGTTTCAACGTTTTAATTATTGAAGTCGTTTTACTTTATAAATTTGCGGTATATTTCGTATGCTTCGCATGATGCGTGCCAGATGCACTCGATCCTCAACAGTAAGCAAAACAGTAATCATTGTAGTAGAACCTAGCTTCTCATCAAATACTATGTTTTCAATGTTTGAGCCTGCATCCGATATAGTTGAAGCTACTACGGCTAATACACCGGGTTCATTTGCCGTTCGAATTGAAATTTCCGCAGTGAACTCATTATTGATCTGATTTGCCCAATAAACATGTATCCATTTATCACGGCTCGTTGTTTTGCGTTTAGTGTTTTCACATTTTATATGATGCACAACTAATCCTTTTCCTGCAGTCATAATTCCTATAATTGCATCTCCCGGTATTGGGTAACAACACTTACCAAAACTTACGACCATACCTTCGGTGCCACGAATAGCCAAAGGATTTTTGCTCTCACTTTTGCGGCGTAGTTTAATCCAACTACCGCGCAATGATTCAACATGTTTAGCAACAAAAGGTGCCATTCGATTACCCAAACCAATCTCATGGAACAACTGTTCTTCAGATTCTAACTGCAGATCTTTAAGCAAGTTGACTTGTTCGCGCCGACTAATGTCTTGCCAAGATTTATCATAGGCTCTCAACGCTTTATTCAATAAGCGTTGGCCAAGTTCCAACGCCTCACTACTTTGCATATTTTTCAAATAGCTACGAATATTTGATCGTGCTTTTGCTGTTACGATGAAATTTAACCACGCAGGGTTGGGACGGCCACTTGGCGAGGTAATGATTTCTACTGTTTGTCCATTTTGCAATGCAGTACTTAGTGGCTCTAAGCGGCGATTAATTTTTGCTGCAACACATGAATTACCAATATCGGTATGCACTGCATAGGCAAAATCTATAGTGGTAGAGCTGATAGGCAACTCCATAATATCGCCTCGAGGTGTAAACACATATATTTCATCTCTGTATAAATCTACTTTGACACTCTCTAAAAACTCTAATGAACTACCGGAACGATTTTGCATTTCAGATACTGTATTCAACCATTCTCGAGTGCGGACATGTGGTGCAGCATGATTATCTACAGCTTTCTTGTCTTTATATAACCAATGCGCGGCGATTCCAGACTGTGCCACTTGATCCATTTCTTCAGAACGTATTTGAACCTCTATGGGCATTCCTTTAGGTCCAAATAAAATAGTATGCAATGACTGGTAAGCATTTTTTTTAGGAATGGCAATATAGTCTTTAAATTTCCCTGGTACCGGTTTGTATAAATTATGAATCACGCCTAGTACTCGATAACAAGTATCTACAGTATCTACAATTATTCGAAATGCAAAAACATCATATACTTCAGAAAACTGCAGGCGTTTGTCCTTCATTTTCCTATATATGCTATAAATATTTTTTTCACGACCGTGTATACGATTTGCAATTTTCGCGTTACCTAGTCGTTCACTGATATTTTTTTCGACCTCTTTTAAAAGTGCATCACGATTAATATTAGTACGACGTATTACATCTTTTAATACCTCATACCTTTTGGGCCATATTGTTTTAAAACATAATTCTTCAAGCTCAACTCGTATGCCATGCATACCTAAGCGAAGAGCGATAGGCGCATAGATATCTAAAGTTTCACGTGCAATTCTTTTGCGTTTATCCAACCTCATTACATCTAAGGTGCGCATATTATGTAAACGATCTGCAAGTTTAATAATAATTACACGCACATCTTTGACCATCGCAAGCATCATCTTGCGAAAATTCTCAGCTTGCGCCTCTAACTTTGATTCAAATTCAAGATGAGTAAGTTTACTAACACCATCTACTAGCTCTGCAACATCATCCCCAAACTCAATATTGATTTGTTCTTTAGCGGTTTTGGTATCTTCAATAACATCATGCAGCATGGCTGCTTGAATAGTTTCTGCATCCATATGCATTTCTGCCAATACTTTAGCAACCGAAATTGGATGGTAAATATAAGGTTCACCTGATTTTCGAACCTGGCCTTCATGTGCACTGGCACTAAATAGATACGCTAGATAAATACTTTTTACATCATCAGGATCTAAGTAACCTTCTAATAAAGCACATAGATCACTGATTAAAAATCGTGGGGGCTGTTCCGATATGGAAGAGGCTTTTACCGAAACTTCGGCTGAACCACTAATTTGCTTAGTAGTTGAACCTGCAACCATTTTCATACTGAGTGGCGTTGCTACTCGCTACGCTGCATAGTTGCTGTAAAGAACTATAAATAGTACTTAGTCCTCATTATTAGAAGTATCAGGAATAGTTGGGATGCCGAACTGTGGGGTTGGATCTGCTGGCGCTTCTTTTTCATTAGTGCTTTCACCAAATGGATTACTGGCTGGTGCACTATCAGAGGTAGCGCCTAGTTCCTTAGCGAGCAATTCTTCCATGGTCGGTGCAGGTTGTGCTGATACATCGGCTTGAGTTGGTTCTGGCGATGATAATGAGCTAGAAAAAGGATTGACTGGCTGATCATCAGATTGCGGTACACCGGCGCTTTGTCCTTCAGGCGCAGGCTGCGTTAGTTCACGACTGATTTCAGCATGTAATGCCGCAGCTAGATCATCTTCATCAAATGGAAGGTCATCCTCTACCGGCTTAGCTAATGCTGCTTCCATCATCGCTTCATCTACTAGCCCTTCTTCAATTTCACGCAGTGCAACTACGGTAGGCTTATCATTTTCCCATTCAACTAACGGCTCGGTACCCATAGAAAGTTGACGAGCACGCTTACTGGCTAGTAATACTAGCTTGAAACGATTTTCTACATGATCAAGACAATCTTCTACCGTTACACGGGCCATCGGATACTCCTAAAATACAATTAAACTGGGGCTTAGCCGAGTGAGTGTAGCGAATTTGCTGCTCAGCATCTAGCTCTCAATAAGCAATCTCTAGTGTTTTGGTAATAAATCTTCTGTAAGGACTCTTAAATTATCCTCACCGATAGGGTGGAATTCACCTTCACCTACTACTAATGCAGTAAGCTCACGTAAAGCCTGATCAAAATTATCATTCAGTATAATATAATCAAACTCTTCGAAATGGCTCATCTCACTTTCTGCATCCTTCATCCTACGAGCAATAATCTCTTCGCTATCTTGGCCTCGACCTCGTAAACGTAATTCTAACTCTGCTTTAGAAGGTGGCAGTATAAATATCGATTGTGCTCCATGAATTTTTTCACGCACCAACTCTGCACCTTGCCAATCGATCTCAAGGATGACCTTTAGACCTTGATCTAGTTGTTCTTCTACAGATGATTGAGACGTGCCATAAAAATGATCAAATACTTTTGCATATTCAAGAAAATCATCTTGCTTAATCATTTGCAAAAAATTCTCATAAGAGACGAAAAAATAATTTTCGCCATCGACCTCTCCTGGCCTCATATCTCTAGTAGTGTGTGAGACAGAAACCACTACATTTTGAGTGGAGTCAACGAGCGCCTTCACTAAACTTGTTTTACCTGCTCCAGAGGGAGCACTCACAATAAAAAGATTTGTTTTGTTCATATTATTAATCATACACAAAATAAAAAGGCCTCGCTGTGCGAGGCCTTTATTCCTAACGCTAAATTTACTTTACGATTGAGTTAGTGGCACTAAAGCTATTTCAACTCTACGGTTTTGAGAACGGCCCGTAGCATCATCATTAGTAGCAACTGGATAGTCTTCACCGTATCCATAAGTCGCTAAGCGTAGCGGCTGAATATCTCTGCTTTGAAAGTATTTAGATACTGCGTTAGCACGTTTTTCAGATAATGTTTGATTGTACTCGTTTGAACCTGTGCTATCCGTATGCCCCATTACCTCAACCAAAGTTTTATCAAATTCATCTACGACTATGGAAACAGAATCTAGTACTGCAAAAAAGTCGCCATTGATATCTGAACTATCTGTAGCAAAAGTAATATTGCCCGGCATATTCAAAATAATATTGTCACCATCACGTGTAACACTCACGCCTGTGCCAGCAAGCTTTTGTCTTAACTTGGCCTCCTGCACATCCATATAATAACCCACAGCACCACCTGCCAAAGCACCAACTCCAGCCCCAATCAAGGCATGCTTACGTCGCTCACGACTATCATCACCTGTAATTAGGCCAACCACAGCTCCCGTTGCAGCTCCGGCGCCAGCACCAATAACAAGCTTACTGGTTTGTTTTTCACCCGTGTACGGGTTTATGGTCGAACACGAAGTAAGAATAATAGATAAAAATATAATTCCTGCGATATTTAATTTTTGTAAAATTTTCATCACTACCTCCTTTTACAAGCATTACTTTTATGCGAATGCTCCTTAATGTTGAAATTGACCAAAAAAATTAAACTCAAGCCACCCACCTCAAGCATACATTCAGTCTACTTCTCCGTTAACTATTTGGACCTAATGTCAATTAGGTGGTTCACTTTGACTACCATCTATTATGATGCAGCTTGTCGCGCTATTTTGCCTTTTACATCTCCATATATCGGCATATTCACGCCATGCATCTAGAGTCGATTATTGTCTGTTCCACATTGCGGCAATTGAAGTCAAACTCATGTAACGAATTTAATTAAAAGAATATTTTGTTCACAAGATGTTTTGTAAATTTCCAAAGCCATATGTGAATTTGCACGCTATAGAACTATATCGATATGCATTTTAGTATTTCAATGAAGAATTAATGATACAACAACATATTACAAAAAAAATACGCGAGTATTTGCCAGAAATTCAAGCTGAAGATATCAGTTTTGATGAAAGTGCTGTTCAACCTCATCTGAGTGACCTAAAGCAGTTTTCAGACTCTATTCAGACTTGGGCACATACCATTCTTGAGAAAGAAAAGCTCCCGACACTTGCACATGAAGCTCAACCTTTAATCAATAAATACAACATTGAGACCGATGAAGGCTGCGCATTACGAATGGTTATTGAACTGAATGCACTAAATACCTCATTGCATAATAACGACGCTGGAACAGCTGCGCTCGCCAGCATGAAGCTACTCGAACATATTTGGAGCAGCTCAATATTTAGACTCGATCAAGATACTACTGTTAAAAATAATTCAGGCACTAATACTAGCAACACCATAAAAAATGAAGCAATAAAAAGTAATACATCTGAGAACCCAAACAAACAACGTTATCAAGAGACGATAAATAACTTAAAAGTAAAATACCCGCATTGCAATGTAAACGCACTTCGATTATTGGCAGCTACGCGCTTAAATGTTAGCAAACAAGAACTTGATGATCTCGACATTACTCCCGAATAATATTTGAATAATGAACGATAATAACAACAATCATGATTTATTCAGTGCCTCATTAGAGTCAGTTATCACTACTAAACGAGTCGAAAAATTCCAACGTTTCAAGAATGATTTTCAACGTGAGTGCAATGCAACGTTAGATAATGCCCAAGAATGGATTAAAGCAGAATTACCTATCGTCACAGACTATATAGATGCTAATGCTATAAAAGACGAACTAAGGCAGAGTAAAACATCTAGCAGACGCAAACATCTACTCTCTGCTTTATTATTTGAAAAAAGCCTGCGTGGAGCGATCCATGACAATAATGCACCTACTGCTGCGATCATGGCGATACACATGTTTAACCATATGTGGCAAGCCAAGGTTGAACTACACGGTGCATTGCCTGTTGTGACCACGAACGCAAAAACCACCTCAACTGAAATGCCCCAGGCCCCACAAACATCTATAGCTGAAGAAACATATAACGACACACGAGAGAAAATTCTCACCAGCTTAATTGAGAAAGGTGAAAAGTTAATACAAGACTCGCAGATTCAATCTAAGCCACAAAATAAGCAAACTGATAAGTTAACAAAAAAGCCATCGCCACCAACACTACATAAACAACAAGTAGATGCGACAAAAAATTCATCTACACAAAAGAAATCCGATCTTTGGCAACAGCATTCAGAAAGAACGAAGCATCAAAAAAGATTTGGATTGAGTCAGAAAACTAAGCCAAAAAAGAAAACACCTAGCATGTTCTCAAAAGTTGCGACTAAAATTCCATTGAGAAAAAATAAAGCCAGAGCAGAAGACATTACCAAAGATAAAAACAAACCGTCTGAAAACAATATAGATGATAGTTTGTTAGAGAACCCAAATCGTTCTTCTATTATGGTTAGCCCTGGGTTTTCTGACAGCATTGATGATTCATTAATACAGGCACGTTCAAGCTTGATGGGTAAACCAAATGAATCTGGTGTTACGGTGCATAAAGTTATTAAGGCACGCAATCATGATAGACAAGAACCAGGTAGCAATACAATTATCATGAAATTAGCTTCAGGTGCTGGCAAACCCACTGGGAAGAATTTAAGTGTTCCAGAACAATGCCAACAAGCTATCAACGTACTGACTGACCGATTCCCTGGCTACGATATGGTTGCTATACGCCATATGGCAGCTGAAAAAGTAGGCGTTTCACCTCAATATATTGAAAATTTAAACATCTTGCCTGAAAAAACTGGGTAAATTAGTTCGCATATTGAAATGCATGATCCCAGATATAATCTAAAATATATTTAGCAATAACAGGCTCTGAAACTTGATATCTTCCATCAGGTAGTTTTTCAACAACCGATTTTTCATCCTCTTTTAAATAAGGCGCTTGTAATCCTTGCAGTTGAATTAATGCGCGCTGAATATTTACTTCAGAGTCAACCAAAAATTCTTTCTTTATCCATGCATTTACTTTTTTAGTAATTTCATCTTCGCTAAGTGGCTTATTTTCATTAACCATCAATGTATAAATCAATATTGCTTCTTTTGTTTGCTCTTCCTCTGCAGAATCCACAATTGCATTGAGTGTACCTTGGGATACATCTAGACTTTTAAAGAACAAAACATCAGTAACTTTCTTTAGGAATTCTAATCGCTTGCTTTTATACTTTACATATTGGCGCACCGCGAATCCGCCAAGTGCAATTGATGTAGACAAGACTGCGACTAATAATGGATAAATTGCTTTTTTATCACCTGCCTCTACATTGAATTTGCCGCCCAAGTCCAATCCAAATACAACCAATGCAACTGCACCAATCAATAAGCCTAAACTCGGTAAAACTTTTATCGCCATCGGTATCGCTGCGCCTAAGGCCGGCACACCAAGCATCAGCTTATCTTTCCAGCTCATACTGATCTTAACATTCGGGAACAACAACTCTAGATCGTAATGCGGTATGTTCTTATATAAATAAAGATACACTTTGCCAGGAGAAAAATTTAAGTCGCCATTATCTTTCTTGCCATGAAAATAGTGTTTATCTTTAATGTGCAGTAAAACAGCTACACGATCATAGTTTTCAAAAACGATTTTTTTTGTTCTCAAAAATCGTTTAACCGAAACCTCTTTAGTACTACTTCCACGGTAAAATAACTTAATACGTTGATAATCATTTAAGTTTACATCTGTATTGACTGGAACAAGTGAAAAGGTTTTAAAGGCTTTTTCAATATCTACTTGCTTTAATTCTTGGAAATTTGCCTCTCTCAAAGTACTCCCAAATGCCTCAGCAAGTATTTCCGCTTGAAGCTTTAATTCTTCATTACTCAGCTTTGGAAATAATGGTAATTCTTGATTAGGACTAAGATAAGCATAGGCTTGCTTCATCTTCTCTAACTTGTTTTGTGATACATAATGTTGGTAGGCGGCAAGTATTTCAGCAAAAGAACGAAACTGTCGCGACTGCTCTTCACTCAAACCAGGCTGAGCGCAGCACTTATTAATCAACACATGACGGCTACAAGGTATGAATTGCATTTATATATAGTATTAAATAACCTAGAGTTTTATTTGCACAAACAAAAACGCCTAGAATAATATTCTAGGCGTTTTATGATTCCATAAAAAATAAATGAAAATATTATTTTTTTATCATTCGATAAAGTAATAATAATATCAGTGCTCCAATAACAGCTATCACTAAGCTGATCAAATTGAATCCAGTAACAGATCCAAAACCAAGCAATGTGCTGATATAACCACCAACAAATGCGCCTGCTATGCCAAGCAATATAGTTACAATGAAGCCGCCTGGATCCTTACCAGGCATAATCAATTTAGCAATAACACCGACTATACCGCCAAGGATTATCCAAGTTAAAAATCCCATATCTTCTCCTATTTTTTTATTATCAAAGATTTAAAAAGCGTTACTCTTTTTTCATCATCTTTTCAGCTGCATCACCAGCATGTTCTTTTGCAGATTCAGCTGCATCGCCGGCATGCTCTTTAACTTTCTCTACTACTTCTTCAGCTTTTTCCATCATCGTTTCACCGCCTTCTGCAGCTTCTTCTTCGATAGGTGGCAACGAATCAAAATCTGGAAGTGGCTCTACTTCTGGTCCTTTCATTGCGTCACCGTCTACCATTTCTTTAGCTGAATCAACCGCATCACCGGCATGTTCCTTAACAGAATCAGCCGCATCGCCGGCATGCTCTTTAGCTGCATCAACTGCATCGCCCGCATGTTCTGCAGCACTATCTACAGCATCACCCGCCTTATCCATCATTTCACCGGCTTCTTCTTTACTACATCCAAACATGATAGCTGCAACAAACAACATTAAAATTAATTTATACATCTCGAACTCACTCCTATTGGTTTTATAATTTTACTTTCTTATTATTTTATTAATACGTTACTTTTGGAGGCAGCTCTTTAGCATGCTCAACCCAAGCAGTAACTTCTTTTAGTGTAGGCACTCTCCTCACTAAATTCTTTTCAGTGTTGACCTGTTCCATTTTCGCAGTAAGATTCTCAGGGACACGGTTACGTAATTCTTTAACTGTATCTACACCTGAAACCTCTAAAAGCTCGGAATATTCTTCACCGACTCCTTTTATCCTAAATAGATCACACATATTAACCCATTTAAGTATCTGGCTCTCGCTACATCCTGATTTTTGAGCACAATCCTTTCTACCAGACTTTGTACAACCCGCTTCTAACAAGCCATCAGTATCTGTAACTCCTGCCTTTGCTAACATTTCAGCATATTTAGGGCCAATGCCTTCAACTGCTTCAATTTTGTGATTTGCCATCTCGAAGAACTCCCAGCTATCTAGGACATTGCCCATAGGCAATGACTGTAATTAAATTATGGTAATTTATTATTCAATGAAAACTCATAATTAAATGAATTTACAATAATTTATTATAACAAGGGGAAAGGTGTATGGAATTGTTATGTTGCGAGAATTTACATATACAAGAATTATAAGATATTGATTTAACAGTAGTTACTAAATTGAATTATTAATTAGCTACTCATCTGCCTCGGTCTGTTCTTTTTTTACTTGCTCAAAACTTGTATGGCGGATGTCCGTACCGGCAACTGTATAAATTACATACTCGCATATATTCTTTGCGTGATCACCAATACGCTCAAGTGAACGAGCACACCACATGACGCGTAATGCGCGCTTTATTGCACGGGGATCTTCCATCATATGGGTAATTAACTGTCGCACTAATGCATCGTATTCATCATTAATTTCACGATCACCTTGTGCAATCGTCATCGCTGCTTCCGTATCCATACGCGCAAATGCATCTAAGCTATCGTGGAGCATTTTTCGTACCTGCTCACCCATGTGCTTAATTTCTATAAAATAAGATGGTGTGCGCTCCACAGTTGCAAGCTTAACGCCATGCCGTCCAATTTTTTCTGCTTCATCACCTATTCTTTCTAAATCTGTAATCGTTTTAATTACCGTAACAACGAGACGTAAATCACTTGCAGTTGGCTGACGTCTTGCGATAACTTGTGTACATTCTTCATCAATCGCTACTTCCATAGAATTTATTTTGTAATCACTAGTCGCTACTTCTTCAGCCAAGCTGCTATCTGATTTGGTTAAAGCTAATAGTGCGTTTTCTATCTGCTTTTCAACCATGCCACCCATGTTTAATACTTTGCTACGTAGTGACTCTAAATCTTCATCGAATTGATGTGATATGTGCTGCCCAATATCTTGATAAACCATAAATGCCTCGTCTTTAATTTCGTACTATCTATTTAATCGCCGATTAACCATAACGACCAGTAATATAATCTTCGGTCTTCTTTTTTCTCGGGTTAGTGAATATTTGATCTGTGGCCCCAAACTCAATCAACTCTCCTAAATACAAAAATGCCGTATAGTCAGAAACGCGTGCTGCTTGCTGCATATTATGTGTGACAATCACTACCGTATACTGTTCCTTAAGTTGAATAATGAGTTCTTCAATCTTAAGCGTTGAAATAGGATCCAATGCCGAAGCAGGCTCATCCAAAAGAATCACTTCTGGCTGAATAGCTATTGAACGCGCAATCACTAAGCGTTGTTGCTGGCCGCCCGAGAGTCCTAAAGCGTTATCTTGCAATCTATCCTTTACTTCGTCCCATAATGCTGCGCCTTTCAGCGCCCATTCTACTCGCTCGTCCAGTACTCTTTTCTTATTTACACCCTGCAACCGTAATCCATATGCAACATTTTCATAAATGGTTTTTGGAAAAGGATTTGGCTTTTGAAAAACCATACCAACTTTACGACGTAATTCTGCAACATTTACAGATTTACCATTGATATCTTTTCCATCAAGCAGCATATCTCCTTCAATTCTAACGATATCGATTAGATCATTCATACGGTTCATACAACGCAGCAAAGTAGATTTACCACAACCGCTTGGGCCAATAAATGCAGTCACTCTTTTCTCTGGGATAACCAAATTAATATTTTTTAATGCCTGCGCTGCTCCGTAGTAAAGATTAAAATCTTTACATTCAAAGCATGTTTTTTCATTCTCAAGGCTTAACGCTTCTTTATTGAGAAGTACTTCTTGTGATATTTTTGGCGCTTCCATAATCATTTCCTTAACTCCAAAAAAACTACCTTGACATGAATATCTCAAGGTCATTTTTATTTGTATTGCACTTAATGTTGCTAGTTAATGTTGTTCTAAACCTCTATATTTTTCTCGCAAATGATTGCGAATGAATATTGCAGATAAATTTAAAATCACAATTACCACTACCAAAATTAATGCCGTTGCATAGACTAAAGGTCGTGCAGCCTCAACATTTGGGCTTTGAAAACCAACATCATAAATATGAAAACCCAGGTGCATAAATTTACGTTCTAAATGCACAAACGGCACATTACCGTCCAATGGTAATGAAGGCGCCAATTTTACTGCACCTACTAACATTAAAGGTGCCACTTCGCCGGCAGCACGCGCTACCGCTAATATTAAACCCGTCATCATTGCTGGAGTCGTCATTGGCAACACTGTGCGCCATAACGTTTCTGCCTTGGTAGCACCTAGAGCAAGTGAGCCTTCTCTAACGGCTCGTGGAATTCGTGACAACCCTTCTTCAGTTGCAACGATAACAACTGGGACCGTTAACAATGCAAGCGTTAATGAGGCCCAAAGGATGCCCCCAGAACCAAAGGTTGGTGTAGGTAATGCCTCAGCAAAAAACAACTCATCAAGTGTGCCACCAACAATGTACACAAAAAACCCTAAGCCAAAGACACCATATACAATGGACGGCACACCCGCTAAATTATTAACTGATATACGTACTAAACGTGTAACAAGTCCTTGGTGTGCATATTCACGTAAATATATAGCTGCAATGACACCAAAGGGTGTAACGATAATAGACATTAACAACACCATGATGACCGTACCGAAAATGGCAGGGAAAATACCTCCTTCCGTGTTGGCTTCTCGAGGATCATCGCTAACAAACCCCCAAAATGTTTTCAGGTAAAAAATAAGCTTATCTCCATAGCTCAATGCATTGGGTCGATATGCTTTTACAACATCCGCTAACTTGATCTCTTTCGTACCACCCGTCATTTCTTGCATGATGATACTGTCACGCGAAGACTCTACATACAGCGCATCCAACTCTTTTTTCAAAACTTGGTAGTCGGCGGTATACTTGTTTTCTTCTAATGTAATTTCTTCAAATGCTTTTGGATCAGTAACGTTATCTAATTCTAATCCACGTTTCTTTAAACGCAGTTTTTCCAATCGATAATTAATTTTACCAATCGCACCTTTTTCAATATGTTCAATTTTTTCTCTTAGATCTAACACACGATCAAGACGTGCTTCTAAATCCTGCCACTTGATGTCTTCATATAAATCTAATACCTCACCTTCACTTTTAATTTCTTTTAAATAACCATAGAAATTACCCCATTGATTACGTTCAAGGACCATTACATCTTCGGGCTTGGTTACCTTCAATTCATTCGGGGTTACGGTTAACATGAAGTCAACACCTAGCACATCACGATTACCGACTTTTATTAGGCTACGTTCGATAAACTCATCTTCACTATCGACTTTAATACCAGATTCGATAATCCGTTCCCGTGCAACCTCTTCAGATTCAACTCTTTCTCCAATAATTTGCACGACATTTGTGCCATTATCATATTCAATTTCATATACTGTCTTCGGCCAAAAGTGACCCAAGCCTCTAGACGCAATCAACAACAAAAGGCCAACCACCATAATCATGCTAATGGCGACTGCCCCAGCATTCAGCCACACCCATGGCGTGCCAGAAGACATAAATGCAGTAAAGTTTTGACGCTTATCTTTCATTACTATTATTGCTTATAAGCTACTGTATTTTTCACGTAGACGTTGACGCACAATTTCTGCAATCGTGTTAAAGAAAAAGGTAAATATAAATAAAACCAATGCCGCGAGGAAAAGGATTCTAAAGTGCGTACTGCCCACTGCTGATTCTGGCAACTCTACCGCAACGTTTGCAGATAACGTTCTCATCCCTTCAAAAATACTAAAGTCCATGATGGGCGTGTTTCCAGTTGCCATCAGTACAATCATGGTTTCACCCACAGCTCTGCCTAAACCAATCATGGTTCCAGAAAATATACCTGGGCTTGCAGATGGTAAAACAACTCTAACTAAGGTCTGCCAAGGCGTTGCACCTAATGCTAAAGAGCCTGAGCTCAAATGTTTAGGAACACTAAATACCGCATCTTCCGCAATCGAGAATATAGTCGGTATCACTGCAAAACCCATTGCGATACCAATAATTACAGAATTTCTTTGATCATAACCAATCCCCATTGTATCGGTTAACCATAAGCGCATATTCCCATCAAATAACACACGCTCCATCCAGGGACTAAGAGTTAAAGCCAACCATCCACAAAACAGCACAACAGGAATTAATAATGCAGCTTGCCAACCATCTGATATCCCAACTTTAATTCGATCAGGCACTTGCCACCAGACGAAACTCGCCACTAAAATCCCCAACGGCAAAGCTACAACTGTGGCGAACACGCCTGGTAAATGTGTTTCAACAAAGGGCGCTAACCAAAGGCCCGCGAGGAAGCCCAAAATAACAGTAGGCAACGCTTCCATTATTTCTATTGATGGTTTGACTACACCTCGCATTTTCGGCGCCATAAAATATGCAGTAAATATAGCGCCACATATCGCCAGCGGCATAGCAACTAACATCGCATAGAACGCTGCCTTGAACGTGCCAAATGTTAAAGGTGTAAGGCTAAACTTAGGTTCAAAGTCATTTGAAGACGAAGATGACTGCCATATGTAATCCGGTTCAGGATAACTCTCATACCAAACTTTTCCCCATATTGAACTTAATGATGCTTCCGGGTGTTCAGTATCCATTTCCCAAACATGCAGTTGACCACTAACATCTTCTGCAATTAGTTTGTCGCTTCTTGGTGCTACACCAAGATGAGTAATGGGCTTGTCGGATATATTTTCCGTAAATAGATGTCTAGAGGCGGTGCTATGAAATAAGGAAACATTCCCTTCAACATCAGTAACCAGAAATCCTTTACGTAATATTTCAGTTGAAATGCTAGACACTCTAGCGTCAACACTTTTAAAACTTCTAATCAGTGTTAAATTTCGTTGGCCATCATCTCCTCGTACTAAAAATAACTGATGTATATTGCCATGGTCATCTGCAAGTAATAGTGAAATGCCTCCTAGCAAAAACTCTAACGAAGCTGGCTTATTACCCTCACCCAGTACAGAAATAGCTTCAATATGAATCGGTTCAGCTTTATTGCGAATATCATAGTATGCAATAGCACCTTCCTCGTTTAATAAGTACAACCATTGACGCTCAGGTGAAATCAATGCTTTAAGTGTCTTGTCAGAATAGGGCAGGATTACCTGACTGGTTAACTCTAAAGAGAATTCATCCTCATCTAAAAATGAAGACTCGATTGTGAAATTAACCAGTCTCGGCCCACTTTCTGTCTGACCAAAAAATGTTAGGCCGTCTTCGTTACCGCTAATTGCAATATTCGATATTGCCTGGCTCCCAATCTGAAGATCAATAGGTGCTTCACCATAGGGATAAGTAATACTTGGGATGATCGTGCGCTTATCTTCAACATATTTAGAAAAATACTCATGCCTAAAAATAATAGCTTTACCATCATCAAGCCCTAAACCAATAATATTTTTTTCAGGATCGACATGTGTCCAACTAATAACTTTTGCTTCACTGTTCGCTAAAAGATTTGTGCTCGCTAATATTGTTCCATCCGCCAACGAAAAGAACTGCACTACACCTACATCGTTTAAGCGCATAGCTATTTCAGCTTGCTCTTCTATTGAATACATCAATGATGCAGAAGAATCTGTTTCGCTTAATTTATAAGTTGTAACTTCATGTAGGCTGGCACCCTTAAACAAAGGAAACACTACTGCAAATAAAAACAAAAAGATAAGGATGATTGAACCGATGACAGCGATACCACCCGCACCTACCAGATAGCGCGCTACCACATCACGAATTGATCGACGACGCCAAAGCTTGTGGTCAAATAATAATGGCTCCGGGACACTGAGTTGTGATTTGCCTGATTCTTCCGACATGGTTTTTATTCTATTTTTTTATTGAAAGCAGGAGTAGGTGAGTATACTCGAAAAAAAGGCCCTGATTGTCAGGGCCTTTTATTTTTTACAGACAAAACTGTCGCTCTTTTTATTATTAATTGATTATTTTTTAACTACTCCGCTGCACTAACCTTCATAGCACTCTTTTCAATATCAAGGCCTGCTAAAGCTTTATCAGCAACTTTTGAAGGCAAGGGGATATAACCATCTTTCACTACTACTTTTTGACCTTGAGTAGATAACACCATCTTGATGAACTCACTCTCTAATGGAGAAAGTGGCTTACCAGGTGCTTTATTAATGTAGACATATAAAAATCGTGCAAGTGGGTAAGTGCCCGCTATAGCATTTTCTGAAGTAGCATCGACAAAATCAGATTCGCCTTTAGATAATGGTACCGCTTTTACACCTGAAGTTTTGTAACCAATCCCTGAGTAACCAATACCATTCAATGAAGTAGAAACTGATTGAACTACTGATGCGGAACCTGGTTGTTCATTTACATTAGATTTGAAATCGCCTTTACAGAGCGCTTTCTTTTTAAAATACCCATATGTACCCGATACTGAATTACGGCCATATAATTGGATGTCACGCTTAGTCCAATTACCTTCTAAGCCTAAGTCACCCCAAGTATCGACATCTGCAGAACCACCACAAGTACGCGTACTTGAAAATACAGAATCAACTTGTTTAATGCTCATACCCTTAATTGGATTGTCTTTGTGCACATATACTGCCAGTGCATCAATCGCGACAGGAACTGCAGTCGGCTTGTAACCAAACTTCTCCTCAAAATCTGCAATCTCTTCGTCTTTCATCTTGCGGCTCATTGGCCCTATACTAGAAGTGCCTTCCGTTAATGCAGGAGGCGCGGTAGATGAACCCGCAGCTTGAATTTGAATATTAACGTTTGGATAAAAACGCTTGTACTCTTCAGCCCATAGCGTCATTAAGTTAGCCAGCGTATCGGAGCCAACACTGGATAAATTTCCAGATACACCACTGGTCGCGGTATATACACCTAGCTCAGCATCAACACTACTATCAGCTGAAACCGTTGCAGCCGATGCAAACATTAGCACTGCTGTAATCACATAAAACTTTTTAAACATTGCGTACATTAAATAACTCCTCAGTTATGGGATACTTTGATTTTCAGAATCAAAGTTAATGTCTATGTATTACAAGCATATGGTACTAATATTACAGTTTTATTAAATCATATCTCATTGTTTTTATTAAGTTTTTTATTTTTTTTGGCTATTCTATGTGCTGGGAAATTGCAGATAAACGCCGACCCAAGACCGATCTTACTGTCTATTTCCAAAACCGCTTCATGGCGCTCTAAAATATGCTTCACAATCGACAACCCTAAACCGGTGCCCCCTTTTTCACGCGAACGACCAGCATCCACGCGATAGAATCTCTCGGTTAATCTCCCTAGATGTTCTGGCGCTATACCTTGTCCATTATCTTCTACAATGAATTGTAACTTTCCATCATCACTTTTCTTCCAGGTTACTTTGATCACTGAACCTGCCTCTGTGTGCTTTACTGCATTATTGATTAAATTCGAAATTACACTATGAATCTCTTGCAAGTCACCATGAAGCTTTACATCCGTGTCAAGATGTATGGATATTTGATGATCAGTAAACCAAGTTGAAAGTTTACTTTCTTCTACTATATCCGTGATTAGTGTAGCAACCGGAATTACCTCTGTATCTTTAACAACGGAAGCCGTTGATTCTAACCGCGACAATGTAAGCAGATCCTCAACTAATTGCTTCATTCGAACTGCCTGAACCTCTGCTGATTTCACTGCAGTGTTACATTCCTCAGGCATGGCTTGATGAATAGAGAGCGTCTCCAAATAGCCCAATATTACTGTCAATGGTGTGCGTAATTCGTGAGAAGCATTTGAGATAAAACTACGGCGCATTTCATAAATACGTGCAGATTGCGACATATCTTGCGCAATCAATACTAATTTTTTTTCACCAAAGGGTATGACTCGTATACTGAGTTCTGGCTCATGGTCTGATGTACCACGAATTTCTAACGGTTGATCAAATTTTTGTGCTGAAAAATAATCCGTAAAAGCAGGTCTACGCACAAGTTGGGTAATTCTAGTATTAGTATCTCGGCTAGGGTCAATTTGTAATAGGTTAGTAGCAGCTTGGTTAGCAGATTTTATCTCTCCATTTGATGCCATAATCACTACTGCATCAGGTAACGCTGAGATCATTTCTTTATAGTGCGTGATTAAATCTTCTAGCTTTTCTCTATTTGCCTGACGCTCTTTCTGTAAATCAACAATGCTCGATACATGCTGATCAGCAATTCCTAAATATTCTGGCGCATCATCAACGGGCGCTCCATCATCCAACCATTGCTTTAGCGTGACTAACTGCCTAGCCGTCCATAAACCATAGATCATTAAGCCAATAATAAAGAAATAGTCTAAATGTCCTGATACTAAACCAATCAGAATGCATGGTACAAATACGACTAATATTCTATTTAACTCGGATAACCATGCATTGAATGACATTATGTTTTTTCAGAGAATCGATAACCATAACCACGAACCGTTTGAATCATTTGATCGCAGTTAAGAGGTTTAAGTAGTTTTCTTAAGCGCACTATATGTACATCTACCGTGCGCTCTTCTACATACATGTTACGTCCCCAAACATAATCTAACAACTGATTACGTGAGTATACTCGATCCATATGAGTCATAAAAAACTCTAGTAGGCGGAACTCTGTCGGGCCTAAATTAATAGGTGCCTCATTAACGTAAGCACGGTGTGCATCTAAATCCAGTTTAATTGGGCCAACAATCACTTCACTGTCAACACTTCCAGCGCCTCTTCGCAACACTGCGCGAATACGTGCAGTGAGCTCTTTTACTGAAAATGGCTTGGTAATATAGTCATCTGCTCCCGAATCCAAACCATCAATTTTATCGCGCTCTTCCACACGCGCCGTCAGCATAATAATTGGGGTTTCTTTTAAAGCATCCTTGCGTTTCCAGCGACGCAGTAACTCTAAACCTGTGGTATCTGGCAGCATCCAATCCAAGAGAATTAAATCTGGCAAGTTGTCTGCTATTTGTAATTCAGCCGTACTTCCATTCTCAGCCTCGTCAATGACATAACCTTCTTGCCCTAAAGCAAAAGATACCATCTCACGTATAGAGTGTTCATCTTCGACTAGCAGTATTCGCTTGGTGCTCATACATAGAGCCTGTGTTTGATCCTGTGAAAAATGTTGTTCTGTAACATAGTAATTTTGCATGATTGTAACCTGCAATGAAAAGATCCCACATTATTTTTTATATTTGTTACAAGACTATTAAGCAGTGCTAAATCAAGCACCTACGGCACTTTATACGCATTACACCATCCTTCTGGCTGGATGTAACAATAATGTAATATTTTATTCATATTCGTTTCATAGAGGTTACGCAAAATTCATCCCAGTAAATTAAGTAATTAATAAATTATCAATTATATACAGGGAGGCTCTTTGTGAGACTTAAACAAATCTTGATTGGCACAGCCAGTGTGATCGCAATAACCAGTATAAGTACCGCAGCTTTTGCCGGTGCAGTAACCTCTAAAGAAGAAATTGCAGTCAGCACCACGGGTGGTGGCATTAAAATTAAATCTGATAATGGCAACTCTTTTCAGCTGGGTGGCCGTATACATTATGACATGGACTTTTATGATGGCTTGTATAATTCTGATTTCACAGATGACCGTTTAGGAAATGATGCCTCGGAAACTGAATTCCGCCGAACTCGAATAGAACTTAAAGGTTCAGTAGCAAACGATTGGTATTATAAGTTTACCGGCGAGTTTGATGAAGGTGATGGCTTTTTGCAAACAGGCTATATCGGTTACAAAGGTTTTGATTTTGCTGATATACAACTAGGACGCTTCAAAGTACCTTTTGGTTTAGAAGAACTAACTAGTTCAAATAATGTTACAACTGAAGAACGCTCATCTATCACTGAATTCGGATTTTTAACAAGACAAGCCGAATTTCAGCTAGGGCTACTTGGGAGTACAGATAGTCTTTTCTGGAGTGCAAGTATCGCTGATGAAGAGAACGAAGATGATGACGGTAAAGACTCCTATAGTTTGCTTGGACGTTTAGGCGGACACTTCCCTGTTGGTGAAAAAGGTTTTATGCATCTTGCAGGCTCCTATGCTATGCGTGACTTTGGTGATAGTGGAGAACAACGATTCCGTTCGCGTTTAGGCGTTCATACCTTAGATGGTCGCCCGACGGTTGCAGATGGAACTCGATTCGGCGTGGATGATGCAGATCAAATTGGACTAGAAGCGGCAGGAGTATTTGGACCATTCTCTCTTCAAGGTGAATATCGCATGTTAGATTTTGATGAAAATGATGACCTGGCAAATGCATCAGATGTAGATGTAGATGGATATTACATACAAGCCAGTTATTTTTTAACTGGAGAGCAGCGTGGATATAAGGGCAACAAAGGCGCCTTTGATAAAGTAAAGCCTAAAGGTCCACGTGGAGCCTGGGAGCTCGTTGCAAAATATGAAGAAGGCGAAATAGATGTAGACATTTTGCCAAGCGATTCTGAATTTGAATTATTAACACTTGGTGTAAACTGGTACGCCAACAATAACCTTAAATTTATGCTGAACTATATAGATGCAAACACTGATAACTTCACTTCTGCAGCCGGCGAGGATTTAGATACTACCGGTGAAGATGATGGTAGCGCTATGACATTCCGAGCTCAGTACGCGTTCTAAATGCACTAAGATACTCCACTGAGTTTAAAGGCCGTCAACTGAAAAGCAGGCGGCCTTTTTTATTTTTACTATATGAATTTATAAATCAATGAAAATAATTTTCACACTCATAATATTTTTATTAACTTGTAACTCAATAACTCATGCTGCAGAACGTGCTCTAGAAAGAGTAGCTATTTATAAAACACAAGATGATTGTAAAACAACTGAAATTGTTAGCATCCAAAAATCTACTAAACGGCTTGCTCTATCTTGCAGCAGTAAAGGTGAAGTCAGCATTCTATCTATAGAGCACCCCTCTCAACCAAGATTACTCCATCAATTCACTATTTCTAATCAGGATGTCAGTTCCATAGCATTCCACCCAACAGAAAATATAATTGCCGCTGCTATCATTGATAACAATCCCTTTGCAAATGGAATAATACAAATCCATAACGCCAATACAGGAAAAGTTATACATACCCTTCCTTCTGGAGTTCATCCTGATGGTTTAGCATTTAGTCCTAATGGGAAATTTCTAGTCGTAGCGAATGAAGGAGAAGCCTATCGCTACAATGGCAAACATTATGAGTCACCTGAAGGGAGCGTTACATTTGCTAGATTTCAAAACACTAACCCTATAGAGACCATACAAATTCCTTTAGAAGATTACAGTCATATAGAAGGAATGCTGAAAAAAGAATATTCCCGCAAATATGAAAGAGAAGTTATTGGCGGCAATAGTAATGAAGAAACTTTAGTGCCTATTCACGACAACCGCCCCGCAAATACAGAACCAGAGTATGTAACCTATTCTCCTGATAGCTCTAAAGCATATATCTCATTACAAGAAAATAACGGAGTATTAATTATCGATACTGCATCAGCAAAAATCGAAAAAGTATTTGGGCTCGGAATCACTGAACATTTAGCTGATATTAAAGATAACGGCAAAGTACAGTTCAACAATACAATCAAAGCTCTACGTGAGCCCGATGGCATTGCAATTAGCCCAGATGGTCAATATTTATTAACCGCAGACGAAGGCGATACCGACCCTAAAGCTTCTAAAACCCATGGTAAGAAAAAACCAAAAGGTGGCGGCCGCACAATGAGTGTCTTTAATGCCACCACAGGAGTATTTATTGCTGATACTGCCAACCAACTTGACAAGATGGCTCATGCTGCTGGTTTATACCCTGATGGCCGCAGTGATAATAAAGGCTCTGAGCCAGAAAACGTAGTTAGCTTTACCATTGAGAACAATTTATATGCAGCAGTCGGCCTTGAAAGAGCAAATGCCATTGCACTAGTTTCACTTGTAAACCCATCAAAACCAACAGTTGTAAATGTGATGGGCGTTGACCCAAATGCAGGAAAGGAAGGGCAATATGCACCTGAGGGATTAGCCCATTATGAAAGCGATGGACGCCATTACATATTTAGTGCCAATGAAAAAAGCGGAACGATGACGGTTATGGAAGTGGTCTCTACAACGATGAATTAGTGGTATATATATTATTTAAATTCGACCTGAATAATTTTGTAATTTATAGTTTTCGAAGAACACATTCAATATTCACATAAAAAATATTATCTATAGGACATAGGAGTTAGTTAATTCTAATCTCTTAGCGGTATGTTAAAGAACATCTTATTGCCAAAAACAGTAAACATCGATAGAACCTTACTACTTTCCAGTAAATATCGAATTGTTAGTCATTAAATTTGCAATTAATCTTTATACGCTATTAATTTATAATATAATTTATCAGTATTATCATCACAACCAGGGAATATATACATACGTAAAGTTGGATTGAACTGCTTTTACAATTTTGCTTCTCACCACAACCATTCGAATAAGTTTTGCGTATTGAATAATGAATATAGATTTGAAATTCGAGCCGCACTTACTTATTCCAAACATTGACAACAGTGATGAAGATTCTTAAGTACTATTATTTGGTATAGGTGATAAATTCTAGACCAATTAAATATAAAGCTGTTAGCCAAATACCATAACAGAACTTTATATAATCGAAACCGTCTAAGTTATAATTATAAAGGGTATAAAATCTAATGAAATTTTTTAAAATAAAATTCCTTGCAGTATGTTTATTTGCTGCATTCTCCATGAATAGCTTAGCAAAGGACGAAGTGATGCCAAATGCTGAACTCCATCCTGAAGATATGAAAGCAGAAGCATGCCAAGGCTTTGGGCCACAAACACCCAGAGATATTGATAATGTTACAGGAACCAATAAAAGAATTTTTGCTTTAGCGCCCGACTATAAACAGATGAATCTCTGTAATATTCATTTCCATAAAAATGCAGAGCACAAGGCAAAAGACTTTTCCATTTTTGCAGGTGAAGGGGATCATGGTGGTTATCAATGCAACATGACAACATCACTTAACGAGGCTGAACTTAAGCCCCCAAAAAGCGAGGTTTGCAAAGGCTTGGCTCCTGGTGACACCATTGAAGTTCATTGGGTACACAGTTCTTGCGATGTCACTCCAGGCAAAGGACTAGGTTCATGCTTATCAGAAAGCTGTGCCAATCCGGCATTGCGTGTAGAAACTCAAGTATTTACTTTAGTAAATGATAAAACTGCGCAGAGCTTTGATGACTTGTCATATAGTGGCAATCAAGTAGCAGGCTTCCACCAAGCGAAAACCATTCCTAGCAATACCGGCAAACCGGTACAATTTATGGGTTCAACCACCGGCCCAAGTTATACCGAACAGACCTGCTCACCTTTACAAGTGACCTGGAGTGTTCGACCACAGTGTGCCAAGCTAGATATTAATAGCATTGGTAAGTGGTGTGAAAGCAATGTGTTTGATGAAGACAGCGCACATGGTGTTAGAAAATTAGTTACCAACCCTGATCTACTTTCAGAAATTGAGGAATAATCCAATACTTTACCAAATGCTTAGTGGGTAGTTTAGGAAAACCCTTTTCCCCTAAACCACCTTATGTGTTTACTACGTAAAGCCTACTTCATCTAATGTGTAGGCTTTATTGTGGTAAAATAAGTGCTCAAGTTGGAAATTTGACTTACTTCAGTTCTACCTGAAAAGTTTTCTCTAATAATTTCTGGTTTTCAAAAAAAACATACATACGATATTCACCTGGCACGAGTTCGTATTGATTTGCGAACTCAAATGCCATGGTGTGCTGATAATCTAATTCAGACTCGGGCTGTATAATTTCTATTTTATCAATATATTCACCCGTGCTTGGATTAATCATGGTGGGCACGTGATATATCAAATGAAGTGTTGGCTCACCAATAAAGCCTGCACGTGACAACCAGTAGCGCACCCCAAACTTTGTGCCTAACTTTGCTTTAACTTTCGTTGTTTTTTCTAACTCACTCGTGCTGGATGCTGATTTATCACCTTCTTCATAATTTTCAGCACCACGTGAAAAAATTCCATATTCAAAGTCATAGATTATTCTTTTCTCATCCGCATAACTACATGGCATAGTTAATAACATTAGTAGAAATATGTAATTTAATCGCCTCATTCTCTTCATCTCTTCTTTTAAGTATAAATATATGATCATATTTTTCTTTCCTGCATCGGTACTATTTTATTACAGAAACATTACACAATTGTTAAATACCAAATAATGTCATTTATAATTAATGCTAGATATAAGCGGATTTATAATGTGTTTTTATTCTAAGGCAGAACTGAACTGGATATAGCTTATCGAAACGAGCTAAAGACATAGGCTCTGCTGCAGTATTTCTATGCTTAGTACTGTTTGCAATAATATGGTACGTAGTGATTTTTAAAGGATTTATACGATATAAATATCATCAATAACCATTATCAACTGACTAAGGGCAATACTTATCGCCAGCCGTTTCAAATATAATAATAGTACCTATAGCGCACATAAATATTAAAAATGGATGAGCATAATTTCAGTCTAGCGGATAACTATATAAACCGAGAATTGAGCTTACTTAAGTTCAACTCGCGCGTCCTTCAACAAGCGCGTGACCCCTCTACCCCTCTTCTAGAACGGCTTAAATTTCTTTGTATTTCATGTACTAACTTGGATGAGTTTTTTGAAATTCGCGTGGGCGGTGTTAAGCAACACATAGAGCTAAATATCGCTAACATTACTGCTGATCAAACCAAGCCAAAAGATATACTCAACCAGATCCATCATGATGCCTCTACGCTCGTTAAAGAACAATATCGTGTATTTAATGAAGAAATTTTACCGGAGCTAGAAGAACAAAATATTCACTTCATTGCGCGCGAACAATGGACACATGAGCAAAGTGCTTGGTTACGTCGGTATTTTCAAGATGAGGTAGAACCAGTACTTAGCCCCTTAGGCTTGGATCCTGCACATCCTTTCCCACGCATCATCAATAAGTCGCTTAATTTTATTGTGCAACTTGATGGCGCGGATGCGTTTGGTCGTGAAGGTGAATTTGCAGTTGTGCAAGCACCTCGTTCATTGACCAGGTTGATACATCTTCCTGATGAACTAAGCCAACAACAGGGCGATAGCTATGTGTTTTTATCCTCAGTAATGCATGCTTTTGTTAATGAACTATTTGAAGGCTTAAAGGTTTTAGGCTGCTATCAATTCAGAGTGACTCGCAATAGTGATTTATTTTTAGATGACGAAGAAATTGATGACTTAATGCGCGCACTTGAAGGTGAGCTTGCATCACGTCGTTATGGAGACTCCGTACGACTTGAAGTTGCAGATAATTGTCCTAATGAATTGATTACCTATTTACTAGAACAGTTTGGACTATCTGAAGTCGATCTTTATAAAGTAAATGGGCCAGTAAATTTGAACCGTCTTAGTCAAACATATGACCTTGTTGACCGCGCTGACCTCAAGTATCCACCTTTTAATGCAGGAACATCAGATCGCTTAAGTCGTGGTAAAAATATCTTTAGCCTGATCCGTCAAAATGACATTTTACTACATCATCCGTACCAATCATTTGCACCTGTTATAAATTTTGTTCGCCAAGCAGCTAAAGACCCAAAAGTGTTAGCTATTAAGCAAACCCTTTACCGGACTGGAGCAAATTCTCCAATAGTTGATAACTTGGTTGAAGCTGCAAGAGCCGGAAAAGAAGTAACCGTTGTGATTGAATTGATGGCACGTTTTGATGAAGCAGAAAATATTTTACTCGCGAACCGCTTACAAAAAGCTGGAGCACATGTTGTTTATGGAATTGTAGGTAAAAAAACACATGGGAAAATGATTTTAGTAGTACGGCGCGAAGAAAATCATTTGCAGCGCTACGCCCACTTTGGCACGGGAAATTATCATGAAAAAACTGCACGACTGTATACAGACTATGGCATGTTCACATCTGATGTAGACCTCACCTCTGATGCCCATGAATTATTCATGGCGCTCACCAGTTTCACTAAAGTACCTGTGTTAAAAAATATCATTCAAGCACCGTTTACTTTATACAAAACATTAATAAAGCTAATTGAAAAAGAAACTGATTTTGCACGCCAAGGGCATGAAGCACGCATCATTGTAAAAGTAAACGCTCTTGTCGAACCTCAAATTATTGAAGCACTATATCGCGCATCTGCTGAAGGTGTAAAAATACAACTCATCATACGTGGCATTTGTTGCTTACGACCCGGATTACCCGGTATTTCAGAAAACATAGAGGTCCGCTCAATCGTTGGAAGGTTTCTTGAACATACTCGTGTGAGTTATTTTCATAATAATGGCGACCCTAAAGTCTATTGTTCCAGTGCAGACTGGATGGACAGAAACTTTTTTAGGCGTGTCGAAATAAGCTGGCCAATTAAGGATTTCGTCATTCGCAAACGCATTATCAGTGAGCTAGAAACTTATCTAAAAGATAATCGACAAGCTTGGCTGTTACAGGCTGATGGCAATTATTCCGCACCTGCATCTTTCGGAAAAAATGCAATTAGTGCGCAGCAAACTTTATTAAATGAACATGCGCGTATTAAGATTTAATTACAGTTATAATAAAATCTGTATTATTTAAATTTGCACCATTATCTTTAGCGCTTTAAGATAACTTCGTTCCTGTTCAAGCTCTGCCCCAGTAAGAGGGTGTTCTTCCAGCCACTTTTCTTCAAACTTAATTATTAATGTGCCATCGTTATCTTCAATTTTGATATCTGGTAACTGTTTGGGCACACGATCTCGATTTATTAATATAGCAATACGTAGCAACACTATCATATACATAGCTTGCTCTTGCCACCGCACTGGCAGCAAGGCAACAGACTCCATATTAATTTTACGCCGATGACTTCCAACTAGGCATGCAAGCAAGTGTTGCTCATTCCATGAGAAACCCATTAAATCACTATTCTCTAAAAGATATGCACCATGACGATGGTACTTAGAATGTGAAATATCCAGACCAATCTCATGCAAATCAGCCGCCCATATTAAAAACTGGTACGCAATAGAATCATCAATCTTATAAATTTTTGAGAGCTTATCTAGCAAGTGAAGTGCTGTTGACTTGATATTAGCAGCATGATCAAAATCCACATGATAACGTCGCATGAGTGAATATACGGTGCGATCACGTGTGTCTTGATGATGAATTCTTCCTGCAAGATCAAATAGTAAACCTTCTCGTAAACCACCATCCGATATCATCATCTCTTTAAAGTCTAACTCTTCAAAAATAGCTTTTAAGACTACTAAGCCACCAGCAAATACAGGCTTACGTTCTTTTGATAAAGTCTCAAAATTAACCTTATCGATATGTCCTGCTTCTTGCATTTTAGCAATAAGTGCATTGACACCTTTGTAGGTGATACCTCGCTCGCAAAGCTCAAACTCACGCATTAACTCTGAGATAGTGCGAATAGTACCTGCCGTTCCAACGATATGTTTCCAACCAAGTTCTTTAACTTTAGAAACAATTGGCTGCAATTGTAACTTAGCTTCAACTAATGCTTTTTTGAATTTCTTTTTATCCAGCTCACCATTTGAAAAATATTTTTCACTTAATACAACACAACCCATTTGCACACTTTCCATCAACAGCGGAATTCCTTTTTTACCAATGATTATCTCTGTGCTTCCACCGCCTATATCTACTACTAACCACTTGCCTTCTGGCCCAGTAATTGAGTGAATAGTTCCTTGATAGATCAGTCGAGCCTCTTCTACACCGGAGATAATTTGTATCGGATGCCCAAGCGCTTCTTCGGCTCGTTGGATGAATTCAGCGCTATTCTTTGCGACCCGGAGTGTATTCGTACCTACCACTCTCACCGAATCTGCATGCATTTCTTGCAAACGTTGGCCAAATCGTTGCAAACATTCTATTGCTCTTTCTTTTGATTCTTTTGATAATTTTCCAGAGGCATTTAGACCAGCACCCAAGCGCACCATTTCTCTTATACGATCGATAACCTTAAGTTGCCCATGCTGATCCTGTGCAACCACCATATGAAAACTGTTTGAACCTAGATCTACCGCAGCAATGACTGAAGATGGGTCGGATGATAATTCACCAGGACTGGAGATTGGAGAAGGGACTTCCATATATACATGTAGCCTATCAAATGAAATTGCAGACTAACAATATTTTAATTTATTTGGCAGGCAACAGTGCTCGCCCACTACCATAATCAATTACTACGCCTTTAGATGTAATTTCTTCTACTAGAGGACCATTATTAGCAATTCTGTCTCCCTCTTTATATTTATCCATATTGATTAACACAAAGCGACGTATAGGGTCATCATCAAACACATGCACATTTACTTCATACTGATTCAAATTAGCACGAGAACTCTCTGGCAAGTCTCTTACGCTTTGAATATCACTTACTCCTTCAATCAGTAGTTTTGGTTTATTAGTTACAGGTATAGCATCATCCGCACTCAATTCTGTTGATGAGAATGATACGTTACCTTTAACAGCAGTGGATGCTTTCGCAGGGGGCGCAATCACAGCCACTTTTGGCTTCAAGTTGGGTTGTTTGGATTCATAAAGTAAAGGCCTATCAACTTCTGGCAACTGCACACTATTTGCTTCCATTGCTAAAGGTCTTGTCTCAGTTATTGGCAGTGTATTTTGAGTATTTTGTAGCCCGTTACTCGGCATTTGATCGGTTTCCTGCAATAACGATTTTTCATCAAGTGGCTGATTACTATCTGCTTGTGATAATGGTGTAATAATAGTGGGTTGTTGTTGCACAGAAGAAGAGTCTTCTAGCGGTACTTCATTTTCTAAATTGTCCGATAATGCATACACCACAATAGACAATATTATCGCATTCGCAAGCACTGCAAGCCCAAGCCAAATCCAGGTCTTATTTGGATTATTTTTCTGTGGCTTTACTGGCGTTACAAATTTTAAATCTGGCTGCTTTTCAAGCTGGCGTTCGTGCTCTGCGCGCGTCAAAGCATCAAGTATCATCGACATGAATATTAACCTTTTGCTTTAACTAGATTGACGCCGTAATAAGGGCGTTGAAAGATCATTCACTGCGGAATTAATTTCAATCATGGTTTCTCGTCCTGCCACACCATCAACATCCAATCCGCGTATGCGTTGAAATTCCATTAACCGCCATTTCAAAGTTTGATCAAAAGATAATTTTTTCTTTGCCTCTGAAGAGATCGGTTTTCCTTCGATACGATCTAGTTGATCGCGCAACCATCCAACATCTTTACCTATAACACCTTCTTTTAAGATGTTTGATCCTGCTGGCGGCGGTCGCCAGAGTAACAAATAATTACCATACCAATATGGCTCGATATTTTCAGTAGCGGTAGTGACAATTTTTCCACCTATATTTAAATTCACTTGGTTGCCCTGCATCGTAAGCACTACGGCCTGGATTCTTTTTCCGCTAGTATTAATTATCTCCAACACTGCCGGCCTATTATGTCGACGTAGTTCTTCCCAACCCGCTTTGCCAAAAATGCAACGCAACTCAGCAGCCACTGCACGCTCACATGCTGTTTCTCCTTTTAGTTTAGGATATGCATGACCCCAAAAACTAAACAACGTTGTGAAGGCTTTATTATTATCTGCCCGTAAACTCGAATCATTAATTAAATTTAAAAAACTTTTACTACTTTGCTCTTGTACGAGTGCCGGTTTATGTGCTGGCAATTCTTTCTCTGGCGAGATTTTAGCAACAACAACTTTTTCAACTTCTTCATTGACTAGAGGAATAGATTGGTTCTCGACAACCGCTTGAGACGCCAAAGTCTCTGTTTGAGTCACATCCGTATTTGCATAACTTTGTTGTGATGCGCTAGGCATGAGCCCCCATATAGAAAGCAGCAAAGCAGCTGTGCCCGCCGCAATAGCACCACCAGCCACCCATTGCATAGGTTGAAATCGTTCAGCAGGTTGCAAAACTTCTCCAGCAGCTTTGCGAACTAATTTTCTATCGATACGATGAACGTTTTCGCCATACGCCCCCATCATGGAACGCTCACAAATGTTATTCACTAACCGCGGAACACCTCCCGAAAGTTGATGCACCATGCTTACTGCACCACTAGAAAATAACTCTCCTCTAAAGCCAACAATTTGTAGTCGATGACGGATATAGGCAGCAGTCTCTTCTTTGGATAGCGGTGTTAAATGAAAACGTGCAGTAATTCTTTGAGTAAGCTGACGCAACTCTGGTCTAGCTAATATGGCTTGTAATTCTGGCTGTCCAATTAAGATAATTTGTAAAAGTTTTTGTGTTGCTACTTCTAGATTGGTTAACAATCGAATTTGTTCTAATACTTCAGCACGCAAATTCTGCGCCTCATCAATCACTAATACGGTACGTTTACCTTGAGCATGTTGTTTTAAAAGATATAGATTTAAGCGATCGACCAAATATTTAAGGCTGGTCGTAGACCTACGATAAGGAATATTCAACTCATCACAAATGGAAGCAATTAATTCTTTTGAGCTTTGACGAGGATTCAAGATTAACGCTACATTCACGTGTTCTGGCATTTGCTCGAGCACGCTGCGACAAAGCATAGTCTTACCTGTACCCACTTCACCAGTAAGAAGGATAAATCCGCCAGCCTCGTCTGCACCATATAAAAGGTGCGCAAGGCCATCTCGGTGACGCGGTGTAAGATATAAAAAACGCGTATCTGGTGTAATTTGAAATGGCTTATCAGAAATTCCAAAGAATTCTAAATACATGGGATTTTTAGCCTTGGTTAAATGAGCTTAAAAGTTACTACTAACTAAATGTAGCTACTAGGTATTTTGCCAAAAAATACTCCCTTTAGCCGCACAAATTTACATGTTATTTATGCAATCAGAGCTTTTATTGTGCACACTCATATTGCTTATACGAAAATTTATAGCAAACTATAGTGAACACCATAAATACCCTAATATAACTAATGATTTAATTCTTTGAATTTTGTTGTATCGATATAATCAATGATTCGGCTGCAGAAAAAATTGTTATGAAGTCACTTCCAAACCCACTTTACCTGAGGGTTATATGAAAACGTTAAATAAGGCTGTAATCCATGTGAACACGACACCTACGCTATGGTGCTGGCGTGATGGGAAAAACACGCTTCAGAAATAGCGAAAATACAGGTATAAATGTCACTCACAAAAACGCTCAAATAATAGCCAATTTAGCCATTATCTATCCTGATTAGATGAAAAATATTCTAATAAGTGTGAGTACTTGTTATAGCTAATAACACTTTAGTTATATATTATGACCTCTATAATAAAAAATAATTAAAAATCTTAATCTAGAACTGCAATCACTTTCAAAGCTTCCCGATATTTACAATCTCATAGCCCGACATTAGTCAGGGTTCACACTTGTTTTTACAAAGATGCTGAGAAATTAAATTGTATAACTTTTATTAAGCACATCAATGGAGGAACTATCAGCTATGAAAATTGGTGTACCAAACGAAATTCATGAGAATGAATGTCGCGTTGCGATGACGCCCGACACGGCCATGCGCCTACAAAAACTTGGTTATGAGTGTGCAATCGAAGCCGGTGCAGGAGCGAGCGCAAACTTTACAGACCAAGCCTATAAAGATGCCGGTGTTGAAGTTATCTCAGATACCAAACAACTTTGGTCAGAATCAGATATTGTCTTAAAAGTCCGCGCTCCAGAACAAAACAACGCATTAGGAATGCATGAAGCTGACTTACTCCGCGAAGGTGGCAATCTTATTAGTTTTATATGGCCCGCACAAAATGCTGATTTACTAGAAAAGCTTAAAAGCCGAAAAGCCACCATTTTAGCGATGGATTCTGTGCCTCGCATATCTCGAGCACAAAAATTTGATGCCCTTTCCTCAATGGCCAATATTGCCGGCTACCGTGCCGTAGTGGAAGCTGCAAATCATTTTGGAAGATTCTTCACTGGTCAAGTAACCGCAGCTGGTAAAGTTCCACCAGCGAAAGTGATGGTCATCGGTGCAGGCGTTGCGGGTCTTGCTGCGGTAGGTACCGCAAATAGTCTTGGTGCAATCGTTCGTGCTTTTGATACTCGCCCTGAAGTAAAAGAACAAATTGAAAGTATGGGCGCACAGTTTTTAGAACTAGAATTTGAACAGGACGAAGAAGGCGGCACTGCCGGTGGCTATGCCAAAACAATGAGCAAAGAGTTCATTGATGCTGAAATGGCTTTGTTCCGTGAGCAAGCTAAAGAAGTCGACATCATAATTACTACTGCGCTTATCCCAGGCAAACCCGCACCTAAACTTATTTTGACTGACATGGTTGAAATGATGAAAGAAGGCAGCGTTATTGTCGATTTAGCTGCAGAGCAAGGCGGTAACTGTGAGCTTACTGTTCCTGGTGAAATTGCAGTTAAACATGGTGTAACCATCATTGGTTATATGGACTTACCAAGTCGCTTGCCGACTCAATCCAGTCAGCTATATGGCTCAAACTTATGCCATATGATGAATGTCCTTACTCCAGAGAAAGACGGCAACATTAATGTAAACATGGAAGATGATGTCATCCGTGGCACCACCGTTATAAAAGAAGGTGAGATCACTTGGCCACCACCTCCGCTTGCAGTTTCTGCAGCCCCTACAAAAGCAGCAGCAGCACCCGTAGTGCAAGAAGAGAAAAAGAAAAGCGGCCTTGGTTTTCCAATTGCGCTTGTTTTGGCTGCAGGTTTGTTGTGGTGGATAGGCAATTCTGCACCAGCAGAATTCATGCAACATTTCACTGTGTTTGTTTTGTCTTGTTTTATAGGTTACTGGGTAGTTTGGAATGTAACTCCTGCATTACACACACCACTGATGAGTGTGACTAACGCAATTAGTAGTGTAATTATTGTTGGCGCATTGCTGCAAATAGGCAGTAGCGTTGGATTAATTGTTGCACTGGCTACATTCTCAGTCTTCATAGCTTCGATAAATATTGGCGGCGGCTTTGCTGTAACACAGCGTATGTTACAGATGTTCCGCAAAGACGATTAGGAGAGAATAAAAATGACAATGAATCCACAAATGTTAGGTGCAGCATATTTAGCTGCTGGTGCTCTTTTTATTCTCAGTTTGAATGGACTAAGCAATCAAGAATCAGCGCGTCGCGGAAATTTGTTCGGCATTATCGGCATGATCATTGCCGTGGGTGCGACCATCTTAAGCGGCAATGTAAGCAATTTTGGAATCCTCTTCCCAGCTATGATTGTTGGCGGAATTATCGGAACTGTCGTCGCCATGAAAGTTGAAATGACTTCCATGCCTGAATTAGTTGCGGGCTTTCATAGCCTAGTAGGGCTTGCGGCTGTTTTGGTAGGTTACTCCAGTTACATGGATCCAACCGCCCATTTTGAAGGATCAGAAAAAGCCATACATGATGTAGAAGTTTACTTGGGTGTATTTATAGGAATTATTACCTTTACCGGTTCGATCATCGCGTTTTGTAAACTGAAAGGCGTTATTGGCGGCAAACCTCTAACACTCCCAGGACGACACTTACTGAATCTTATCGGCATTATTGCTTGTCTAGTGCTTGGTTACATGTTCCTTAAAGCAGGTGGACATAATGGAATGATGCCTCTGCTAATCATGACCTTAATTGCGGGCATTATCGGAATACATCTGGTAATGGCAATCGGTGGGGCAGACATGCCCGTCGTGGTTTCTATGCTTAACAGTTATTCAGGCTGGGCAGCCGCAGCAACCGGCTTCATGTTAGGCAACACAGCTCTGATTGTAGTAGGCGCATTGGTTGGTTCCAGTGGCGCAATTTTGAGTTACATCATGTGTCGCGCAATGAACCGAAGTTTCATCAGTGTAATTTTAGGTGGCTTTGGCACCGGTGGTGGTGCAGCTGCGGTAGGCGATGAAGAAGGTGAAGTTACTTCTGCCTCTGCTGAAGAAGTTGCAGGACTATTAAAAGATGCAAGCAATGTAATCATTGTTCCTGGGTACGGTATGGCGGTTGCTCAGGCGCAAACTACAGTGAGCGAAATAGTTAAAAAGCTGCGTGCTAAAGGCAAAAATGTTCGCTTTGGTATACATCCCGTTGCAGGGCGCTTACCAGGTCACATGAATGTATTATTGGCAGAGGCCAAAGTACCATATGACATCGTATTAGAAATGGATGAACTCAATGATGACTTCCCGGATACTGATGTTTCATTGGTAATTGGTGCGAATGACATTGTGAACCCCAGCGCACAAACCGATCCTAATAGCCCGATAGCTGGCATGCCGGTATTAGAAGTTTGGAAAGCCGCTTCTTGTATCGTGTTAAAACGTAGTATGGCTTCAGGTTATGCCGGTGTAGACAATCCTTTATTCTTAAAGGACAACACCGACATGTTATTTGGTGATGCGAAAGACACAATGGATGAAGTGTTAAAGCACTTATAGATATGTAATCGTTAACCTAAATAAAATTATTTTAATGGCTATGCAGTCTCACTGCATAGCCATTTTTTTATCTAAAACTTTATAACATTAAAAATGTTAGAAGCGAAGCCACTTAAATCTATTAGCTATCTTTACTGCCGAGCACGTGGAACCTGCATTAACTATTGAACTTCATCGTGCTCTGATTGATAGACTAAACACAAGCGATACTCAGAATTGACTGCCACACACTCTTCACAATATGTCTAAATATCTAAGCTTGCGTAGCTTAATTATCAGCGCCCGCTAATTTTCTTCACACACACTTAACTTCATCATCAGCACTAACATTAATTTGATCTTGCATCGCCCCATCACGCGACTACCCCACTTAACATCTCCAATATTCTTATTAAACGTAATCAAATGAACACATGAGTGGCCTATGCGGAAAAATACGATACACATAAAAAAGGCCAGCCGAATGGCTAGCCTTTGGATAATCTTTGTTTGAATAAGTCTTAAGAAATACGAGCTTTAGCTTTTTTTCTTGAAAAACCTACCAAAGTCATCATGCCTAAACCTAACAGCATATAGGTTGATGGCTC
>CALAJL010000129.1 GCA_937922735.1 uncultured Gammaproteobacteria bacterium | reverse complement strand
CGTTACGTCATATTTTTCTCGCAACTTAGCTTGAACTTCTTCAGGCCATGCACGTGAAACAATTACTTTTAGTTTACTCATTATTTAGTTCTCTCCTAAAGCTTAGACTATGAGATGTCTTTCATTACTTTTTCCATCGTTGAGCCAAGCTCGGATGGATTAGGGGCTACTGTGACACCTGCTTCTTGTAGCATGGTTACTTTTTCGGCAGCACTTTCACCTACACCAGAAACAATCGCACCTGCATGCCCCATGCGACGACCTTTCGGCGCGGTTAGGCCTGCGATGTATGCAACCAATGGTTTAGTCATATGCTTTTTAAAGTATTCAGCAGCCTCTGTCTCTTGTGGGCCACCAATTTCACCGATCATCATTACTGCTTTGGTTTCTGGATCAGCTTCAAATAACTCTAAGATATCTTTATGTGAGCTACCATTGATAGGGTCACCACCGATACCAATACTGGTACTGATGCCAATGCCAAGCGCTTTCATTTGTGAAGCAGCTTCATAACCGAGCGTACCGGAACGTGCGACCACACCGACATTTCCTTTCTGATAAATATGTCCTGGCATAATACCTAGTAAGCATTTTTCAGGACTAATGCTACCGGCACAATTAGGCCCAGTTAAGCGCATACGGTCTTCTTTTTTGTAACGGTACATGTAACGTTTAACACGCATCATGTCTTGTGCTGGGATACCATCAGTGATGGATACACAGGTTTTGATGCCTGCGTCAGCAGCTTCCATAATACCATCCGCAGCAAATCCACCTGGAACAAACACTATGCTCGCATCAGCACCGGTGTTGGCTACCGCATCTTTTACTGTATTGAAGACCGGTAAACCCATATGAGTTTGTCCACCTTTGCCAGGGGTTACGCCACCTACAACGTTGGTACCGTATTCAATCATTTCTTCAGCATGGAAGGTTCCGATTTTTCCAGTAAAGCCTTGTACAAGAACTTTAGTATTTTCATCAATCATTATTGTCATTTTTATTTCTCCCTCTAGCCTTTTGCAACACGGTTGCGTTCGGCCACTGCTTTTTCAGCAGCTTCATCCAAAGTATCCGCTGTAATGAGTGGTTGACCACTGTCTTTTAGAATTTGCATACCTTTTTCAACGTTGGTGCCTGATAGTCGAACGATAACAGGTACTTTAACGTCTAATTTTTCAAACGCTTGTACAACGCCTTCAGCAATCCAGTCGCAGCGATTAATACCGGCAAAAATATTAACCAAAATAGCCTTAACACTCTCATCATCGAGTACTAATTTGAATGCACTCGCCACGCGTTCAGGTGAAGCACCACCGCCGATATCTAAGAAGTTTGCAGGTTCACCACCCTTATGTTTAATCATATCCATGGTTGCCATTGCCAAACCTGCGCCATTAATCATACAGCCGATATCGCCATCTAGACCCACATAACTTAAACCACGATCTGATGCTGAAGTTTCGCGAGGATCTTCTTGTGATTTGTCACGCAGTTCAGCAATACGAGGACGACGGAATAGGGCATTATCATCAAACGCCATCTTTGCATCTAACGCTAATACACGGTCATCTTTAGTCACAACCATTGGGTTGATTTCAACCATGGTTGCATCGTAGTCACGAAATGCACGATAAGCACCTTTAATCGCGCGTACGGCTTGACTGGTCAGTTCAGGTTTAATGCCTAATGCAAAGGCTAGTTCACGTGCTTGGAAGTCACGCAAACCTACTGCTGGCTCAACTTCTAATTTATGAATCGCTTCAGGTTTCGTTGCAGCGACTTCTTCTATATCCATGCCGCCTTCAGTTGAAGTAACGAACACCACTCGTTGCTTATCTCGATCAAGCACTAATGCTAAGTACAACTCTTTTAATATATCAGTCGCTTGTTCGACATAGAGTCGATAAACCACTTTTCCACCAGGACCAGTTTGATGAGTAACTAAGCGCTTACCTAATAATTCATCCGCAGCATTCCAGATTTCTTCATCATTAGTGCAAAGCTTTATACCGCCAGCTTTACCACGTGCACCAGAGTGTATTTGTGCTTTGATGGCCCATTTACTTCCACCAATTTCTTTGGCGCGGTAAACAGCTTGCTCAGGACTATAGGCTAATCCACCTGCAGCAATTCCTACGCCGCATTCGGATAAAATTTCTTTTGCTTGATACTCATGGATATCCACTAAAATTCCCTCCCGGAAAATGATTCGTTTTTATCTTATTGGCTTAATCTTGTAGATCGCCATGTTGGTCTCGGTAATTACCAAGCCAAACAACTTTTATAGCCTATTCTGTTGTTCAAGAACAAACTCCCTTGTTGGGTAATTGCTCACTTAATAAGCAATTGGATTCGAGAAATATGGAAAATAGACTTCGATAGAGGCAATAGTGCCCGCATTGCGGGCACTAAAAAACAACAAAAAAAGTTAGGGAATTCTAACTTTAAGATTTTGCAGCAATCGCCTCAGCGGCTCGCACGACGTTATCTGCCATTTTTGCAGAAGCTGCATCGATCATTTTGCCATCTAATGTTGCCGCGCCTTGACCTGCTTTAGCAGCCTTCTCTAATTCCTCTAGAATGCGATGCGCTCTCTCCACTTCTTCTGCTGGTGGAGAAAATACTTCGTTCGCCAATGGAATCTGTGAAGGGTGAATTGCCCATTTGCCTTCAATGCCCAATGCTGCGCCACGACGGCAAGCGAGTGTGTAAGCTTCAGGATCTTTGATATCACCAAAAGGACCATCGATTGGACGTAAGCCGTACGCGCGACATGCAACTACCATGCGTGAAATTGCTGAATGCCACTGATCACCAGGATAATCTGGATTCAAGCCACCGATATTAACCGTACGTGCACGGCAACTCGCAGAGTAGTCTGCTACACCAAAGTGCAAGGCTTCCAAGCGTGGACTGGATTGCGCAATGGCTTCAACATTGGCCATGCCTAGAGTTGTTTCAATGATGGCTTCAATGGCTATTTTGTTTTTAAATCCTTTTGCTTCTTCTATTTGAGTAAGAAGTGCATCTACCATATATACATCAGAAGGAACGCCTGCTTTTGGAATAAAAATAGTATCTAGCTTGCTGCCTGCTTGTTCAACAAGGTCAATGACATCACGATACATATAATGTGTATCAAGACCATTAATACGTACAGCAATGGTTTTTCCTTTGCCTGCCCAATCAATATTATTTACGGCTTCAATGGCGTTTTTACGTGCTTGAACTTTATCACCGGGAGCAACTGCATCTTCTAAGTCTAAAAATACGAAGTCTGCATCGCAGTCAGCTGACTTCTCAATCATTTTGACATTGGATGCAGGAACCGCAAGTTCACATCTTTGTACTCTTGTTCTGGCTGGTTTGGGTTGTGTAAAACTCATAGTGTGTACCTTCTATTTGTTATCTAATTATTTTCTATTTTTTACTAGCTTTTCTTTTAGCTGGAGCTCTTTTCTTAGGTGCCGCTTTAGGGGCTGCAAACTTTTTGATTTTCTTACCCGTCTTACGGTAATACTCACCTGCAGCTGCTACACCACTACCTGGTTTGATTTTAATACCGGCATCAAGCAGCGCCATTTCGACAGTTCCTAGAGCTGCCATCATGCGCGCTTCATTGTTGTCGCCAAGGTGACCGATACGGAAAACCCTGCCGGCTAATTTTGACAAACCAGCGCCAAGTGAAATGTTGTACTTATGGTATGCAATATGAATGACCTCATTCGCATTTTTATTTTCAGGAACCAAAATTGCAGTAACGGTATCCGAACTCAATTTAGAAGATTTTGCACAAGTCTTTAAACCCCATGCTTTAACCGCAAGACGCACACCTTCGGCTAATCGGTAATGACGTTTGTGACAGTTATCGAGTCCTTCGCCTAAAATCAAATCAATCGACGCACGAAGTCCACGTAACATGGGTACAGATGGAGTGTAAGGGAAGAATCCATCTTTATTGGTATTCATGTGGTCTTGGATATCTAGGAAACAGCGTGCGCATTTAGCAGTTTTGCGTTTTGCTAACGCACGAGAGCTGAATGCTAAGATTGCCATGCCTGCAGGTAACATAAAACCTTTCTGCGAGCCACTTACAGCAACATCAACGCCCCATTTATCCATTTGAAAATCGATACTAGCAACCGAGCTTACACAGTCCACCATTAATAAAGCAGGGTGCTTAATTTGCTTAAGCATTTTACCCACTGCACCAATATCACTGGTTACACCTGTTGCGGTTTCGTTATGGCAACAAACAACGGCTTTGATTTCATGATTCTTATCTGCTTGGAGTATTTTCTTAAACTTTTCAATAGGAACGCCTTCACCCCAAGGAGTGTCTACTAGGTCAACTTCTAAGCCGATGCGACAAGCAAGGTCATACCAAAGATGGCTGAATTGACCAAAACGTGAAGTTAAGATTTTATCGCCCGGCGACATGGTATTTGTTAAGGCAATTTCCCAACCCGCGGTGCCCGTTGCAGGAAATAAAAAGCATGTACCTTTTGTGGTTTTGAAAATCTTTTTCACATCGCGTAATAAAGGCTTAACGAGTTCTGGAAAATCGGGTGCACGGTGATCTTCTTGAGGACAGATCATTGCATTCTGAACGGCTTGAGGTGTATGTGTAGGGCCAGGACAGAACAAGTAATTTCTTCCAGGATAAGATAAATTTTGACCAGGCATAGCAAAGGAACCCTTATAGGTGGTGGTTAACGTTAAGTATTGAGTAGCTCCGATGCATATTGTTTATATTTGATTTGGCCGGAACTGCCAATTAAATTACGCACAAAGCAAGTTGCGCGAAAGGTCAAGCATCTTGCCACAAGCCATAAAGTGGCTCAAGCCATTTGCATATTACGAGTTGGGTAGTACAGGGGTGATAATGTGTTTTAAGCGCGATTATATTGTGAGTGCTACACGCTTTTGACTAAATTACGTTTTGAAGCTTTGCAGCATATAACGTGTTTTCAAGTAAGCAAGCAACGGTCATTGGGCCAGTACCTCCAGGCATGGGTGTTATTGCACCTGCAATAGATTGCACCGCATCAAAATCAACATCACCACGAATACCATTCTCGGTACGCGTAACACCGACATCAATTACACTAGCACCAGGTTTGATGTGTTCCTGCTTAACAAGATGAGCGATACCTGCTGCAGCCACCACAATGTCGGCAGATTTTGTAAACTCCGCAATGTTACTAGTCCTAGAATGTGCCAGGGTAACGGTAGCGTCAGTGCCTTTGCGACTGAGTAATAAAACTTGAGGCAGTCCAACTAAAGTGGAACGTCCAATTACTACTGCACGTTTACCACTGGTTTCTATCTCATAATGTTCGAGTATGCGCATTACACCAAGAGGTGTGCAGGGTACTAATCCAGATGTACCACGCATAAGTTTGCCAAGATTATTTTTACTTAAGCCGTCGACATCTTTTTCGGGTGGTAGTAGATCGATAATCTTATGTGTGTCAAGTTGTTCGGGTAACGGTAACTGAATCAATATACCGTGTATGTTGGGGTCTTTAGCAAGCTTGATAATTTCTTCACTGGCTTGTGACATGGATATGTCACCTGCAAGCTCTACATGTTTGGATTGGATGCCAATGGCTGCAGCACGTTTTTCTTTCATGCCTACATAGAGTTTACTAGCAGGGTCGTCTCCTATGAGTACGGTAGCAAGAGTGACTTTTGTATTAGGGTTTTTTGAAAGGGTATAAGATATAGTGGATTGAATCTTTTCTGCCACCGCATTGCCATCCATGAGGATTGCGCCACCAGCGGTTTTTTTAAATTCGGTTGTCATCTGAATATTATGCTTTAGAACGTTAGTCTAGGATAGCGGCCAACGTAAACTAATCATACATAAACAAGAAAGCCGCTATTAATAGCGGCTTTTTTGAACAACAAATACTTATTTACTCAGCGGGTTGTTTGCTTGGGTCTAAATAAATAAAGCTCTTGCCTAATTTACCATTGTAGTTACCCGCAGAAATCATAATCAGTCCCGGTGTATCTACCGAGGCCTTGATCGCGGCTTGCGTCGCATCAATGATCGGTTGCATACCTTGACCGTTCATGATGATTTCCATTACAGAGTTAACACCTTCCGGTAAACCTGCTTCAACCGTGGGATCATCTTGCAACATGGGGCAGAATTTTTCGTACGTGCTAGCAATGGTGAAGTCATAGTTGCTACCAGCTTTTGAACCACTTCCTGCGATGCCACCTGGGAAAGTAGAGATGACGCCAGGCATTGGAAGGATAGCTTCCACACCTTTTTCTGCAGCAAGTAGTGCTGAATCAACGCTATCACCAAAGAACCAAAGGTTGCCGCCCATAAGTCCATCTGCATATCCGAGTCGACGATCTAAAATAAATTCCCCGCCTAGGATTGGAATCCACCACATTTTGCGACCAAAACGTTCAATGCGCTTTTGGTAGCCGTTGCCAAAGTAAGCTACTTTGCGGCCCATATGATAGTACTCTTCGGAATCTACTAAGTTGAAACACGAGGCGGTCGGGCAAGTCATTACGTTTTGACTGATACGTACTAATGCAGACTTCTCTAATGCTTCTACGCGATCTTTGCGAAAACGTGGAATGTGAAGTTGAACAATTGCACCGGGACGACCATCAGGAGTATCGAAACTCTCATCACCACCTGGGCCAACATAGCGATCCATACCCGCTTCACAATCACATAAGATAGAACTTGATGCATTGCCTGTAGCAGCATTCACTGCATGGTCCAACCATTTGCGGTCGCGTGCCGTGATTAAAAATTCTGTATAGAGACTTTTAAACGCTTCTGCGTAAGTATCATCGATTTTTGCAGCCATTGCTTATCCTCTACCTATGCCTTCATAGACACCATCTTCAGTTACTACTTTATCCATGTATACGTCATGAGGTGCAACTAGAATTTCATCAAATAATTGCGACTCATAACATAGTGCAACTAGTGGGCAGTCTGGGCGAAGTTGTTCCAGCAAACGGTCATAATATCCTTGTCCATTGCCCATGCGACCACCTTTCTTGTCGAAGCCAGTTCCAGGAACCATAATGATATCGATTTCCTCAGGAGTTACTTCTTTTTCAGGATTGCCCCATAATTCTTTTGGTGGCTCTAGGATGTCCCATTTACCAACTACCATCTCTTCCAAACTTTCCATCCACCATAGGCCAAGTTTGTTTTCGCCGTTTTCATCTTCTGTGCAATAAGGAACAATAATTTTCTTTTCGCCTTTCGCAACTTCCGCTAGTAACTCATTTTTGGTGCGAGTTTCAGAGCGGCAATCGATATACCACATCGCTACATTGGCTTTTTGGTATTCAGGAAGAGCCATAAAATTTGCACATGCTTTTGCGCTAACTTCTTCTTTGTTTTCTTGTGCAGCACGGCGGTCATATGCTTCGCGACGCATTTTGTTTTTGCGTTCTATGACCTCTTCTAATGCTTTACCTGTGAGTAATTCCGCCATCGACAGCTCCTTAAAGTTTGTGGTGATACTAAAGTGGTAGTAATTTGAATCGGCAATCCTATCTACTTATTGCACGTCTGACAATTTATGCTTAATAGATAGATTTACGTTTAATTAATGGATGTTTAAGTAGTTGTTATCGCTAATCTGTCACAGCACCTTGTGATGCTGAGGACACCTGTGCAGCATATTTGGCTAAAACCCCACGTTTATAACGGGGTTTAGGTGCTTTCCATTTCTTTTTACGTTGTGCGAGCTCTTTTTTAGAGAGCTTGACACTAATTTCACGTTTCACAGCATCAATCGTGATTTCATCACCATTCTTGATCAGCGCAAGCGGGCCACCTACAGCGGCTTCTGGTGTGATGTGGCCGACCACAAATCCATGACTGCCGCCTGAGAAGCGACCGTCTGTTATTAATGCAACATCTTTACCTAGACCTTTACCCATTATTGCAGAGGTGGGCGATAACATTTCACGCATTCCTGGTCCGCCTTGTGGTCCTTCATAGCGAATTACGATTACATCTCCTTTTTTGATACCTCCTCCCAGAATTTTTTCTAACGCTTTTTCTTCTGACGCAAATACACGTGCTTTACCCGTAAAGCTTAATCCTTCTTTGCCAGATATTTTTGCCACTGCGCCTTCAGGAGCTAGGTTGCCGTAAAGAATGACTAAGTGACTATCTTTTTTAATCGGGTTGTCAAAACTATGGATGATATCTTGGGATTTAGGATAAGGTTTAACATGCTTTAGGTTTTGCGAGAGCGTTTTCCCCGTAACCGTCATGCATTCCCCATGTAATAGCCCTTTGTTTAACAACATTTTCATCAATGGTTGAATGCCACCAATCTCAATAAGTTCAGACATCATATATTTTCCACTTGGGCGCAGATCTGCTAGTACCGGAACTTTTTTACCTATGCGAGTAAATTCATCAATGGACAGTTTTACACCTATGGCATGAGCCATCGCGATGATATGAAGCACGGCGTTCGTTGAGCCGCCCAAGCTAATTAGTACCGTGATTGCATTTTGAAATGCCTTTTTAGTCATAATGTCTTTAGGCAAGATATTGTGTTGAATTAAATTCATCACGGCTTCGCCGGCAGCAATACAATCGTTTTGTTTGTCATCTGAAATTGCGTTTTGCGCAGAACTGTTAGGCAAGCTCATGCCCAAAGCTTCAATTGCAGAGGCCATAGTATTGGCGGTATACATGCCTCCACATGAGCCTGCACCAGGTATTGCAGTAGATTCGACTTGTTTGAGTTCTTGGTCGCTTAGTTCTTTTTTAGCATGTTGTCCAACTGCCTCAAATACAGAAACGACATCAACTTTTGTGTTGTTATAATTTCCCGGCATGATCGTGCCACCGTATACAAATACTGATGGACGATTTAAGCGAGCAAGTGCGATTAAACAGCCTGGCATGTTTTTGTCACAGCCGCCGATAGTAACCACACCATCAAATCCTTCACAGCCCGCAACGGTTTCAATTGAATCGGCGATGACCTCGCGGGAAACTAAAGAATATTTCATCCCTTCGGTACCCATGGAAATGCCATCTGAAATAGTGATGGTGTTAAAAATTACAGCTTTACCACCTGCTTGATTAGCACCATTGGCTGCCTCATCAGCGAGCTTGTTAATATGCATGTTACAAGGTGTGACCATGCTCCATGTTGATGCGATGCCAATTTGCGGTTTATTGAAGTCTGCATCTTCAAAACCTACTGCACGTAACATCGCTCGACTAGGTGTGCGTTCTACTCCGTCGACTACGACAGAAGAATACTTTCTTGGTTGTTTGTTTCTAGTTTGTTTTGCCACTGTTACACCATGTAGGATTTGTAATTGGCATAGTGTAGATGCAATTACCTATTGGTGTCAGCCTATGCGGGAAATTTTTTATTTAAATTATTGATAAAGTGTCAAGAGCCGCCGCAACTAATAGTTGGGCATGATTGTAAGTTGGATTTATTTTTGGATTGAGTGATCTCTCGTTGTGAATCTAAAAATTCTGGATTGTTGGGCTTTAATGAGATTGCACAGCTTATCGAGTCTAAAGATGATTGGTAACAAGATTGTCTAAGTAAACTATAAGCAAGGTTGTTATATATGTCTGCTCGTGTGGGGTTTAAATCACGCGCATTGAGGTATAGCGATGTGGCTTTTGCTGGGTTGCCTAAGGTTAAGTGTGTGTTGGCAGCACCCATGATGGCTACTAAGCTTTCTGGCCAACGTGTAATGATGGTTTGGTAGGTTTGGTTGGCGGCTTCTATCTGTCCTACCTCTTCTAAGTCTACTGCTGCTTGCAATATATTAATTAAGTTACGGTCATTGGGTAACGTGTTTGAAGGCAGTACAGCCATGGCCCAGCGATCAGAGCGTTTCCAAGTGAATTCAAAAACGCTCATTGAGACCGCATAATTTTTATTTAGTCCACTGTGAAGATAGATTAGCCTTTTATCTAAGTCGTACCCAATCACCAGTGCGTAATGCCAGATTGGATAATATTTGACAGATTTATTTTGCAGAATAATGACGGGATGACCCACAGATACTTCTGCGAGTAAGTAGACAAGCTCAGGAGTCAGTTCATAGGCGGTCATACCTCGTTTGCGAACCGCAGCTTTCATTTCGGCTTGAAAACTTCCTTTACGCCCTGGTGTGAATACGTCTTTCGCAAGTTCTTCAGGTGTTAAATTCTTCCCGTAAAAATTCATCGCCATCGCTAAGGTGGATGGCCCACAATGAAATTGTTTTTGAGAGTAGAAAGGTACTTCTTTAATATAAGCTTTGGTGGGCAGGTCCCGTGGACGTTCTATTTCTAGCTGCTTACTCTGAGGTGCAACGCACGCGGCGAATAAAGCTAAGCACAAAAAAATACCCGCAAGGTTGCGGGTATTTTCCAATATTTTACATAGTTTGTACGTGATCAAATGCCTGTAAAGATATCTGTGATACCAGCAAGTTCAAGAATGATTACTACTAAAGCGATCACAAGAACAACAACTGCCGCGTCACCGGCGGCTGGTAATTCATTAAATTTTTCTGCCATCTGGCTTACTTCTTTGTCAGTTAAAGAATCAACACGTGCTTGTGCTTCTTCAACTGTAAGACCGTTGGTTTCTAATAATGAACGTACTTCGTCGCGTGACATAAGAGCACGCAAATCTTCACGATCCTGTTGTGCAGTTTGTTCAGATAAGTAGCTATCAGTTCCAACTATGCCAGCAAATGCAGGTGATATTTGTATAAATATAAATGAAATTATTAAAAGGTAAATTATGGATTTACTAAGTCTCATGCTTGACTCCTCTAGTAGTTAGCATCTTCCCTAATATTGTTGTGGTTTATACTCAGAAGGTCAAGTCCAATTTAATGATTGTCTGCTAAGTGCTTGAAAGAATCTTGAATAAGAATTTTTGCGTTAGATTTCTTGTGGGAATACGACCAAATGCTCAAGATCTAGTTTGATACCAATTGGTTCGCCAATAGTATGGTTGTGATGACTGGGTGCGTAACAAAGCACTTCATTACCGCTTTGTAGGCGTAATTTATATAAAAATTCAGCTCCGCGGAAACGTTTTTCTTCAACTAATGCAGTGATGTGACTACTGTCATCATGTGGTATGTCATCTGGACGTAACAGCAGATCAACTTGGTCACCGATTGAAAATTTGTTGCTAAGTTCTCCTGAAATTTTGCCAAATTCAGTTTCAAGTGTTTCGTTATCTACTACTGTGGCTGGAATCATGCTCCCAAGTCCGACAAAGTCAGCAACAAAGCGTGTCTTAGGTTGGTGATAAATATTATAAGCGCTGTCCCATTGAGCGATAGTTCCTTTTTCCATTACTCCAACTTCATCCGCCATGGCAAATGCTTCGTGTTGATCATGGGTGACAAGGATAGCGGTGACATTTTCATGTTTTAGAATTTTTCGTACCTGAGTAGCGACTTGTTCTCTTAAATCGGGGTCTAGGCTTGAAAAAGGTTCATCGAGTAAAAGAATGCTAGGTTTAGGTGCTAATGCGCGAGCTAAAGCTACACGTTGTTGTTGCCCGCCTGACAATTGATGCGGATATTTTTTTTCTTGTTGATCGAGTTCCGTCAGCTCTAACACATTTTTGGTTCTTGATTGTTGTTCAAGTTGAGAAAGTGTTTTAAGTCCAAAAGAAATATTCTGTTCAACGGTTAAGTGAGGAAATAATGCCAGGTCTTGGAACATCATGCCGATATGACGATTTTCAGGGGCTAATGAGTAACCTGGTTTACTAAAGAGTTTGTCGTGCACATAAATCTCACCACTCGTAATTTGCTGAAATCCAGCAAGTGATCTTAATAGGGTGGTTTTCCCGCAGCCACTGGGACCTAGTATTGAACCAATTTGTCCATGTTGTAATTGCAGTGAAACATCTTGCAATATTTTTTTGCCTTGCAGCTCGACAGTTAGTTTGCGTATATCAAGTCTAGGAATCATATTATGTTTATTCATGGCCAGGTTTAGGTCTTACAGGCTCTTACTGATCGATCGATTTAAAATTAAAATAGGCAAAATACCCACTGCAACAATTAGTAATGCACTACAAGCAGAATCTGCTAATCGTTCATCTGAAGCAAGCTCATAAGTACGTACGGCAAGAGTGTTGAAGTTAAAGGGTCGTAATACTAATGTTGCGGGTAATTCCTTAATTACCTCAACAAATACGAGCAGTGCAGCAGTTAATACACCGCTGCGAATTAGTGGAAGATGCACACAAAAGAAACGATCAAATGATTTGTGCCCTAGTAATTGTGCAGCATCATCAATATTGTGGTTAATTTTTGCAAGACTCGCATCTACAGAGTTTAGTCCGATCGCCATAAAGCGTACTACATGTGCAAAGACTAACGCTGCTAATGTGCCAGTTAATAATAAGCCGCTGGATAACCCAAAGGAATTTGTAAGCCAAGTATCCAGCGTGTTGTCGAACCATGCAAAGGGCAAAAGCACACCGACTGCTATGATGATTCCAGGAATGGCATAACCCATTGCACTTGTATTTACACTGTAGGGAACAATGAAGTGAGTGCTAATGCGTTTTCCATATGCAAGAAAAGTTGCAATTAGCACTACAAGTATGGCGACCATTAATGCGAGTCTGACGGTATTAAAAATTAACTCAAAAAAAGAACTATTTATTATTTCTGGTGCAGTTTTTAATGCCCAAAAAAATAGTTGTAATGCAGGAATGATAAATCCAAATGTGATTGGAAGTAAGCAAATAAAAATGGCTAGCACGGCTTTGCTGCCTGATAAATGATAGCGCCACTTTTTTTGTGAGTTTGAGAGATTTTGGTATTTCTCTTTCTGTCGGATGGTTCGCTCGATGATGATTACTACAAAGACGAATAGTAATAGTAGGCTGGCGAGTTGTGTTGCAGCTACTCGGTCACCTAAGCCAAACCAAGTGCGAAAAATGCCAGTGGTAAAAGTGGGTACACCAAAATAATGAACAGTACCGTAGTCAGCTAATGTTTCCATTGCCACTAGTGTTAAACCAGCGATGATGGCTGGCCTTGCCAATGGTAAGGCTGCCTTAAGAAAGGTGTTGGTCACACCTATGCCTAGTATATGACTTGCTTCACGAAAGCTTGCTGATTGCTCAGAGAATGCTGTTCGTGTGAGTAAATAAATATAGGGATATAGAACAAGTGACAACATGGTTATCGCACCATTTAATGATCTGATCTCTGGGAACCAATATTCACCATACTGCCAACCGAATGATGTACGTAAAAAACTCTGCAATGGTCCCGCAAAGTCTAATAATCCTGTGTAAGTATAAGCAATGATGTAAGGCGGAAAAGCCAAGGGTAAAAGTAGTAGCCAGCTTAAAGTTTTGCGTCCGGAAAACTCGCATACGCTACATAACCAAGCAGTAGAGATGCCGATGATAAGAGTCCCTAGGCTCACGCCAAAAACTAGTAAGAGTGAATTTTTTACATATTCTGAGAGAACAGTTGATTTAAGATGTTGCCAAACTTCGCTACCTGGCAGAAAAATTGATGAAAGAATAGTGAGGACAGGAATGCTAATCAATAAAGAAATAAAGACAGTTCCAGCAACCCATCCAAAATTGTTTTTTTGTCGCAAATAATTATGCAACAACGTTTTTTTATCGTTGATGTTATGAGTATCTTCCATAAGACATCTGCAGTACTGGTTCTACTTTTTGATTGTAGTGATTTATTTCCAGCCCGCTCGATCCATGACCATCACGGCTTCGGCATTTAGTTCGCCAAGCTTGTTTAAATTTAATGAATCAGCTCTAAATTCTCCCCATATCTGTAAAGTTTCGCTTGGTTGTATGCCTGGTTTGATAGGGTATTCTAGATTTTTTTCCGCATACCATTGTTGCGCTTCGTCGCTTACTAAGAATTCCAATAATTTGATGGCTTCGGTTCTGTTTTTCGATGAGGATGAGATAGCTGCACCACTTATATTTACATGGGCACCTCTATCATTTTGGTTTGGCCAGAAAATTTTTACTTTATTAGCAGCCTCAACTTCAACTTCATTTTTAGAGGTCAGCATTTTGCCCAGATAGTAATTATTCACTAGGGTAACGTCGCATTGTCCCGCGGCTACGGCCTTTATTTGATCTCGATCCCCACCTTGTGGCGGCCTAGCAAAGTTCTTTACAAATGAGTTTGTCCATTTATATGTTTCTTCTTCACCTGCATGTGAAAGTAAAGAGGCAACTAATGATTGGTTATAAATATTATCTGATGAACGAACGCAAATTTTATTTTTCCACTTAACGTCGCTTAATGCTTCATAAGTTGAAAGTTGTTCAGGCTTAACGCGATCGAATGAATAAACAATAGGTCGTGCTCGTAGAGTTAATCCAAACCAATAGCCATCAGGGTCGCGATATTGTTCAGGGATTGAGGATTCTAAAATATCAGATTGTATTGTTTGCAGGATATTTGCATTTTTGGCACGGTATAAACGACCCGCATCGGTTGTAATGATAATATCTGCAGGACTATTTCTACCTTCACTGATTAAGCGTTGTAATAAAGCATCCGCTTTGCCGGTAATGAGATTAACCTCGATGCCTGAGTGCTGGGTAAATTTCTCAAGTATGGGTTTGATTAGGTCTTCTTTTCTTGCAGAATAAATATTTACCTCGGCGGCGCTTGCAAATGAGGCAAAAAATAACATGCTCAGAACAATGGCAGATTTTAATTTAATCAGATAACGCTTATTCATTTGTTCACCAAGAATTAAGTTTTGTATAACCATACTAAAAGAATGGTTTAATCATAATATTAATGATACCTATTCTCATTAGCATTTAGAATATCTCAATTGCTTAGGTTTATTCACTTCATGGCGTATGAACTGGTTAGAATGAATGTACTGATGGTTATTGTGCTCTTAAGTGAATAAGTCTATCCCTGAAAAAGAAATATCTAAGCTCCAACGAGAATTTGAAGCTCTACAACTTGTGCTCAATGACAATTCAAACGTTATTGAACAGAAAGATGAATTGTTAAAAGTTTGGTATGCAAGCCCGTTTATAAAGCGAGTGTGTGTTTCTGAGCCACAATGGTTGGAATCGCTATTGGTTACTGGCGGGCTCGAAATAAATTTTGATCTAGATAGGTATCGTCGTTTATTGAATAAAGCAGTAATAAATTTAAATAGTGTTGAAGAGTTACAAAAACAATTACGTCGAATACGAGTTACAGAGTTTGCAAGAATAGCTTGGCGAGATCTTCAGGATTATGCAAGTGTACAACAAACACTCGCTGAGTTGAGTTTTTTTGCCGAAGCATGCAGTGAAGAAGTATTGCAGTGGTGCTTTGCCTGGCAAAAATCTAAAGTAAGAGAGAATAGTAGTGTGGAAAACCTGCCGCAAAATATTGTTATTTTTGCATTAGGAAAGCTTGGGGGTAGGGAACTTAACTTTTCTTCAGATATTGATATTGTATTTTCTTATTCTGAAGAAGGAGAGTTATTAGAAGAGCATGATGGCCAGATTGCAGAGCTTTATTTAAAAGTCGCACAATTATTTATTAAAGTTCTTTCAGAACAAACTCAAGATGGTTTCGTTTTTAGGGTGGATACAAGGCTAAGACCATTTGGTAATTCTGGTGCTTTAATTCCTAGTTTTCAATCAATCGATCAATATTTTCAATCCCATGGCAGAGATTGGGAACGCTATGCGTGGATGAAAGCTCGTGTTGTGGCGGGTAACCGAAAAGCAGGTGAGCAATTTCTCATAGATGTGACTCCGTTTATATATCGTCGTTATCTTGATTATGGTGCGATTCAATCTTTACGTGAAATGAAGTCACTTATTGATGTAAAAGCGAGCCAAGATGCTGCGAAAGAGAATTTAAAAATTGGTATTGGTGGAATACGTGAAATTGAATTTATCGCACAAATGTTTCAGCTCATATATGGGGGCAAGGATACCGCTCTGCGCACAGGATCTACCATAAAGGCCTTGCAGCAGTTGCTTTCGCAAGGACTAATCAGCGAGAAGTGGTGTGATGATTTGACAGTGGCGTATTTATTTTTACGTAAGGCAGAGAATGGTCTGCAACTTCGAGAGGATCAGCAAGTTCATACTTTGCCGGTTGGAAAGCAACAGCAACTACATTATGCCAATTTATTAGGTATGCACGATTGGCAAACGTTTTATGCTGAATATGAAAAACATGCCGGAATCGTTAATGCTGTTTATCAGTCATTATTGCATGCAGAGAATTTGGTTGAGCGTCAAGAAGATAAGCTAGATGAGTTTGAAAATCTATGGAAACAAATAGATGAAAGAGAATATGGTTTAAAGATATTAAAACAATATTTTGTAAATGATGCAGAACATATATATGAGCAATTATATAAATTTTCGCAAAGTAGCCTTGTGCAAAAACTTATTCCTATTGGAAGGAGTCGGCTAGATAAGTTTGTGCCTATGTTCTTGCAGCAGTTGTTACAATTTGATGATCCGGTAATTGTATTTAATCGTTTCTTACGTGTACTGAAAAATATAGTGCAGCGATCAACCTATATCTCCTTGCTGCTTGAGAATAAAAATAAGCTCGCAACACTTTTTATATTAATGCAAAACAGTCCATGGATTTCTCAATATATTGCTACGCATCCATTATTACTTGATGAAGTGTTAAGTATAGATCACTCCAATGATCCTCCTGGTATGGATGATATGCAGGAGCAGTTGATGGCTAGTTTGACGAATCTTGATGATGGATTGGAAGAATACATGGAGGGTTTGCGTGAATTTAAACATTCGCAATTGATTCAAATTGCGGCTGCTGATATTGCGCAAGACTATCCAATCATGAAGGTGAGTGACCACTTATCTTGGTTGGCTGAAGTATGTCTGAACAGTGCGGTTCAGCATGCTTACATTGAGTTGGTAGAAAAGTATGGTAAGCCGAGTTGCGTATCAAATGGTCAATCTTATGTGCCCGACATTTTGATTGTAGAATACGGCAAACTAGGTGGCTTAGAGTTGGGGTATGGTTCAGATTTAGATATTGTATTTTTGCATAATAGTATAGGTGATCATTGTGAGACATCCGGAGGTGAAGGTGATGTGCCTAAAAAGATTCATAACGATATTTTTTTCACACGCTTAGTTCAGAAAGTCATTCATATACTTTCGACGGTTACTGCTGGTGGCAAGGTGTTTGATACCGATTTACGGTTACGGCCCCATGGTGCTTCTGGGCCTATAATTACTACAGTCAACGCTTATGAGCATTATTTACTTAACGATGCATGGCTTTGGGAACATCAGGCACTTGTGCGTGCACGTGCAATTACAAAAAGTGTGATGCTCAACGATGAGTTCGCAAGAATTAGGCATAAGGTATTATGCCATTTACGAAACCTCGAAGAGGTCCGATCTTCGATACGTGATATGCGAAATAAAATGCTAGATTCAAATCAGACCAAGTCAGCAAAGGGATTTAATATCAAGAAAGATATGGGAGGACTAATTGATATTGAATTTATTGTCCAATTTCTCGTACTAAGCAATGCGAGTAAATACCCAAAAATTTGTGAGCATACCGATAATATTAGAGTTCTGGATGCCTGTGCTGAAGTGGGTGTTCTGCAGCGTACTGCTGTTAATGAATTGAAGGAAATTTACCTTAAATACCGCAAATATTTGCATCAACTGAGTTTGAGGCTTTTGCCTGAAACAGTAGATGCGAGTCTATTTACAAATGAACGCAGCGCTGTGCAAAAATATTGGGCAAGTCTGTTACACTCAGATACGACTTAATTTACAATGCAGCTCTGCATATTTGTAAAATAAGTTTTTTAGTAGCAATTTAGGGAGTGATGTTCAGATGTCAATGTCTGATAGAGATGGATGGATTTGGTACGACGGTGAGTTCGTGCCATGGCGTGATGCGACGACTCACGTGCTTACTCACACACTGCATTATGGGGCAGGTGTGTTTGAAGGTGTGCGAGCCTACGAGGCAGAACAAGGTACAGCAATTTTTAGATTACATGATCATACTGAAAGGCTCTTCAATTCAGCAAAAATAATTGGCATGCCTATGCCATTCTCACCAGAAGAAATTAATCAAGCTCAAATCGATGTGGTAAATAAAAATGAGCTGACATATGGCTATATGAGACCAATGTGCTTTTATGGCTCGGAAGGTATGGGATTGCGAGCGGATAACTTAAAAACACATTGTATCGTTGCAGCATGGGAGTGGGGTTCGTACCTCGGTGAAGATAATATGAGAAATGGCATCAGAGTAAAGACTTCCTCTTACTCACGTCATCATGTAAATGTTTCTATGTGTAAAGCTAAACTAAATGGTAATTATGTGAACTCAATGTTGGCATTAAATGAAGCTTTGCATGATGGTTATGATGAAGCTTTGTTATTAGATGTTGATGGTTTTGTTGCAGAAGGTAGTGGTGAAAATGTATTTATCATTAAGAAAGGTAAAATATATACACCAGAATTAACTTCTGCGCTGGATGGAATTACACGTAAAACAATTATTACACTCGCGGCTAAACTTGATTTAGAAGTGATTGAGAAACGCATAACCCGTGATGAAATGTATACTGCAGATGAAGCATTTTTTACTGGCACTGCTGCTGAAGTTACACCTATTAGAGAATTAGATAATCGTACGATAGGCGAAGGTGTTCGTGGTGAAATCACAACAAAACTACAAGCTATGTATTTTGATTCGGTTTATGGTCGCCATACTTATGACGACACATGGCTTACATATTGCACAATGAAGTGCTAACACAAATTATTTAATACATATAAATGTCTGAAAGTAGTGTGCTTCAAAAGATACCAGCTTGGTATCTCTTGCCTGTTTGTGTAATTGTATTTGTCCTTCCTTCTATTGCAGTAACCGTGCATTCCGGTGCAAGTGCTTCTTACTATTTTTTATCATTAATTGGTCTCATTGGAGCATGGTTTGGTAAGAATACATTAAGCCAGAATGAGAAAAATTTGTTAATTGGCTTTGCTGTATTTGTATTTTGTATTGGCTTGAGTTTGATTAATGCACAAGATTTTTCAGAAAGCGTAGGGTCATTTGAGAAATATGTAAGATATTTGTTGTTTATACCGTTATATATTTTTATTAGAAAATCGAATATCCACTTGGCACCACTGTTAACTTGGGGGTTAATTTTGGGTTGCTTCATAATGGCATTAGTTGCGATATATCAGTTTCATGTTTTAGGTATTGAGCGACCTCATGGCGTTAGGCATCCAACGCGATTTGGGTTTGTGTTGATGATGATTTGCTTGCTGTTATGGTTGCAAATGATTACCTATAGGCATAATCGAAAGTTCGTTGCGGCGGGTGTTTTTGTTACTTGTTTGGTGTTTTATGCAATCGTCTTGAATCACACACGAGCTGCAATGTTAATGATTTTCCCTTTCTTTGCATTATTGTTATTTTATTATCGAGGAAAACTAGACAAAAAAAGTATTTTTATTATTCTAGGAGTGCTTATTTTAGTTGGGCTTATTTTTGTTCATCCGAGTTCTCCGGTTGCCCAACACTTTCATAAAGGTTTTGCTGAGATCAAGTTGCTGATTGAGGATCCTGTTGCAAATTTTCATGATTCTTGGGCGGTGAGGGTGCATATGGTATTCGTCGGCATGCTAATTTTTTTGCAATCACCAATTTTAGGCACAGGGCTAGGTGATTATGCATTGGATGCGCAACAAATGATGGATGCAGGAAAGACAATGGTTGTGGACCCTATATTGTTATCAACGCCACATAATGTTTATGTCAACTTATTAGCTGAAACCGGAATGGTTGGACTTGCGGCACTTTTAGTATGTGTATGTGTGATTCCAAGTTATATATATTTTAAGTTTTTGTCGGAATATAAACATTCATCTGAGATTAGTTTGTACTGTTTATCCGGTTTAACTGTCATGGCGTGTTATTTATTGTTTGGTCTTACAAATACATGGTTAACAAACAATACCATTTCTATCTTTTTAATTTTTAACCTCGTTTATATTAGTAGCATCCATTTGCTTGCAGAAAAGAGAGTATGCAAATAATGCCAACTACACTGCCAGATTATTCCAAAGTCAATATTCTCGTTGCAGGTGATCTAATGTTAGATCGATACTGGAATGGCAGTACGCAAAGAGTTTCGCCCGAGGCACCGGTCCCTGTTGTGCTGATTAATGATTTGGCGGAAAGGCCGGGAGGTGCGGGAAATGTAGCTCGAAGCATTACTGCGTTGGGTGGTGGTTGTACACTGGCTGCATTGTTAGGTGAAGATAATGAGGCAGATCGCCTAGAAGACTTATTAAAGATTGAGAATGTACAACTTAGTTGTGTTAGAGAACCATTGGCAAAAACTGTTGCAAAGTTAAGAGTGCTGAGTCGTAATCAACAGCTTATACGTTTAGATTTTGAAGGTGAATTTTCTGAAAATAGTGTTAGCAAACTAACAAGTATCGTTTGTGGTGAGATGGAAAGATATAATGTGCTTATATTGTCTGACTATAATAAGGGCGCATTAAAGGAAGTTGTTAATATAATTAACAAAGCTAATGCGATGGGCACAAGTATATTTGTTGATCCCAAAGGTTCTGATTTTTCTAAATATAAAAATGTGACTGCTATTACACCGAATCATTCAGAGTTTACTTCAGTGGTAGGGAATATTGCTAATGAGCAGCAGCTTGTAGAAAGAGGGCAAAATTTACTGAATGATCTTAATTTAAGCGCATTAATTATTACTAGAAGCGAGAAAGGCGTTACCTTGTTAGAAAAGTCAGGCAAGACGGTAAATATTCCGGCGCGAGCTAAAGAAGTATTCGACGTGACTGGTGCGGGAGATACATTCATTTCTGTTTTAGCCGCTTCCTATGCAGCGGAATGTTCGTTTGAGGAAGCGGTAAATATTGCAAATGCTGCTGCGAGTGTTGTGGTTGGAAAGCTTGGTGCTGCTACAGTATCAACAAATGAAATTGATAAAGAGTTAAATAGATCTAGGCAGATATTCAATAAAGTCCTTTCACTTGATGAGTTGCTGGAGAATATTAAACAACTTCGTCTAAATGAAAAGAATATTGTTATGACGAATGGATGCTTCGATATTTTGCATGCAGGTCATGTTGAGTATCTGACTAAAGCAAAAGAGTTAGGTGATGTATTAATAGTTGCGGTGAACTCGGATCAATCAGTTGTTGACAATAAGGGACCCTCAAGGCCAATTAATAATGTACACGATAGGATGGCTGTATTGTCCGCTTTACAAGCCGTGGACTACGTTGTTCAATTCGATCAAGAAACTCCTGAAGCGCTTATTAAGACAATTTTGCCAGATATTTTAGTTAAAGGTGGTGATTATCGAGTTGAAGATATTGTAGGTGCGAGCACGGTATCTGAGAATGGTGGTGAAGTTAAAGTGATAGATTTTGTGGAGGAAAAGTCAACTTCTAATATAATTTCTAAAATTAAAAATAGTTAAATAATTAAATTCAATAATATT
>CALAJL010000128.1 GCA_937922735.1 uncultured Gammaproteobacteria bacterium | reverse complement strand
AATATTAAAGTCCTCTCTTAGCTCATCTTGCTGACGATTATATTCACGTTTCCTGTTCAGGATCTTTTTTTCTAACTCACTGCGATTCTTATCATTCATAATTGGACCGTCATTTTTTAAAGTCTCTTCGAGCTTTAAAACTTCGTCACGTACCGCAGTGAGTTTTTTATCGCGATTAGAAAATTCAGACTCTAAACCTTTACGAGCTTCTTCCGCTTGTGGTGATTTCTCCATAAGTTCGACCATATTAACAAAACCTATTTTTGTCTCTGCCATCACAGTAACCGGTATTACCAATACCGTAATCAGCATCATCCTTATCGATATTCTGTTAGACATAAAAATTGTTTCTCCTGACCTAAAAAGTTGTTCCTATATTAAACTGGAAAGCTTCAGTATCGTCGTCTTCTTGATCATTAAATGGCGTAGATATTGCTGCGCTTATTCCGCCAAGACCAGTTACCCAACTTAAACCTAAACCCGCTGAACCACGTATATCACCAGACTCAAAATCATCGAATTCTGCAAACACATTTCCTGCATCGACAAATAAAGCTAACCGTGCTCGACTCTTATTCTCCAGAAAAGGAGGAGGAAATAAAATTTGCGCTCTTGCTACAGTTATAAAATTACCACCAAACGAATCATCAAATGAATCACGCGGACCTAAACTGTTTGACTCATATCCCCGAACTGAATCAAATCCACCTGCACGAAATTTCTCAAAAAATGGTAGATCAGTTGTATCTCCATACCGATCACCATAACCGATTTCGCTACCCAACGACAGAGTAAAAGTCTCTCCAAAAGGGAAATAAAATGTATTTTCATAACTTAGCTTATAGAACTCTAGGTCACTTCCTGGCACAGAAAACTCAAAACTTGCATTTTGACGACTTCCTTTATTAGGGAATAAACTTCGATTTCTCGTGTCATGAGTGAAACGAGTAGTCAGTGTAAGGCTGTCGAATTCATCACCATTTTCTTCCAAAAAATCGTTCACTTCCAAAGGAGTATTAATATTTGTATCTATCTCTGTGTGTCTAACCTGTGCAATGACCCCGATACGGCTAACTTCAGTTAGAGGGATTCCATAATTAACACTCAAGGAAAATTGATCTGAATCAAAATCAGATATATCTGCTTCTTCTGCCTCAGTTGATACATAATTAAACCCAAATCCTCGACTCACCCCATCAATCGTATAATACGGATTTACATAATTAACACCGTAGACCGTATTCACTTGGCTAGTATTGATTCTAAATGAAACAGTCTTGCCTGTTCCCAGAAAATTTTCCTGACTAACACTAGTAGATGCGACAACACCCTGACTATCAGAAAAACCTGCGCCTACATTAAAGCTTCCAGCCAGTCTTTCCTCAATAGCAATATTTAGATCAACATAATCATCCACACCAGGAATTCGTTGAGTATCAATTTCTACAGACTCAACATAAGATAGTCGTTGTATTCTACGACGCGAAGACTCAACATTTGTCTGTGAATACCAGCCACTTTCCATTTGCCGCAATTCCCTCCTATACACTTCATCGCGCGTTGTTTTATGTCCTGTAAAATTGATTCTGCGCACATATATACGTTTGCCTGGGTCAACAAAAAAAGTTAAATCTACCTTCTTGGTTTCTTCATCCACATTTGGTACAGGATTAATATTCGGAAAGGCATAACCTTTATCGCCTAGTCTTCGCGAAATTGCTTCAGTAGAATTTACAATTTTTGCTCGAGAGAATGTATCGCCCTTTTCTAAATCAACAAGCGCCCTCATCTCTTCCTCAGGAAAAATCAATTTCCCAGCAAGCTTTACCTCATCAATAGTATATTGCTCACCCTCATCAACATTAATAGTAATAAAAATATCTTCTTTATCATTACTGATAGAAACCTGGGTAGATGGCACATCAAATTTCAAATAACCTTCATCTAAATATTTAGAACGCAAGATCTCTATATCACCTTCTAATTTTTGCTTTTCGTATCGGTCGCGTGACCCCCAAAATTTATACCAAGGTTTCAGCCCAGATTCAAAATCATCAATTAGATCTTCCTCTTCAAAAATAGTATTTCCAACAACCTTAACTTGTTTTATTTTTGCAGCATCACCTTCGACTATTTGTATACCAACATCTACTCTGTTCCTGTCAAGCTCACGGACTTGTGTGTCAATATTTACTCCATATTTTCCAAAAGCAAAGTATTGTTGAATTAATTCATTCTCAAGTCTTTCTAAAACCGATCGATTAAAAACACGACCGTTTGCAATACCGACATTTGTTAATACTTCTGTTAACTGTTCATCATCCAAAATTTTATTGCCATCAAAATTGATACTCGCAATTGCTGGTTTTTCCTTTACTGTTACAACCAATATATTGCCTTCACGTCGTAACTGAATATCATTAAAGAATCCTGACTTATAAAGTTCTCGTGCAATGTTAGCCGTATTATCCTCATCCAGCTCATCTCCAACTTTTACAGGCAAATATGTAAATACAGTACCCGCTTCTATTCTTTCTAATCCTTCAATTTGAATATCTTGCAGTCGAAACTTCTCTGCCATTACGGGGGAACAAGTAACTACAAAAATGCAAACGAGCAAAAGCCGCTTGATATGAAATGATGCCATATTATTTTATATTTTTTTCTTTGATTATTTATTGTAGCAGGCGCTGAATATCATTATAAAATGCCAGGCTCATTAACCCTGCTAACATAACAATACCCAGTCTCTGACCAGCCGCCTCAAATTTTTCAGATACTGGACTACCCTTGACCATCTCGATCATGTAATAGAACAAATGCCCGCCATCCAGTACCGGAATAGGCAATAGATTGAGTATACCAATACTAATACTAATTATTGCCAATGCTCCAACGAATGCAGAAAAACCTATTGCTGCAGAAACCCCTGCATATTCAGCAATGGTAACCGGACCACTTATATTTTTTAATGATGCTTCGCCAACTACCAATTTCCAAAGTAATTTAAGGGTCAAAATAGAAACTTCCCAGGTTTTAGCGAGCCCTTTACCAAAAGACTCAACTGGACCATAACGGACCAGCACTTTTTGAGCTTCTAGTTGCCCCTCATCTATATATGGGTATGCACCTATTCGACCCACGATTTCTCCATCCACATTGTCAGCACTTGGCGTAACTTCAACCACTAGCTGCTCACCTGCTCTTTCAAGCAGCATATTAATAGGTATCTCAGGACGCTGTTGAATATATTTGACCAATTCCACCCAAGTACTAACTTCTTTTCCATCAACACTGATGACTTTATCACCATCATCTATACCCGCATCATTGGCTACACCACTTTTAATTTCTCCAAATCTAGCTTGGTATTGATAACGCCATGGTGTTATTCCGATTTTTTCTAGCAAATTACCTTCAGCTAATAATTGTTTAGTATCGTTTAAATCCAGAATGACTGTTTTCTGTGATTGATCTTCTCGACTAAGTGTTGCATTCACGGAACCGTTTTTTAATGCACCATTTAACATTTGAATAGTAGTTTGCTGCCATGTTTTAACTGCATGCCCCTCAACATGAGTAAACGTATCTTTTGGCTCTATTTGAGCAACCGCAGCTATACTCTCTGGCTCGATATCACCTATGGTTGGTTTGATACCATCGACACCTGTAATAAACGTAACCCAATAAGCAAACACTGCAAAAATAAAATTAAACATTGGCCCTGCTGAAACAATGGCAAATCGTTTCCATACATTTTGCCGATTAAATGCTCGATGAACTTCGCTTGCACTTACTTCACCTTCGCGCTCATCGAGCATTTTTACGTAACCACCTAGAGGAATGCTTGCTAAAACATACTCTGTATTATCCGCACCTCTTGATCTTGAAAAAAGAGGTTTTCCAAACCCAACAGAAAATCGCAAGACTTTTACACCGAGTTTTTTTGCTACCCAATAGTGGCCAAACTCGTGTACAGTCACTATGATTCCAATTGCCGCAATAAACGCAAGTATATAAGTTAAAAATTGCATAAATTAATGCCTTGTTAACGAATCACGTATAAAGCTACACGCGAAAATACGCGCTTGCTGATCCTTTTCTAGAATCACATCTAATTCATCTACTACAACATGTTCGATGTCTTGCAATGTTGCATCAATGACTAATGAAATATCTGTAAAACGAATTTTTTCTTTCAAAAAAGAATCAACAGCGATTTCATTTGCAGCATTTAATACTGTTGTCGCACTTTGTTGCGCATCCATTGCATCGTATGCAAGCTTCAAACAGGGGAATCGATCATAATCAGGCTTGGAAAACTCTAATGCCCCAATTTCCGTTAGACTTAACACATCTACACCAGAACTAATTCGCTTCGGCCAAGCTAATGCATGCGCAATTGGCACTCGCATATCTGGATACGCCATATGTGCGAGCATGGATCCATCTGGGTATGCAACCAACGAGTGGATTATTGACTGAGGGTGAATCACTATTTCAATATCTTTAACGTTTACATTAAAAAGCTTGCAAGCTTCAATTAATTCCAAACCTTTATTCATCATAGTTGCGGAGTCTACTGATATTTTTTTACCCATGTCCCAGTTTGGATGTGCGCAGGCTTCTTCAGGAGTAATATTTTCAAATTCCGCTAATGTCTTGGTTAAAAATGGTCCTCCTGAAGCAGTAAGAATTATTTTTTCTATTTCACAGGTATCATTACCAACAGGTAGACATTGAAATACAGCATTATGTTCACTATCAATTGGAAGTAATTGTGAATTATTTTGTTTAGCAAGGCTCATTAACAAATCGCCAGACATGACTAATGCTTCTTTATTCGCAAGCATTATATGCTTACCTGCCGCAGCCGCTGCCAAAGTGGCTGGCAATCCCGCTGCACCTACTATAGCCGCCATCACACAATCAACTTCAGCCATACTAGCGGCAAGTTTTAAGCCATCTTGACCACTAGCCAACTCAGGCATATAAGATTCACCTTTAAATTTAGCAATGAACTTATCAGCATGCTCCACATTTGCCACCACAGCCAATTTAGGACGGAATTTTATACATTGATCGTACAGAAGGTCGATATTTTGATTAGTAGTTAGCGCAACCACTGAAAATTGGTCTACATGACGCTCAATAACATCTAGCGTACTTACCCCTACCGAACCTGTCGCACCTAATATTGAAACTGTTTTCATTCTAGTATTTATTTACAGTAAATTATCCGATACCGCTGTCTGTCCAAATCCATGATAATCCAAGCACAAATCCCGGCGCAGCTGCAGTAATACTATCAATACGATCCAGCACTCCACCATGCCCAGGTAGAATAGTACCACTATCTTTCACGCCTGCTTTACGCTTTAACAAACTTTCATACAAATCACCCACAACAGAAATCAAGGCTACCACTACACATAGAATTATAAAGTATGGCCAAAGCGGTTTATTAATTGTAAATAGTTGCAAACCAATCACGGCAAGCACAATAGATGATAGAAGTGCACCTAAAACACCTTCTCGAGATTTGCCTGGACTCAATTCAGGAGCCAATTTATTCTTACCAAATCGCTTACCCGTAAAATAAGCAGAGATATCCGCCATACAAATAATAGTTAATAAAAACATTAGCATTTCGGGACTTTGCTTATGCAACATCACAAGGGCTAACCATGCTGGTATCAATACGATAAAACCTGAATATTTCAAAAGTTTCCCTAAGAAATTTGAATTCAACCATTCTCCCCTATACATCGCCAGCATGATAGTGACTCCTGACCACCATAGACTTGCTACAAATAGGATTGTGTATTTAGATTCTTGTTCTATAAAAATTTCTATAAGTAGAATAGTCATACCTACTAACAACAGATACAAAACTTTTTTCAGAACTGTATTCGCACCAACCATAGACGACCATTCCCAGGCGCCAACCAAAGTAACAATAGCAAACATGAATGCTACAACTGGTGTTGGCAATTTAAATATTGCGAATATAATTAAAGCACCCAATATTAGTGCTGTAAAAATTCTTTGCTTTAACATAAATTATTCTTCAATTTGCTCTTGTGTCTTTCCAAACCTTCTTTGCCTAGTAGCAAAAGACTTAAAAGCTTTATTGAGCTCGGAGGGCGAAAAGTCAGGCCATAATGCTTCACAAAAATATAACTCGGCATAAGCAAGTTGCCATAGCAAAAAATTACTTAACCGTTGCTCACCACCTGTGCGAATAAATAAATCAGGCGCCGGCATATCTTGTGTTGCAAGCTTATTATCCAAGTCAGTATCTTTTATATCAGAAACGGATAGTTTTCCGTCTTGAACTGCTTGTATCAACTTCTTAGTCGCTTCCAGAATGTCCCACTTACCACCATAATTAACCGCAATATTCAGGTACAACTTATCGTTATCTGATGTCATCTCTTCTGACATTTGGATTTGCTGAAAAAGTTTTTTTGAAAAAGCCTTGGTATCACCTAGAAATTTTAATCGCACACCATTTTCAGCCAAATTATTCACTTCATTTTTCAAAGAACGCATAAATAAATCCATTAGCGCTGAAACTTCAGACTTAGGCCTGTTCCAATTCTCGCTACTGAAAGCGAATAACGTTAAGTATTTAACTCCAGCCTCCCCACTTGCCTTGATTATTTCTTGCGTAGCTTTTACACCCTCTCTATGTCCAGCAGTACGTGGCAATTTACGTTGCTTCGCCCACCTACCATTGCCATCCATGATAATTGCAACATGGTTTGGGATATTTTCATCAGACATTTAACTAAATGTATCGAGTAGGGAAATGATAAAATAAAGAATTGAATTTTTAGAACGTCTCAGCAGTAACCTGTATTTACTTAGACCTCCATAAGATCCTTTTCTTTTTGCGCCAAAATAGTTTCAATTTCAGCAATGAATTCATCTGTCATTTTTTGGATTTCATCTTGTGCTTGATGATCTTCATCTTGAGAAATTTCTTTCTCTTTTAATAGATCCTTGAAATCTGCATTAGCATCACGACGAATATTACGAATTGCTACGCGACCTTTTTCAGCCTCACTTTTCACAACCTTTACCAAATCCTTGCGACGCTCTTCTGTAAGTGGTGGCATAGCTATACGAATAATTGTACCCGATGTATTAGGATTCAAGCCTAAATCAGAACTCATAATTGCTTTTTCTATATCACCCACAAGATTGCTTTCCCATGGTGTGACGGCTAGCGTGCGCGCATCTTCTACCGCTACTGTTGCTGCCTGATTGATAGGTACACGATTACCATAATAATCCACCATCACATGGTCGAGTAGCTTTGCATTTGCACGACCCGTGCGAACTTTTGATAATTCATTTAATAAAGCGTCTATACTTTTACGCATCCGTTGTTTAGCATCGTTTTTTATATCTTCAATCATGCTTTACGCTCCTATAACTTCTGTACCAATATTTTCACCTTGCACAATTTTTGTTAAGTCGCCTTCAGAAAATAAATTAAATACTCTCAGAGGAATTTTGTTATCCCGACATAACACCAAGGCGGTTGCATCCATTACACCTAATTTCTGTTGAATTGCGTCATCATATTTGATCTGATCATATCGCTTGGCATTTGGATTTTTTTGTGGGTCATCATCATAGACGCCATCTACTTTTGTTGCTTTAAGCATAATTTCTGCATTAATTTCTGAAGCTCTTAAACTTGCTGCAGAGTCAGTAGTAAAAAACGGATTACCCGTGCCGGCCGCAAACACCACAACTCGCCCCTTCTCTAGATGACGCACAGCACGCCTACGTATGTAATCTTCACAAACTTGATTTATTTTAACTGCAGACATCACGCGGCAGTAAACACCTAAATTTTCCAAAGAATCTTGCAATGCCAAACTGTTCATAACCGTTGCCAGCATTCCCATATGGTCAGCGGTAACACGATCCATGCCACCTTGTGCCAACCCTGCACCACGAAATATATTGCCGCCACCTATTACAATTGCTACCTCAACTCCTAATTTACTAATATGCGCAATTTCTGTTCCAATCCGAGTAATAATTTCTGGGTCAATACCATAATCATATTTACCCATTAGCGCTTCACCACTTAACTTCAACAAAATACGCTTATATACTGGTTTTTTATCTGACATATCTAAATTAATTGTATTTATTTATAGACATAAAAAAAGGGGCAAAGCCCCTTTTTATAGTGAATTAGTTTACCCTTTATCTTTCATATCATCGATTTGTTTTTGAACCTCATCCGCAAAATTTTCTGACCTCTTTTCAATACCTTCACCAACCTCATAGCGAATAAATTTAGTTACAACTGCATTGGAGGCTGATAGATATTTATCCACAGTAAGACTGTCATCCTTGATAAAAACCTGGCCAAGTAAAGTATTTTCTTTTAGGTATTTATTAATCTTACCTGCAACCATTTTCTCGATAATCTCAGCAGGTTTGCCGCTTGCCTCTGCTTGCGCCTTAGCAATATCTCTTTCTTTATCTAAAAGATCTACAGGCACTTCTTTATCGCTAATACATAGAGGCTTAGCTGCAGCAACGTGCATAGCAATATCCTTACCTAATTCTTCACTACCTGTATGATCCACCAACACACTAATACGCTTTCCATGCGCATAACTAGCAACACTTGATGCACTAGATAACTTTTCAAAACGTCTAACCTGAATATTTTCACCAATTTTAGAAACCAACTCTAAACGTGTTTGCTCAACAGTCTGCCCATCAGACATCTCAGCAGAGTTCAATTCATCCACTGAACTGAAATCACTACTTAACACTAATTCTGCGAGTTGATCGACAAACGCTTGAAACTTTTCATCCTTAGCAACAAAATCAGTTTCACAATTTACTTCGATAATCGCAGCTTGCTTGCCATTATTTGCCATCGCTGTGGTACCTTCCGCAGCAATTCGACTTGCTTTTTTATCTGCTTTTGCTTGACCTGACTTGCGCATTTGCTCAATTGCAGCATCCATGTCGCCAGATGCATCAGTAAGTGCTTTTTTGCACTCCATCATTCCTGCGCCTGTACGTTCACGCAGCTCCTTCACCATACTTGCTGTTACTTGCATTACATCTTCCAAATTATTAATTAAACTATGAAATTTATTTTCAGTCTGTCAATTTAGCTGGCAAAGTTTTTGCCTCATTTATCCAAGACTCAATTACAGACTCTTCAGGCACGCTTGGCGCTAGTGATTTTGCTTCATTGGTAGCTTGTAATTTTGACAAAACATCGGCGGGTGATGCTGCCGCAAGATCAGCGATATTGTTATACCCACTCACCTCAAGTAATTCTGCCTCATTACCTTGAACTCCAGTTAAGCGGAAAAAATCACTCATCTTTACCCATCGCTCAAGAGACTTCTGATTCAGACCAGTAGATTCCGCAATTTTTTCGCGAGCACCTTGTGTTGCGCACTGTTCTAATAACTGCTCTACCGACGGGATTCCTGCTTTAGTCAAAGCATCCCCATACTTGGGCCCAATACCTTCAATGTCGGTAATATTACCAACAGTAATTTCATCAGACTCTAGCTTAGAGACTGCTTTTTTCTTAACGGTTACATTTTGTTTTGGCTTAGCTTTAGAGGCTGCTTCCTTTTCAGTAACCTTTCCTGACTCATCCACTTCAACAAAATCATCTTCATTGCCACTTCCTGTCATGACACGAACACTTTCCTTACCTTCCAAAATTGCATCAGCAATGTGAGCAGCATATAACTTAATCGCACGAATGGCGTCATCATTCCCAGGAATAATGTAATCCACCCCATCAACTTTACAATTAGTATCCACTACCGCAACCACGGGTATACCTAACTTATTTGCCTCTTTAATTGCTATAGCTTCATAACCAACATCAATTACAAACATCACATCTGGTAGTGAAGGCATATTCTTAATACCACCCAAACTACGCTCTAATTTAATCAGCTCGCGATTTAGCAAAAGTATTTGCTTTTTATTTAAGCGCGCAACTCCATCACCACTCAACATTTGCTCTAAATCATGTAAACGTTGAATTGATTTTTTTACTGTATTGAAGTTCGTTAACATACCACCCAACCAGCGATGGTTAACGTAAGGCATTCCACATCGAATTGCTTCTTCTTTTACTGCATCACGCGCCGAACGCTTTGTCCCAACGAATAATACCCTGCCGCGATTTGCAGCCATTTTACCCAAGAATGTAGCCGCATCGAGAAACATAGGTAACGTTTTCTCGAGGTTAATAATATGAATCTTATTACGTTCCCCAAAAATGTAAGGGCTCATTTTTGGATTCCAGTAACGGGTCTGGTGACCGAAGTGCACGCCAGCTTCTAACATTTGGCGCATAGATACGCTAGTCATTGTATAATTACTCCTATAGGGTTTTATACTTCCGTATATCCCATATGGAAACTCTCGTGGAGCACCCGACCATATGTGTCGATAATACGTGTAGATTTAAAGTTATTTTACGCCCAAGGCATTTGCCTTAAGCGCGGGCGATTTATACCATGTTTGCTTATTCAGAACAATTACTTAGACCCATACAATTTCTTACCACAATAACGTCAACCGGATTTGACTTGAATTATGAGCGTAACCATTAAAACACCTGATGAGATCAAAAAAATGCGTGTTGCGGGCCGTCTTGCTGCAGATGTGCTAGAAATGATTGGTAACCATGTAAAAACAGGCATAAGTACCCTAGAGTTAGATCAAATTTGCCATGAATTCATCGTAAATGAGCAACAAGCGATACCCGCACCACTCAATTATCGCGGTTTTCCAAAATCAATCTGCACATCTGTAAATCATCAAGTTTGCCATGGTATCCCCGGAGACCGTGTGCTCAAAAATGGAGACATCCTAAACATTGATATCACAGTAATTAAAGACGAATTTCATGGCGATACCAGTAAGATGTTCATCTTGGGCAAGCCCCCGGTCCTCGCGCAAAGACTTGTAGACCTAACGTATGAAGCAATGAAAATTGGCATTCAAGAGGTTAAACCTGGGGCTAAGCTAGGCGATATCGGCCACAAGATTCAGAGCTTTGCAGAAAAAAATCGTTGCACAGTGGTTCGAGAATACTGTGGCCATGGTATTGGCCGCACCTTTCACGAAGACCCACAAGTCTTGCACTATGGTAAGCCAGGCACCGGCATGGAGCTTGAGCCAGGAATGACTTTTACCATTGAACCGATGATCAACGCCGGTAAAAGAAATGTCCGTTTATTGCCTGACGGGTGGACTGTAGTCACCAAAGATCACAGTTTGTCTGCGCAATGGGAGCATACCATTTTAGTTACTGAACAAGGTTATGAAGTATTAACTAAGCGTAGTGACGAATCTTTTTAATTTCATATATCTTGTAAATTCTCACCTAATGAGTCACCAGACTCAAGTTAGCTTATAGACAATGCTCAATATCGATATTCACGAGGAACTAGAACATGACGCACCCATCTTGCAATTCTTGCAAAATGAAAATGTTTCTCAACTTGATCTTGAAAAATTTAAAAGCTTTAGACCTACATTATTAAAACTACTTCAAGAGCAATTTAATACTCAGCAAAATATTTACCATCTCATATCACTCAACACTGGCATCATGGATGTCTTATTGAAAAATATTTGGGATATTTTTGCAGTACCTAATGATGCTGCAACCTTAATGGCTATTGGTGGCTATGGGCGACGAGAGCTATTTCCTGAATCAGACATAGACATAATGATTGTCCTGAATGAAGCGGTCGAAGAAAGTGTAAAACAAAAAATTGAATCATTCTTAACCTTTCTCTGGGACATAAACTTACACATCGCACAATCAGTAAGAACGATTAGTGATTGCATTGAAGAATCAAAGAAAGATATTACCGTCCTAACCAGTCTGATGGAACATCATTTCCTAGCGGGAGACAGAGATTTATATAATAAAGTTGTCAATCTCGTCAATAACAGCAAAATTTGGCCCAGCAAAAAATACTTTATTGAAAAAAAGCAAGAGCTAGAGGATAGGCATAGAAAGTTTGGTGATACGGGCAATCACTTGGAACCTAATGTAAAAGAAAATCCGGGAGGTTTAAGAGATATTCATACTTTGCGTTGGCTAACAAATCGTCATTTCAAAACACAAAGCTTTGAACAACTGGCAGAGATTGAATTTTTATCGAATAGTGAATTAGCCCTACTACAAGAAGCTTATACAGTTCTAGCCAAAATACGCTTTGCATTACATCTGTTTGTTCAGCGCGGTGATGACCGCTTGTTGTTTGATTACCAATACGACGTTGCCTCTTTGCTCGGTTATAAAAATGAAAATCGCAATCAACGAGTTGAAGAGTTTATGCAAATCTTCTATCGCACCAGCAATCAATTATCTACGTTGTCGGAAATTATAGTTGAACGCCTCCACTCCACTGTTTTCCCAGCATTATTTAAACGAAGAGCAAAACCAATAAACGAAAGATTTCAAATTCGTGCGAATCTTCTTGAAGCAATAAAAGCGGATATATTTATAACGCATCCGCCAGCAATATTAGAATTATTTACATTATTACAAGAACACAAAAGTCTAACTGGGCTGAGCGATCAATTACAGAAGCTAGTCATAGAAAACTTGGACGTAATAGATGAAGAGTTTAGAAATAACAAATTAAATTGCGATACATTTATAACTATAATCAGTCGTATAGGAACAAACTACCGCGAATTAAAACGCATGGCTCAGCTTGGTGTGTTAGGTAAATATTGGCCAAGTTTCGATGCAGTCACAGGCAGAATGCAGTTTGATCTCTTCCATATATATACAGTCGAAGAGCATACTCTTCGTGTATTTGAGAATGCTTGTGAATTCAGCAAAAACACAAGCGAAAAAGAACTCGCCACCTACCACGACATCTTTATCCAAACACCTAAAGCATTGCTATTATACTTAGCCGCATTATTTCATGATATTGCAAAGGGTCGTGGCGGAGACCATTCTGAGCTGGGTGAAGAAGAAGCACGATCTTTCTGTTTACAACATGATTTGTCTCTACTAGATTCAAATATCGTTGCTTGGTTAGTAAGAAACCATCTTGTAATGTCAGTTACTGCACAGCAACAAGATATTGATGACCCTTATGTAATTAAAGAATTTGCTAACAATGTTGGGAATTTAACCAAGTTAAATTATTTATACCTATTGACGATTGCCGATATGCGGGGCACTAACCCCAAACTATGGAATAGTTGGCGTAGCTCGTTATTAGCAGAACTGTATCGAAGAGCATCTGAGCATTTGCGCCAAGATGTAGAGTCAGCAACTAACCGAGATGAATTGGTTAGCCAGGTAAAATTATCAGCATTGGAACTATTGCAAGATTTAAATCTAAACAAAGAAAATTGTTTAGATTTTTGGAAAGAACTTGGAGATGATTATTTTTTACGCCACTCGGATGAAGAGGTTGTACGACATACAAGTGCAATTCTAAACCATAGAGAAAATAGTAATGTAGTTGTCAATATTCACCAATATAGCGCCAGGGGTGCCACAGAAATTTTCGTATACTGCAATGATAGAAACTATCTTTTTGCACATATTACCTCCACCCTAGCAAAGTTGAGACTATCTATTGTTCACGCCAGAGTAATTACCTCAAATAAAGGTCATGCACTCGATACTTTCCTAGTTTTAGATGCTAATGAAAAAGCCATTAATGATGAAAAACAATGCGAACTAGTTAAAGAAGAACTGACTTACGCATTAGAACATCCCGAAGAAATTAACCTAAATACCAATCAGACCTTACCAAGGCGAATCCGTGAATTGCGCATACCAGTTGAAATATATTTTGGTGTTAGCACGGTAAATAATTATACAACCATGGAAATCAAGGCGCCTGACTTTCCAGGATTCCTTGCAAGTCTCGGCAATGCATTTGTAGATAGCGGCATCGCCATACACAATGCGCGCATTTCAAGATTAGGTGAACGTGTTCATAATCTATTTCACATAAGTAATTTAGAATACCAACCGTTAGACAAAGCACATCAAGAAAAACTAAGAACTATTATATTAGGATATATACAACAGCCCAAACAGGTGGCGCTAGAGGTGTAAACCACTAACCTTTCAAATGAATACCAACCTTACCAAACTTCAGCCTTATCCATTTGAGAAACTAAGTAAACTCATTTCTCAAATAGATCCCAACATAAAACGAACTAGCGTATCGCTTGCCATTGGTGAGCCCAAACACCCCACACCTAAAATAATCAAAGATACTCTGCACGATAATATCGATGGACTATCAAAGTATCCAACCACCAGAGGGACGGATGCACTGCGCAATGCTTGCGCACTCTGGATTCAAAACAGGTTTCAATTGAATGAAAAAAACTTAGATTATAAAAATAATGTATTACCTGTAAACGGGACTCGAGAAGCATTATTTTCTTTTGCGCAATGTGTAATTGACCCATCTAGTAAACCGGTTGTTTTAATACCCAATCCGTTCTATCAAATTTATGAAGGCGCAGCATTACTTGCTGGAGCCGAACCAGTGTACTATGACTGCACTGTAGTAGATGGGGACATACCTGCGCTTTGGGACATCGACGTTAATGTTTGGAATCGCTGCCAGCTACTATATATATGCACACCTGGTAATCCAACGGGTGAAATAGCCCCAACAAGCACCTTAAAAAAATTAATAGAATACTCATATAAGCATCAATTTGTCATAGCATCGGATGAATGTTATTCAGAAATATATTCACCGAATACCACCCCTCCTGATGGCTTGCTTCACCATGCCCAAGAAATGGGTAACGAAACATTTCGTAATTGCATGGCATTTTATAGCTTGTCTAAACGATCCAATGCACCAGGTTTACGCTCAGGATTTGTTGCTGGCTCAAACGAATTAATTGAACAATTCTTTAACTACCGCACCTACCATGGCTGCGCTATGTCGCTTCCCATACAGGCTGCAAGTGTTGCAGCTTGGTCGGATGAATCACATGTAGAATCAAATCGTCAAAAATATATGAATAAGTTTGATAACGTGCTCGACATCCTTCAGCCCGAATTAGCATGCCAAAAACCTGATGCAGGATTTTATCTATGGCCCACACTACCTATAGATGAAGTTCAATTCTGTAAATTACTATATGCAGAAAAAAATGTGCTCACCCTTCCCGGAAGCTACCTTGCCAGAACGGTTAATGGTTATAACCCAGGCCAAAAACGTGTACGCTTAGCTTTGGTTGCCGAACTAGCAGAGTGCATAGAAGCGGCTACTAGAATAAAAGAATTACTCGAAGAATTATAAACCTATTGCATTGCAGGAGCCCTCATGTCAGACCAAGTAAATGATGTCACGAAAAATATTATTGAAGCAGCATTTGAAAAGCGTGCAGACATCACCCCTACCAATACCGATCCAGAAGTTCGCAAAGCGGTCGATTCCACATTAAAACAAGTCGATGCGGGTGAAATTCGAGTTGCAGAAAAAAAAGGTAATGACTGGGTCACGAATGAATGGATAAAAAAAGCGGTACTACTTTCATTTCGCATGAATGAAAACGAAATTATCGATGCAGGCGTCACCAAATATTACGACAAGGTTCCCACTAAGTTTTCACAAATGAGCGATGACCAAATTGTTAAACAAGGTGCAAGAATTGTGCCTGGCGCAATGGTGCGACACGGCGCTTACATTGCACCGGACGCTATCTTAATGCCAAGTTATGTAAACATTGGTGCTTATGTAGATGCCGGCACAATGGTCGACACATGGGTAACGGTAGGATCATGTGCTCAAATTGGTAAAAATGTTCACCTCTCTGGTGGTGTTGGCATCGGTGGTGTACTAGAACCGTTACAAGCCACACCTACTATTATTGAAGATAATTGTTTTATCGGTGCACGGTCAGAAATTGTTGAAGGTGTGATTGTTGAAGAAGGCGCAGTCATTTCTATGGGCGTATACATTGGTCAAAGCACAAAAATCTTTAACCGTGAAACTGGGGAAGTAACCTATGGCAGAATCCCTGCTGGCTCTGTAGTGGTTTCTGGTAATCTCCCTTCGAAAGATGGTACTTATAGTCTTTATTGCGCAGTAATTGTTAAGCAAGTCGATGAAAAAACACGCAGCAAAGTTGGCATTAACGAATTATTAAGAACCATCGACTAAATTCAATTTTCAATATGTTGAAAATATTTGGGATTCCCAATTGTGATCAAGTAAAAAAATCGCAAAAATGGTTTATTGATCGTGGCATTGAATTTGAATTCCACGATTACAAAAAACTAGGGATTACGAAAAAGCAATTAAGCAACTGGTGTAAAATAGTTGAGTGGGAAGTTCTGCTCAATAAGCGCAGCAGAACTTGGAAAGAATTAAGCGAGAAGGAACTAAATCAAGCAGATCGATCAAACCTCACCAAAGCTAAAGCAATAACCTTAATGCATCAACACCCAACATTAATAAAACGCCCCGTCATACAAACAGATAAGAACATGACTGTAGGTTTTGATGACAAATTATTCAACCAAAATTACATCTAACTACCCATGTCAGCCACATTAGATTTAGCCAAAAAATTAATATCTCAGGCTTCCGTTACTCCTGTAGACGCTGGCTGCCAAACGATTTTAAGTGATTACTTGAAGCCATCAGATTTTAACGCTGAAGTCATGCACTTCGAAGATGTTACTAATTTATGGCTACGGCGTGGAGACGCATCACCTTTAGTTGTTTTTGCTGGACACACAGATGTAGTACCCACCGGCCCCGAAGTAGACTGGGACTCTCCTCCCTTCACACCCACCATTCGTGATGGAAAATTATTCGGGCGTGGCGCGGCTGATATGAAGTCTAGCATTGCAGCGATGGCTGTAGCATGTGAACGCTTTGTAACAGCACACCCTCATCATGAAGGCTCAATAGCATTTCTAATTACCAGCGACGAAGAAGGCCCTTCTATAAACGGCACGGTTAAAGTAGTAGAAGCATTA
>CALAJL010000127.1 GCA_937922735.1 uncultured Gammaproteobacteria bacterium | reverse complement strand
TAGCATGCATATCATTTCTTCTGTATTTGTATGCATTGGAGTAATCGAACAGTCGATAGTGAAATTACTTCCACTTAGACGTTTCATACACACTTCACGTTGTGTAATAGGATGACCTCTTTCGATAGAGTTTTTTATATGCAGAAAAAGATCACCGTCAGTGTCTTGAATAAAATCTGTCAAACAACGGTTAATGGTATGACTCGCACCTGTACCAACTATTTCTTCAGCCGCTGGATTTAAATATTGCACACGCAGGTCTTCATCCACGACAAATATTGCCAGCGCTAAGTTATCTAATATTCTCTTATGCTCTTTGTTGTTATCTGAAGCGTCCATAAGTGCTGGAATTTCACCAAATATGTTGGTCGGAGTTTTTGTCATAACTAGGTAATTGCAATAATCGATCCAATTAACGTGCACTGTTATGGCACATTAAATCAATCACTTAGCATTCCATTGACCCTATTGAAGCACCATTATAGTGCATTTGATAATTTAATATTGTGTGGTTCGCACTAATATAGGGCGTTAATTTGACGCTTACGGAAATTTATCTGTCGACAAACCAGATTTAACTCTAGTTTGACGTAGGAGGAGAGGTTGGTGTTGGAGTAGAAGGTGGCACTGAACGAGGTAACGTTGGGAAACTAAATTGGCCACTTCCTGTGTCACCCAATGTTGGAACACCCCCTGAACCTGGTAAGTCTATCCTCTCCTTAGCAGAGAAACGTTGCAAAGTAACTTTCACTGGAGCAGCACTGATCTTCATATTGCCCTCAGGGTCTACAATCTTTACAACTATATTATGTGTACCACGATCAACATTTTTTAATGCCGTTATAGTACTAGTTCCACTGTATACCTCTGCACCATCAACCATAACCACATATGTATGGCCTTTGCGTGTTTGTAACGCAGGAGAAGCTCTAAAATTAATTGTGAGGTTGCCTTGGTTATCTCGCAGCGTTGAATCATTACTTGGCGAAGTAATAACAAGCTCACTATAAGTATCCTTATCATCTTCTTTCCCTGAGCTGTTACTACTGCGTGGTACGGTGATTGATTTACTTGGCACAAGTGTAGGTAAAGTATCTACTTTAATTTCTTCTGCGTTAGTACATCCAGCTGGTGAATCTGTGTATACCGTATTTCCTTTTGCATCTTTACAGGTATAAATCTCAGCTTGCGTATTGCTCACGCAAAATAGCATTAAGATGGCAGCTGTTATAGCAAGACTTATTCGCATTCAATCGTTTCCTAAATTTAAGTCTATTAGAATAATACTCTTTGATATTTATAAGACCCAGGAAAAGAGTCTCAAGTTGCAAAAAAAACGCCCCAAGTCTACTTTTAGACTTGGGGCGTTATGCACTATTGGGTTAAATCAGTAGTTTAACAGCTATAATACATATCAAACTCAACCGGATGAGTCGACATTCTTAGCGCTGTTACTTCTTCCATCTTCAGCTCAATATAGCCATCAATACAATCATCTGAGAATACGCCTCCCGCTTTGAGGAATTCACGATCATTATCGAGGGCTTCCAACGCTTGATCTAGTGAAGAACAAACGGTTGGAATTTTAGCTTCCTCTTCAGGTGGTAAATCATATAAATCTTTATCATTTGCAGGACCTGGATCAATTTGGTTTTGAATGCCATCTAAACCAGCCATCATCATTGCCGCAAAAGTAAGATATGGATTACCTGTTGGATCACCAAAACGCACTTCTATTCTGCGTGCTTTAGGATTTGATTCGTATGGAATTCGAATCGAAGCAGAACGGTTACGTGCCGAATACGCTAACATCACGGGTGCTTCAAACCCAGGCACTAAACGTTTGTAACTGTTTGTACTTGCATTTGAGAAGGCATTAATTGCTCTCGCATGTTTAATAATGCCGCCAATATAATACAAAGCAGTTTGTGAAAGATTACCGTAAAGATCGCCTTGGAATAAGTTATTCCCTTCTTTCACTAAAGACATATGCACATGCATACCACTGCCATTATCACCTACGATGGGCTTAGGCATAAACGTTGCGGTCTTGCCATAATTATGGGCAACGTTGTGTACTACATATTTTAAAATCTGGTTCCAGTCGGCACGCTCAGTCAATGTACTGAATCGAGTGCCAATCTCACATTGACCCGCAGTACCGACTTCATGGTGATGTACTTCTACAGGTACACCCATTTCTACAAGCACCTGACACATTGCAGAACGCAAATCTTGTAATGAATCAACAGGTGGAACAGGGAAGTAGCCGCCTTTAACGCCTGGGCGGTGACCAATGTTGCCATCTTCAAAAGCTTTACTTGAATTCCAAGCCGATTCATCAGAGTCCGTTTTATAAAACGCACCTGACATATCATTACCCCATTTCACATCATCAAAAATAAAAAATTCAGGCTCGGGTCCAAAGTTAGCTGTGTCAGCTATACCGGTTGAATTCAAATAAGCTTCAGCACGTTTTGCTACTGAACGTGGGTCGCGACCATAACCTTCCATTGTGGCTGGTTCAAGAATATCACAACGTAAAATCATCGTAGAGTCACTAAAGAATGGATCTACTAGTGCAGTACTAGCATCAGGCATTAAGATCATGTCTGACTCATTGATGCCTTTCCATCCCGCAATAGATGAACCATCAAACATCTTGCCTGACTCAAATACGCTTTCTTCTACAGTAGAGGCAGGTACAGAAACATGTTGTTCTTTACCTTTGGTGTCCGTAAAACGGAAATCGACGAATTGAATATCTTCGTCTTTTATTTTTTTGATTACATCACTCGCGGACATTAAATTTCTCCTTAGCTTCGACTCTTAATTGGTGTCTTTTTAATGGTGTTATTTAGGTTGTTATTCTTAATGTTTGTAACTAGTTGCTAGTCACACTCATACAAATACTTTCTTATTATATGTTTAGCACAATGTGTGCCATTACGCCTCACAATGCACTCAAATAAGGCTACTGCGGCATTATACGCAGCTTTTTAGAAAGATGTGGGTTGGCAAATTAATATAATTGCACCATGTTAGTGCTATTGCGCACCATATTAGTGCCCCTAATCCAAGTGATATAAGAATCATCAAAAACTTATTAGGAGTATAAAATTTCGCTAGGCATTCAACACATACCATTGTGTTTTCGATCCCGAATAATCATTACTATTTTTAATGAAATTACGTTTTTATACCTTTAACAATCTCTCCACACTTTGCCAAGATTTGTCACCATGAGCCAAATTATGCAGACAATTTCTGTCTAGATGATAATTACGTCACATTTTTGATTCTCAGCATTTTTCATATAACCAACACACCATCAATACGTTACCAGCGTTGCCTAATGTAGGCTTCATTCTGGCACGGCCCTTGCTCTATAGAAAACAACTAGCTTTTTAATTGCTCAGGATGAGCATTATAAATATGACATGGAGGTCATTATGAGCGTAACAACTGATGTATTCACGACGGTATATGTCGTATGGATCGCCGCCAGTATGGCTGCATTAGCTTGGGCTTATCGACACACAGTTAAGGATAAACTTTGTGGCGACAAGAAGCATAGCTAGATTTAGAAAGGATTCATTTTAAAGCAAGGATGCTTTATCAACACATACGGATATGTGTGTAATGAAATGTAGAGTGGTGCGATGAGTCTAACAACTCGCACAGTAGGGAACACCTCAGACAAGGAATGTCGCCTCTACAATTTTATTCATAAGAAATATGATGTATGAAAAATTAGCAAAGTGGGTAACTTAAGGATAGTTGCTACTTGCATTGAAGACACATGATAGCTCATTACAAAATGGGATTATCAAACCGACTTAGGGAAGAGGGCTGCGAGACAAGGATGTCATTTAGCAGCACTAATTAAAAAAGCAAGCCTAGTGCTTGCTTTTTTATTGCTTAAATTTTCATATTACAACTTAGATTATCACTAAATATCATTAGTAGTCGCGTGTGACTGGTAGCCAGCGCAGTGCATCGCTATACTCTCGCTGCATGCCAAATGGCTTTTATACTATGTCTGACACTCAAACCAACAACCTCATAAGCTTTCAAGAACTCATACACCGACTCGAGCAATTTTGGTCGGCACATGGCTGTATTATAGAACAGCCCTATGATGTTGAGATGGGTGCAGCAACCTTTCATCCCAGCACTTTCTTACGAGCTATAGGCCCAGAGGCATGGAAAGCTTGCTACCCACAACCTTGCCGCAGACCTACAGATGGCCGATATGGAGATAACCCCAATCGCTTACAACGATATTTTCAATTTCAAGTAGTTCTAAAACCAACTCCAGAGAATATTCAAGACTTATACCTTGAGTCGCTCACCTCACTAAATATTGACCCCCTTGTTCATGATATTCGCTTTGTTGAAGATAACTGGGAGTCACCTACATTAGGCGCTTGGGGATTAGGTTGGGAGGTTTGGCTCGACGGTATGGAAATTTCGCAGTTCACTTATTTTCAACAGATAGGCGGATTGGACTGCAAGCCAGTCACAGGCGAGATCACCTATGGACTCGAACGCATTGCAATGTATTTGCAAAATGTAGATAGCGTTTATGATCTAATTTGGTCTCAGCATAATGACGAAAAAATCTACTACCGAGATTTATATCATCAAAATGAAGTCGAACAATCTACTTATAATTTTGAACATGCTAATACTGAAGCATTATTTAAAACATTCGATTCAAGCGAAAAAGAATCTCTTCATTTAACTGAAAAACAAATACCTGTCGCAGCGTACGACCATGTGCTGAAATGCTCACATGCATTCAACTTATTAGATGCACGCCAAGTAATATCGGTTACTGAACGTCAACAATATATTTTAAGGATTCGCAAACTCGCACAAAATGTGGCTACCTGCTACTTAGAAAGTCGTGAAAAATTAGGCTTCCCATTAGAGAAATAATAGCCTGCAGCGTGTACTAAAAATGGACAATAAAAAAGATTTATTAATTGAAATTGGTACTGAAGATTTACCTGCTAGATTCCTATTAAGCATGTCTCAAGAATTTGGTGAATTAATCTGTAAACAGATAGAGGATGCTGAACTCGACTATTCAAATCATGAAATATATTGCACACCTCGCCGTCTAGCGATTGTAGTCAGCGACTTAGATATTAAACAAAATGATCAAGTTATTGAACGCAAGGGCCCAAAGGCATTAGCAGCCTATGACAAAGAAGGTAACCCTACTCAAGCTGCGATAGGTTTTGCTAAATCCTGTGGTATTGAGGCAGCACAGCTTGAAGTAGATGATGACCCTGATAACCCTAGACTCACCTTCAGTGAAAAACGTGTCGGTCAAAATACAAGTGAATTGATACCGAAAATAATAGAAACATCCATAAAGAAAATGAGTGCACCTAAACGTATGCGCTGGAATCAGTCAGGCTCAGAGTTTATTCGCCCAATTCGATGGCTATTGGTAATACTTGGCTCAGAAACTATTAAAAGCAGCTTGTTTGATATCAATGCTGGAAACGTTACCCATGGGCATCGTTTCCACACCACAAAAGAAATTATAGTCAAACATCCTTCTGCTTATAAAGAATTGCTACAGATCAAAGGTTATGTTCTAGCTGACTTCAAAGAACGCCAAGATAAAATCTTGCAACAAATAGAGACACTGGCAAAACAAGTTAACGGTACACCTTCTTATACGCAAACTTTACTAGATGAAATTACAGGACTAGTAGAATGGCCCTGTGCATTGCTAGGAGAATTTGACTCGCAATTTCTGGAAGTGCATAAAGAGCTTCTCATTAGCACCATGCAAGATAATCAAAAATACATTCCGCTGCTAGATGAACATGGTGAGTTATTGGCGCAATTTATAATTGTCAGCAATATTGAAAGCAAAAATCCTGCTACGGTTAAGCATGGCAATGAAAAAGTTATTGTGCCGCGCTTTGAAGATGCAATGTTTTTCTGGCAAAGAGACAAAAATATAAACCTAGAAGATAATTTAGCCAAGCTAGAAAGTGTTGTTTATGAAAAACAATTAGGAACGCTAAAAGATAAAATCGAACGGGTTAGTAAATTAGCCATTTACTTATCAAAAAATACGCATGCTTCTGAGAAAGATTGTGAACGTGCAGCACAACTCAGTAAGTGTGACTTGGTCAGTGAAACGGTTGCTGAATTCCCGAAGCTGCAAGGTATTATCGGCCGTAATTTAGCCTTTATTAATAAAGAGCCTGAACAAGTATGCATAGCCATAGAAGAGCAATATTTGCCCAAACAATCTGGCGGTAGATTACCGATATCACCTGTTGGAATTACTCTTGGATTAGCAGATCGAATCGATACACTAATTGGAATTTTTGCAATTGGTAAAAAACCTACAGGTGTAAAAGACCCTTATGGCTTACGCCGTGCTGCGCTAGCGGTGTTACGTATAATCATCGAAACACCTTTAGACATTAATTTGAGCGAATGTCTAAAAAATGCTGCTGGCCACTACCCACCGGAATTAAACGCAACTCAGGCGATTGATGAAGTAAACGAATATATTAATGAGCGTTATCGTGCCTACTTTTCAGACCGCGATGTACCACTAGATGTTATTGACGCTGTATTAGCAAATCGTCCCACTCATCCTCATGATGTAGCTGCAAAGATTGACGCACTGATCAGTTTCCGAAAATTACCAGATTCAGAAAGTCTCGCAGCGGCCAATAAACGAATACGAAATATTTTAAAGAAAATTGATCGTAATAACATTGGCAATGTTGATACAAATCTATTCAAAGAAGAAGCTGAGAGCAATTTGCATTCCACATTAGAAAATTTATTCGATGAAGTGGAAAGCTTATTCAAAGACAATAACTATGAGCAAGCATTAATAAGGTTAGCTGATTTACGACATCCAGTAGATCGTTTTTTTGATGACGTAATGGTGATGGATAAAGATGAAGCACTAAAAGCGAATCGCATCGCTTTACTATACAAAATTGATTCTTTGTTTATGCATGTTGCAGATTTTTCAAAGTTGCAATCATAATTAATATGGGAGCTATACTTCATGAGTGAACTAAAAGCCGTTGTTCTTGATCGTGATGGAGTCATCAATGAAGAGTCTGATGAATTTGTTAAGTCACCTGAAGAATGGATAGCCATTGAAGGCAGCTTAAAAGCAATCGCTAAGCTTAACCAAGCAAAAGTAAAAGTATTTATTGCTTCTAACCAATCTGGAATTGCGCGCGAATTATTTGATTATGATGCACTAAACCAGATCCATAAAAAAATGTTATCTGAATTGGCACAACATGGCGGCCATCTCGATGGGATATTTATTTGCCCAGACCTAGAAGGTGAATGTCGAAAACCCAAGACAGGCATGTTAGTTGAAATTGAAAAACGTGCACACATATCTCTAGAAAAAGCCCCCTTTATTGGCGACTCTTTACGTGATGTACAAGCGGCCATTACACATGGCTCACAACCTATTTTAGTTCGCACAGGCAATGGCTCGGTAACCTCACAAAGCGAACAGCTACCTAGAAATATTCCTATATATGATGATCTTGCACAGGCAGTAGACACCTTACTTTCCGAATAATCATTCCTGAAAATTATATAAATTTCTAATGCTGCAAACTTTACGATCCTTGCTTTTTTTAGCAGGTATGACAATTCTTACTTTTATATTTGGTTTTGCTTGTCTGTTTACCATCGTACTTCCTTATAAAATGCGATATCGATTTATCACTACCTGGAGTGCTTGCAACTTATGGTGGTTACGCATTACGTGTGACTTAAAATCAGAGGTGATTGGAAAAGGAAATATTCCTCAACATCCATGTATTGTCATGGCAAACCATCAGTCTACATGGGAAACCCTAGCACTTGGGCCAATCTTTCCACCATTAACCTGGGTAGTTAAAAGAGAGCTGTTCTTTATTCCTATTTTTGGATGGGGCTTAGCGCTAACTCAACCCATCGCCTTAAATCGAAATGCAGGAAGAAAAGCAGTTGATCAATTAATTGAGAAAGGTACTGAAAAAATTGCAGCTGGCCGTTCGATATTAATATTCCCGGAAGGCACCCGTACACCTCCTGGCACTAAACGTAAATTCAAAATAGGTGGTGCGATGTTAGCGGAACAATCTGGCGCTCCTATTATCCCAGTTGCACACAACTCTGGTTCATTCTGGGCCCGCAAACAACTCACCAAAAAAGCTGGCACCATAAGAATGATCATTGGGAAAGAAATAGTTACTGAAGGAAAAACCGCCGGGCAGATTAATCAAGAAGTATACGATTGGATAAGTGCCCAACGTGATGAAATTGAGAAAGATTAGTACTTATAATCTTCACCAAAATAATTACATAAACCGATTATCAATCATCACTCTAGCGTTGGGAATGTTTCAACGAGCCAGACTTCTACTTTGCAATACTTTTGACACTATACAAATTCATGGACAGGGGTTGGAGTATTGTTGGTGAATTTGATCTATTTTTTCTAACACTTCACTAGATAGTTTTATACTGATGCTCGCTATATTTTCTATAAGTTGCTGCATAGACGTTGCGCCAATAATATTGGCTGTCACAAATGGTTGCATGTTTACAAACGCCAAAGCCATTTGTGTCGGTGAGTAACCACATTCTTGGGCTAGGTTCACATATGCAGCAGTAGCGCTTACCCCTTGCGGATTGCTATATCTGGTAAAGCGTTCATAAAGGGTTAAGCGTGCTGCTGGTGGAGTGCTATCGATATACTTGCCGCTCAACACACCGAATCCTAGAGGTGAATATGCTAGTAATCCCATTTGTTCGCGATGGGACACTTCAGCCAAACCTATCTCATAGGTCCTATTCAACAAACTATATGGGTTTTGAATGCTTACCATTGAAGGCCAAGCATTTTTTTGTGCCATTTGTTGATACCGCATTGCGCCCCATGGGGTTTCATTACTGATACCAAGGTGACGAATTTTACCTTGTTCTACCGCTTTAACTAAACACGCATATGCATCTTCCATCATCATGCATGAGTCTTGTTCATCATTATCATGCTGATAACCTAATGATCCAAAAAAATTTGTATTTCTTGCCGGCCAATGTATCTGGTACAAATCAATCACGTCAGTTTGCAAACGTTTAAGGCTAGCGTCTAATGCAACATTGATTTGTTCTGGTATTAATTGTGCACCATCACGAAGGTACGACATCATACCTGGACCAGCGACTTTAGTTGCAAGGACGATGTCTTTACGTTTACCGGTTTTTTTTAACCAGCTGCCAATATATTCTTCTGTTCTCCCTTGTGTTTGTTCCTTTGGTGGCACTGGATACATTTCTGCAGTATCAATAAAATTGACGCCTTCGTTAACCGCATAAGTGATTTGCTCGTGTGCTTCGGCTTCGGTATTTTGTTCACCAAATGTCATGGTGCCTAAGCAAATTTTACTAACTCGTATGCCTGTTTTACCTAATTCATTAAATTGCATTTTTTATTTATTAACTAAACAATACGAGCACACCTGTATACCCATATAAACGATTATGAAAAATTTCACCATTGGCAAAAAATCCTGCCAGAGGAAAGTCTCCTAGTTCTTGCTTGATCATCTTAAGTTCCTCTGAGTTATCACCAAATTGATAACGACCACGACCAAGACAACTATAATACAAGCCTCCACGAGGTGTGCTCTGTAAACGCGACTTCATCGTAGCCAGCATGTTCAGCATATCGTCACGGGCGCTATTGCCATCACGCCGGCAAAACATAAACTTACTGCCTTCATAAATATAATCACCTACGGCAATAATTTTTTCCTCTTCATCAAATCCAATAATATTACGTACTAAATAGTCCGCTGTATCCGAATGTTCGATCGGCAAACCTGCAAAAATGTAGCCGGTTATTTTATTTAAATCTTTTGCCAATACTTCGCCAACGTCATCACGCAACACATCTAAGGCTGGTCTACCATCTAGTTCTATTAATAGATTACGCTCTGCTTTAGTAATTACATGCTTTTGGTCTAATGGAGTACATCCTTGTGTATGCCCAATCACAGTATTTATATCAGGTGAGAAAAATATTCCTGACACACTACCTTGAACAATTTCATTAGCTACTTGGAAATTTTCAAAATTTGAAGACGTAAGGCCACCCACCAAATATGCAGCAGGAACCGTTTCAGAAATTTTTTCAATGAGATTTGGTGTAGCAGGATTACTCGGGTCACCATGTATTATGCCAACATGTGGCAGCTCGGCTTTGCAGTAACTGGAAATTTCTTCTAATAACTTTTCTTCACTGACGTCATTACTACCAACAATAGCAAATAGTTTGCTATTTATATCTGCAAGCATTACAACAAGTGTCGGCTCTTCGTAAGATTCTGCACCAGTGCTACATACGCCTAACCCTAGAGTGCCCAACCAATTTTCTATACCAGTATCTTGTTTTAAACGGCCAAGAATACTCTCCAAGTCTTCTCCAAGGGTGTCATTAGCATAGACAAAACCAAGATGATATTTGCCTCGCACATTGCCGAGTTGTAACAAACAATCGTTAACCAACTTGCGAGGATCAGGACCAGTAGCAACACCAAGTAAAAATGAACCGCTCATATTTTTGTTACCACGATTTTATTGCCACGCTCAATTTGCACACCAAATATCTGTTGAAACCTTAAGTCGGATATAAAATAAAACTATCATCACAGGCATGTAATGGCTCTCAGAATATAGGAAATAGCTGTTCACTTTACCGCTTTCCACCTGCAAAACGAAATCTGTGTGCTGGCTCAAAGCAAAAATATCTATAACTCTATATATTAGCAACGATTACATTTATGGCTTAATAGTGCATATTAAAACAGTTAGATAAGTGCATATATTTTTAGCAGTATTTCTCACTTATAAAGTCTAACTATATAAGCTAAAAATCCAATATTTTGAGTATATCTGTAGCTATCAAGAACAGGTAGATCGCACGTTTAGGAGTATCAGTTGTTAACAGCACGACAATACACACGTGAATTCATCAGTCGATTCATTCCTTATATGAAATGGATTGGCGAATTAAAAAACCCTCAAACTATAGTAAAAGATTGTTTTGCCGGCCTAACGGTCGCATTAGTGTTAATCCCTCAGTCTATGGCTTACGCTCAATTAGCCAATTTACCAGCCTACTATGGCTTATATGCGTCCTTCTTACCGGTAATTATTGCTGCATTATTTGGCTCTTCTCGTCAGCTACAAACTGGCCCTGTTGCCGTTGTTTCTTTAATGACGGCCGCCGCCCTAGAGCCTTTAGCAACTGCTAATCCTGAAGGTTACCTGGTATATGCAGCGATTCTTGCTTTTATTGTTGGAATCTTCCAGTTATCACTAGGCCTATTACGCCTTGGTGTTCTAGTAGAGTTTTTGTCTCACCCTGTAGTAATTGGATTTACAAATGCTGCAGCAATCATTATTGGCACTTCTCAACTATCTAAACTTCTTGGCGTTACCGCAGAGTCCGGCAGCCATTTCTATGAAACTATATGGAATGTTCTAGTTGAAGCAAGCCAACATACGCACTTCCCAACGCTTATTATGGGTGTTGCCGCATTGGTGATTATTTTTGGTTTAAAAAAATACGCTCCGAAAATTCCAGGTGTTCTTACTGCAGTGGTGGTCACCAGTATCGTGTCGTGGCTGGTTGGTTTTGAAGCATTAGGTGGCAAAGTGGTTGGCAATGTGCCGGCAGGTCTACCTAGCCTTGGCATCCCTGATTTTGATATGTCCATTGCAATAGATCTGATCGGTAAAGCAATTGTCATTGCAGTGGTGGGCTACATGGAAGCCATCTCAATTGCAAAAGCAATTGCCGTACAAACACGCCAACGAATTGATGCGAACCAAGGCTTAGTGGGACAGGGGCTAAGTAATATCGTTTCAGGTTTATCTGGTGCATATCCTGTGGCTGGATCATTTTCACGTTCAGCAGTGAACATGTCTGCTGGCGCATTAACAGGTTTTGCTGCAATTTTTACCGGAATACTTGTCGCTATATCACTCGTCTTATTACACTTTAGTCAATACCTTTACCACCTTCCACAAGCAACCCTAGCCGCGGTGATTATTTCAGCGGTTATCAACCTTATACGTATTAAGCAAATTAAGTATGCCTTCCGCGTACATCCACATGATGGTTTTATTGCCATGCTTACATTTGTGTTAACGCTATATTTTGCACCTCATTTGGAAACAAGTATTTTTATTGGCGTAGTCCTTTCGCTTGGATTATTTATGTATCGCACCATGCATCCGCACATCTCAATACTATCAAGAGCAGCAGATGGTGAGTTACGAGATGCTGGGTCAAATATTTTAAAGACCTGTCCCAAAATTACTCTAATGCGTTTTGAAGGACCATTGTTTTTTGCTAGTGCAATGTATTTTGAAGAAAAAGTTCTAGAACGTGTGGCAGCGAAACCAGACTTAAAATTTATTATCGTTGATGCAGAAGCTATTACAGAAATAGATGCCACGGGTGAAGATATGCTGCACCAACTTTCTCTGCGTTTATCTGCACTAAATATTGAATTTGTATTTGCGCGCACTAAACGTCAAGTAATGGATGTGTTTGTACGCACTGGCTTTGCTGGCCCAGATTGGTCGGACCATTTTTATCGACATGATGAAAGCGCAATAGAATTTGCTTGGGAGAAAATCAACGATTGTAGTGAAGAGGTTTGTCCATTGGCAAAAAGCCATGAGTGCCCATCTCGGCGCTTAGAAACTCATAAGCTTGCTGCATTTTTAAAGAAGAGTGATTAAGATATATAATAGGGCTTAGCTGGTTTTCAAAATATAAATCTGCTCAGATATATTGTGCCCAAGTCTTCCTCCACGCCGTTCAAATTTTGTTTGTGGGCGCTGTTGAATAAATGTGGATGCAGGGATATCTGTATACAAACCACTTAATTTTACAGTTTCATGAATATGTTTGGCATAGGGTTGCCAATCCGTAGCGATATTGAGTTCACCTTCAGGTACTAATTTTTCTGCAAGTAACTTTAAGAATGGCACTTGGATTAAGCGTCGCTTATGATGACGTCTCTTGGGCCATGGATCTGCAAACCAAATCAGCACTGCTGAAAAACTACTTGCAGCAATATTATTCTGCAGTAATTCAACCACATCAGTATTAATTACACGAATATTCTCAAGCTTAGAATCATATGCATTTCTCAATAAATTCCCAATGCCGGGCCGATACACCTCAACCCCCAGGAAGTTTAGTTCTGGGTGCTGCTCAGCCAAAGTAAGTAAAGACTCCCCATTACCAAAACCAATATCAAGCACTACAGCTTGTTTTTTTATAAATAACGTTTCGAAATTAAGTTGTTGCTGTTCAGGATCAATGCCGTAATGTGGCCAATGCTGTTGTAAGGCTTCACGCTGTGCTTTCGTAAAGCGTCCTTCACGCCGTACAAAACTACGGATAAAAGAAGAAGTCTGCTGCAAAAGTGTTTAACTCAAATAGTTTAGAAAAAACTGCCATCAATTGGCGACGATGCCGATGCAAAACGACGTCTGGGCATACGGCCCGCTAAATAAGCTTCTCGCCCAGCGGCAACACCTTTATTCATCGCTGATGCCATTAAAACTGGATCTTTTGCTTCTGCAATCGCGGTGTTCATCAACACACCATCACAACCCAATTCCATCGCCACCGCCGCATCGGATGCAGTGCCAACTCCCGCATCAACGATAATAGGAACCGAGGCACTTTCCACTATGGTGAATATGTTATGTGGATTACGAATACCTAACCCAGACCCAATGGGTGCTGCAAGCGGCATCACGGCTACACAACCCATGTCTTCAAACTGTTTTGCCACGATCGGGTCATCATTGGTATAGACCATGACTTGAAAATCTTCAACGATGAGTGTCTTGGCTGCATCGATGGTCTCAACCACATTAGGGTAGAGCGTTTTTTCATCTCCAAGCACTTCAAGTTTTACTAACGAATGACCATCCAATAACTCGCGTGCAAGCCGGCATGTTCGCACGGCATCTTTTGCGGAGTAGCATCCAGCAGTATTTGGTAAAATTGTAAATTCACTCGGTGGGACGACATCCAGTAAATTAGGCATATCTTTATCTTGCCCAATATTTGTTCTTCGAATTGCCACAGTAACTATTTGAGCACCGCTGGCAATAATCGCAGCGCGTGTTTCTTGAAGGTCTTTATACTTCCCTGTACCAACCAATAAACGTGATGGATAATTCACTCCTGCAATACATAAAAAGTCTTTATTACTTTGAGTAGCAGCTATGTTAAGCGGATTTACTGTCATGATATTGCTTCTATGTTACATTCAAACCCATTGTAATTACGTGTTATCGACATACTAGAAATGAATAAATGCTGGTCTTCTAATTTCATTAATATTTTGCTTCTGACGCTGCTACCGATTTACATAATCGTGCATTTAACTTTACTACCGAGCGCGATCAGCAGTGTGGGCATTTCAGATGCAGGCTATGTATCTATCATAACACTGACCTTTGTCGGCTGTGCGATCCTGACATTATTAATCCTTATATTTAATACTGATTTAAATGCGCCTAAGCTTACTGCAGCCACATCAGCCTATGTTTTGTTCATCTACTTTCTTAGGGAAGCCGATGTACATCGATTATTTACCCTAGAACATGTAACACGAGGAAAGTTTTATGTAATGCCTGAGGTTCCCTTATGGCAAAAAGTTTTAGCTGCAGGCGTATTCCTGATTTTAATTATATGTATTTTGTATTTATTAGTTAAATATCTACGGGGTATGTGGCAGAAATTACT
>CALAJL010000126.1 GCA_937922735.1 uncultured Gammaproteobacteria bacterium | reverse complement strand
CGAGTTGCTTTTTCCGGACCAAGTTCAGCTTTGAGTTGTTTTAGCACCTTACGTAATTCAGGTACTGAGCCATTTTCATAATAGTACTCGCGAATAATACGAATCAAATTCCAGCGATCATCATTTAAATCAATTTCTTCCAATTTTGCGATATCTTTAGCAACTTCTTCATTCCAATCATCTGGATCCATCAAGAAACCATCTTCGTCTTTTTCTAATGTCATATCGCTATGCTGTTAAGATTTCTGGAAGAATAAATACACAGCCAAACAAACTAAGATAACTGAAAATATTTTTTTAAAATTTGCGGTTGAAACATGCTCCAACAAATATGGCCCGATTTGAGCGCCAATTATCCCACCCACACCTAGCGCAATAGCAACTTTGTAATCAATATTCTCAAACTTAGAATGCGCAAAAACAGCAGACAACGAAATAATTAATATTACTAAAAACGAGGTGCCCACTGCTTTTTGCGCCGTGTAACCAAGCGCGACCAATAAAGGCACGACAATAAAACCACCACCTAAACCCGTAAAGGATGCCGCGATTCCAACTAACAACCCAGAGAACATGAGTAATAAATAATTTATTGCCATATGACTTCCTAACTTTCTTAAATAGTTTCCAAAATCACTTACTTTTCGTATCGATAATGACCCGTTATTTTGTATTTAAAAAGTATATCGTCTTCAACTGGACCCCGACCAATATTGTGAATAATTTTAGGCCTTTTTGAATCTTGCACAAGTTGATTCGAAACAATGCCTATATGTGGCAAGTTGCCTGGCAACATCCACGTTACAAGATCTCCCATCTTGTAATTCATTGCATCATGACTGATCGTTAATGATTTTCCATTTCGCTCAAAAAATATTTGCAAATTTGGTACTCGACGATGATCTATATTGGTATCAGTAGAACGCAAGCCCCAGTGATTGGGATATTTTGAGAAATTTGCATGCATATCTTCATGTAGCAACTGCTGCAAATCAACACCTAGTGCCCGATATGCTCTAACGATGAGGTCTGTACATACACCCTGTGTTAAAGGCACATCACCCATCGGGTATTCGATTGCTTGGTACGAGCCATCATATTTAACATTATAAGTTGTTCGTTCTTGCGCAGCTTTAACAAGCAACTGAGGAAAAGATACAACATTTGCAAAACTTGTTTGCCAACACAAATAAGCTACAAATAGTACTACAACTTTAGTTAAGATCGAGAACATCCTGCATATCATACAGACCATTTTTTTTTGCAGACAACCAACTGGCCGCACGCATAGCGCCCGATGCAAATGTCATTCTGCTAGATGCTTTATGTGTAATCTCTACTCGTTCGCCGGTTCCTGCAAACATTACAGTGTGATCACCAACGATATCGCCCGCACGTATAGTTTCGAACCCGATAGTTTTCTTATCTCGCTCACCCGTTACACCTTGTCGACCGTATACCGCACAATCTTTTAAGTCTCTTCCTAAACTTTCTGCAACCACTTCACCCATTCGCAATGCGGTTCCTGATGGTGCATCTATTTTATGACGATGGTGAGCTTCAATAATTTCAATATCATATTCATCACCCAATGTTTTAGCTGCAGTTTGTAAAAGTTTAAGACAAAGATTTACTCCAACACTCATATTAGGCGCAAACATTATGGAGATAGTTTGGCTAGCTTCATTTAACTTTTGTTTTTGAGAATCATCCAATCCAGTGGTTCCAATCACCATGGACTTACCATGCTCTTGACATGTCGCTAATGATTGCATGGTGCATGCTGGTATAGTGAAATCGATTAATACATCAAACTCATCAACATGTTTTTCTAAGTCACTATTTATCGCAACCCCAAGACTTTCTAATCCAGCCGTTATCCCAGCATCTTGACCTATAAAATTTGAGGATGCGATTTCAAACGCTGCTCCTAATTGAGTATCTTGATGATCCACACATGCTTGTATAAGCGTTTTGCCCATACGACCACTTGCACCATTTACCGCTACACGAACCATGATTGAATGTCCTTTGAATGAAGGACTAAAGTGTACACCAAACTATTCGTTCGTCACACGAGACGTATAACGAAAACTACTCGTCCCAGAATTTTAGATTATCAAAAAATCCCTTCACATCATCCGTCCAAGAATGAGATTTTGGACTATGACGGTCGCCACCTTTTTCAACATCCTTATCGAACTCTTTCATTAAATCTTTTTGTTTTTTAGTGAGATTGATCGGCGTTTCCACTATGGTTGTACAGAGCATGTCTCCCGTTGCACCTCCTCGAACGGGCTTTACACCCTTGCCTCGCAACCTAAATAAGCGTCCCGACTGAGACTCAGCTGGTATTTTTAGCTTAACTTTACCATTCAGTGTTGGCACTTCAATTTCGCCACCCAATGCTGCCATACTAAAACTTATTGGAACTTTACAATGCAAATTATTCTCTTCACGAGTGAATAATTCATGTGGTAAGACATGAATTTCAACATATAAATCACCCGATGGACCATTATTTGCCCCCGCTTCACCTTCACCGCTTAAGCGAATGCGATCGCCGGTATCTACACCTGCAGGAACTTTAATAGATAATTTTTTATTCTCTTTCGTTAACCCTGTACCCCGACAATAATCACATGGCACTTTAATTGTTTGACCTTTCCCTCTACATTTAGGACAAGCTTGCTGAATAGAAAAGAAACCTTGCTGCATGCGAACTTGCCCAACACCACCACATGTTTCACATGTTTCTATCGATGTATTTGGCGCAGCACCAGAACCTTCGCACTTTTCACAACTTGATTGTTTGGGTATATCAATTGTGGACTCAGTACCAAATACGGCCTCTTCTAAACTTACCTCTAATCCATATTGTAAATCGGAACCGCGATAAACTCGCTGACCACCGCCACTTCGACCGCCGCCAAAGATATCACCAAACATATCTCCGAAGATATCGCCAAAATCGCTTGCTCCACCACCCGCACCTTGCTGTACTCCAGCATGACCATATTGATCATAAGCTTGACGCTTACTAGGATCTCCTAAAACTTCATAGGCTTCTTTTGCTTCTTTAAATTTAGCTTCAGCCTCCTTATCACCTGGATTTCGATCAGGATGATATTTCATCGCAAGTCTTCGAAAGGTTTTCTTTAGATCACCATCTTGAACCGTGCGTTCCACTCCAAGGATTTCGTAATAGTCTCTTTTTGCCATGCTAATTTAATTAGATTCTTCTTTTGATATTTAATCAGTAAATTTGCCCACACCCTACATACAAAAGTCCGAGGTCGCGACTACACGATCTCGGACTAATGTTTATGGGGCTACTGAAAGTTGCTTACTTTTTGTTGTCGTCTACTTCTTCAAACTCCGCATCGACTACATCATCATCTGCTGCGTTTCCTGCATCACTCGCAGCAGCACCGTCAGCGCCTGCTGCATCATTTTGTGCATACATGCGTTCTGCAAGTTTACTTGAAGATTCTGCTAACGCTTGGGTCTTAGTTTCGATAATATCTTTATCATCTTTATCTAAAACATCTTTTAGATCTTTAATTGCGTTTTCGATCTGCATACGCTCTTCTTGCTCTACCTTGTCACCCATTTCTTCAAGCGACTTCTCCGTAGCATGAATCATTTGGTCTGCAGTATTACGCGTAGTAACAAGTTCAGCGAACTTTTTATCTTCTTCAGCATGCGCTTCAGCATCTTTAACCATGTCATTGATTTCATCATCCGACAAACCACTAGAGGCTTTGATTACAATAGATTGCTCTTTACCTGTTGCTTTATCTTTCGCAGATACATTTAGTATGCCGTTTGCATCGATATCGAGTGACACTTCAATTTGTGGCACGCCTCGTTGCGCAGGTGGTATATCTGTTAAATCAAATCGTCCTAAAGATTTGTTTGCAGAAGCTTGTTCACGCTCACCCTGCAACACATGCACGGTTACTGCAGTCTGATTATTCTCTGCAGTTGAAAATATTTGCTGTGCATTAGTTGGAATCGTAGTGTTCTTTTCAATCAACTTTGTCATCACACCACCCATGGTCTCAATACCAAGTGACAATGGGGTGACGTCTAACAACAATACATCTTTCACATCACCACCCAACACACCACCTTGAATAGCTGCACCTACCGCAACCGCTTCATCAGGGTTAACATCTCTGCGTGGCTCTTTACCAAAGAAATCTTGTACAACGTCTTGTACTTTAGGCATACGTGTTTGCCCACCCACTAAAATTACATCATCTATTTCAGAGGCGGAAAGACCGGCATCCTCAAGCGCTAATTTGCATGGTGCGATAGTACGTTGCACAAGCTCGTCTACCAAAGATTCAAGCTTGGCACGTGTTAGTTTAATGTTTAAGTGTTTAGGCCCAGATGCATCTGCAGTTATGTAAGGAAGGTTTACCTCTGTTTGCTGACCTGAAGATAATTCAATCTTGGCTTTTTCAGCTGCTTCTTTGAGTCTTTGCAATGCAAGTGGGTCATTATGTAAATCAAACCCTTGATCTTTCTTAAACTCATCTGCAAGGTAATCGATCAAGCGCATATCAAAGTCTTCACCACCAAGGAACGTATCACCATTTGTAGATAACACTTCAAATTGATGCTCTCCATCAACTTCTGCAATCTCAATAATCGACACATCAAATGTGCCACCACCAAGATCGTATACGGCAATTTTGCTGTCACCACGTTTTTTATCCATACCGTAAGCAAGTGCTGCAGCAGTTGGCTCATTAATAATTCGTTTTACTTCTAAACCAGCAATCTTACCTGCATCTTTTGTTGCTTGACGTTGTGAATCATTAAAATAAGCTGGCACAGTAATTACAGCTTCGGTGACATCTTCTCCAAGATAATCTTCAGCTGTCTTTTTCATTTTCATTAAGATACGCGCAGAAATTTCTGGTGGCGCCATCTTTTCACCATTTACTTCCACCCACGCATCGCCATTATCCGCTTTGATAATATTGTATGGCACAAGCTTGATATCTTTCTGAACGGCATCTTCGTCAAACCGGCGACCCACTAAACGCTTAATCGCATTTAAAGTATTTTTAGGATTGGTGACAGATTGTCGTTTTGCAGCCTGGCCTACTAAGACCTCCCCATCTTCTGCAAACGCTACTATGGATGGAGTAGTTCGGTCACCTTCACTATTCTCAATGACCTTAGGAGTGGTACCTTCCATAACGGCAACACATGAATTGGTGGTTCCTAAATCTATTCCAATGATCTTACCCATCACTTATCTCCAAAATACTCAAAATTACTGATTAAAATTTAAACAAACTTTTATATGTATACATAGATTGGGCCTCGTTACTTTTTTTCAAGGACAAACTATTAAAAAATCGGCTTTTTACACAAAAAACACTGCAAATTTGATGTATTCCATCAATTAACAGCAAGGATTAGGCTTTATTCACCCGCCTTAGAGACGATCACCATAGCAGGCCTCATCAAACGACCATGCAAGGTATAACCTTTTTGAACCACAGTTAGCACGGTATTTGGCTCATGCTCGGTGCTTTCTTGCATGGTCATTGCTTCATGCAAGTTAGGATCAAATGCTTCACCTAGTGGATTTACTTCTTCAACTGAAAACTTTTCAAACACGCTAGTAAATATCTTTAGCGTTAACTCAGTGCCTTCTCGTAACTTTTTAACATCAATATCCTCAGCACTTAGACCAAGTTCCAAACTATCCTTAACCTGCAATAACTCATTCGCAAATTTTTCTACTGCATATTTATGCGCGTTGGAAACATCTCGCTCAGTTCGCTTACGTAGGTTCTCCATTTCGGCTTGCATGCGTAACATTTTTTCATGACTTTCTGCAGCGTGTTGTTGCGCTTCTTCTAACTGTTGATCTAACGATGGCTCAGCTGCATGCTCAGAATCAGTCTCATTAGATTCATTTACCTCAGAATCACTTACAGTCTGAGATTGAAGATCTTCTTGCTCTTGATTTGGTTCTTGTGTTTGCTCGTTCACTATCGAATCATCCGTATCTACATTTTGCTCTGAATTGGATATTGGGTTAATTAAATATGTAGGTAAATTTATTCTATTCAACCCTAAGAATTTAAATTTTTTTTAGCTACTTATTATTCAAGGCTTCGCCGAGTAGCTTAGCAGTTAGGTCGACAATGGGTATTACTCTTTCGTAAGACATTCGTGTCGGCCCGACTACCGCTAAAACACCCATAATCTCATCATCTACCGCATAGGGAGAAGTTACCACACTGCAATCATCAAGTGCTTTATAACCAGACTCTTGTCCAATAAATATTTGTATACCCTCTGCACATATACATCGATCCAATAAATTCAAAAACTCACGTTTTTGATTAAATGCATCGAACAAACCTCGCAATTTATATATATCCGACAACTCTTCATATTCCATTAAATTCGTCTGGCCGACGACCACATAATCGGGCTCATCAGGGTTGGCATCAGAAAATACTTTCTCTCCCATCTCAACCGCTGACTGCATTAATTCATTCATATTTTCACGAACGTTGTCTAGTTCCTGAAGTATTTTTTGGCGCGCCATTACCAGATCTTGTCCAGCGCACAGTTCATTTAAATAATTAGCGGCCTGTTCTAGTTCTGAACGATTATATTCACGGTCTGTATGTATGATGCGATTTTGCACTTCTTTTTGATTAACAATTAAGATTGCAAGCACACGCTTATCAGATAGTGGCAAAAACTCTATTTGACGTAATTCAACACGATCATGCTTAGGCAAGGTCACTACACCCGCCATACTCGTTAAGCCTGAAAGTAATCCAGATGCACTTTCCACCAAGCCGTTCATACTTAAATTAGAAGTAAGGTCTTTTGAAACGCGAGTGACTAAATCATTTGTTAACGGTTGCACCGTCAGCATGGTATCCACAAACAAGCGATAACCTTTTGTCGTTGGTATGCGTCCCGCAGAAGTATGTGGAGCTTCAACAAATCCCATTTCTTCAAGATCTGCCATAACATTGCGTACCGTTGCTGGACTGATATCAAGCTCTGACATCTTTGCTAGGTTTCTTGAGCCCATTGGCTGGCCATCCGTAATATAGCTCTGCACCAACACCTTCAATAATTGTTGGGCTCGCACATTTAATGAGCTATTTAAGTCGTCATTAAGCGTCATAGATAGATAGCTGGATATAGTGTTACCGAATGATTATTTAGCACTCTAGTATACTGAGTGCTAAATAATCATTGCAGCCAACCTTATTCATGTCAAGAAGGCAGTTGGTGAGGGTTACAGCCCATGGTGTATGCGCCAGATCCATGGTAGCTTTAATAAAAATCAAAGACATAAACCACTCGTGAGCCAGTTTTCAAAAATCGGTATTATTTCTAAGCCTGACGATCCAGCAATTGCCCAAACCGTTCAGTCCTTATACCAATATCTTCAAGGCCAATCACTTGAGATCTTCACGGATAAAGTCACCGCTTCATTCCTAACTCCTGAATCGGTTTCCATCTCCAGCCTTAATCAACTAGCAGAAAATTGCGAATTGGTCATAGTCGTCGGGGGTGATGGCACTATCTTGCATGCTGCGCATACTCTGATTCAAAAAGAAATTCCCTTACTAGGAATTAATCTTGGCCGTTTAGGCTTTCTTGCTGAAATTAGCCCGCAAGAAATAGAAAAACAACTTGATCTAATTCTCTCAGGTGAATTCAAAGAAGCACAGCGAATCGTTTTGCAAGCTAGTTTACTCCGCAATGGCGAAGTAATTGCTTCTTGTTGTGCAATTAATGATGTAGTCGTTCACGCAAAACAAATGGTACGAATGATTGAATTAGAATCTCGTGTTAATAATCATTATGTAAATACACTGCGAGCCGATGGCTATATAGTGGCAACTCCAACCGGCTCAACCGCATATGCATTATCTGGTGGAGGTCCTATTCTACATCCCAACGTAGACGCCATTGTATTAGTACCCATCTGTCCACATACATTGAGTAATCGACCTATCGTTGTAAACGCGGATAGCCGTGTTGAAATATTATTATCTGAAGAAAACCGACACACTGCATTAGCCTCGATAGATGGGCAAATAGATATGGATTTTATGCCTGGTGATACTATCTTCATTGAGCGATGCAAACATGCATTACGTCTCATTCAACCTGAAAACTATGACTACTATGATGTTTTGCGCGCCAAATTACGTTGGAGTACATCGCCCGACACTAGTAATAAATAAGCAGTAACGTTCTTTGCAAGCATGCTCAAATCAATATTTATTAAAAACTTTGCAATCATCGACGAGTTAGAGCTGGACTTTTATGATGGCATGAGTGTGCTTACAGGTGAAACAGGCGCAGGTAAATCCATTATTATAGATGCGCTTAACCTAGCATTAGGCAATAGAGCTGACCGATCGATTGCACGCATAGAAAAAGAAAATGTAGAAGTGGTTGCCACGATAGACGCAAGTAGTTCAAAAGAGGCTTTCGCTTGGTTAAAAGAGCATGACCTAGATGATGAAAACGAGTGCGTATTACGACGTGTGATAAATAAGGATGGAAAATCCAAAGCATATATTAACAATAGCCCTTCTTCCGTTACATCTTTACGAAGCTTAGGTGATTTATTTGTAGATGTGTATGGACAACATGAGCATCAATCATTGATGCGTCTTGACATGCAAAGACAGCTACTTGATGACTTCGCAAACAACAACAAACATATTGATAAACTAGCTACAGTTTTCCGACTCTGGCAAAGCCTAAAAAATCAATTAGAAATTGCTCAAAGTAACCAAGCTGATACACGCGCTAAGCTAGAATTACTACGCTATCAATTCCAAGAATTTGAGGAGTTAAATTTACGCGATGGTGAATACGAAGAGATTAATGAAAAATTCATACAATTAAACAACTCCAAAGAACTAAATGAAAATAGCATGCGCATTTCACAACAACTTGCAGGGGATGGAGATAGCTCAATATATGACTCGCTTAGCACATTAATCAATGATGCAGAAAAATATGCCGCCATCGATAATGACTTAAATGAACCTATAGAATTATTACGTAGCATTCATATACAAACGAAAGAAGTTGCAGCCAGCTTGCGTAGTTATTCAGAAAAAATCTCATCCAACCCTCAAGAATTACAACTTTTCGAAGATCGCATCACAAAAATCGAAGAAATAGCACGCAAACATAAAGTAAAACCTAAACAGCTTGTTGCAATGCATGCCTCGATCAAAGAAGAACTGGATTCTATAGAAAGTGGTGATGATGACCCTGAAAAAATTGACGCTGCCATGCAAGAGGCAGAAAAGCTTTACCGTACAACGGCCAAGAAAATCAGTAGTGCTCGCAAAAAAGCAGCAAATGAGCTTAATGAAAAAATAACCGAATCAATGCAGGCGCTAGGAATGCAAGGTGGTCGCTTTCACATACAAATAGAACCAAAAAAATCGACTGAATTATCCTTAAATGGACTAGATGAAATACAGTTCTTAGTGAGCACTAATCCAGGACAAAGCTTACGTCTACTTAACAAAGTTGCATCAGGAGGTGAACTTTCAAGACTGAGTCTTGCCATACAAATGGCCACTTCAAATAACTTGAAAATTCCTACACTTATATTCGATGAAGTTGATACCGGAGTTGGTGGTGCCACGGCAGAGATTGTTGGCAAACATTTACGAAAACTTGGACAAAATGCGCAAGTATTTTGTGTAACTCATTTACCCCAAGTGGCCGCCCAATCACACCACCACTATAAAGTCGATAAATTTGAAAAAAATAAGACCATTGCGACTAAGATATCTCACTTAACGGAAGACAATCGAGTTACAGAACTTGCACGCATGCTCGGCGGCGTGGAATTAACTAAAAATACTCAAGAGCATGCAAAAGAAATGCTCCGTCAAAGCAAATAATAAATCATGAACTATATAAAAATATTAACTTACACATTATTACTAACGTTGCTTATTGGCTGCCAAAGCAAACTATTAACCGTACATAAAATCGACGTACAACAAGGCAACGCACTAGATATTGAAATGGTAAATAAAATTGAAATAGGTATGACACAAGACCAAGTTCAATTTGTTCTTGGCAGCCCACTCATCACAGATAGCTTCCATCCAGATCGTTGGGACTATATCTATCATTTTATCCCTGGTTACGGTGAACAAGAAAAACGGCAGTTAACTTTAATATTCGACCGCGGAGAAGTCATTGAGATTAATAAACACAATATTGCAGAAAGCAATATAACGAACGACAACTCAGAAGATATTAATAAATCCCAAAACGATAATGAAGAAGCTGAGTTAAGCGAAAAAGATAAAGAAGAACTAGAATCTCTTGAAAAGCAAGCTGATACGCTAGAAGAAGTATTACAAGAAAACAAAAATCTAAAAAATTAAATTTTTTATTCTATTAGACCAACCAGTTTATAACGAAAATTATGCAAACAACTAAATACAGTATTACTTGCATTCACCGATTCGCTTACCTTCCCATTTAGTAGCCATTGAAAATTCTTGTCCATTAAAATTAGCTTTTATCACCATGTCTCCAGTTATGGCATTACCAGATGACTGCGCGCTACCTTCACCTGTCATCGCAACACCTTCGTTCAAACATTGAATCGTCCATTGCATAGACTTTTTATCTGAACTAGAGTCAAGCACTTCGCAACCATTGTTATCATCCATCATGCTCTCTGCGCTTATTTCGGATTCTTTAAAACAATCTTGTGAGACATTTTCATGCGTGCCACCTGGAGTGGTCACATGGCTTTTTGTTTCCCATAATCCCGGCTCAACTTGCATTCCTCCGGCTAACACTAGACCAAATGAACAAAAATAAATTACAAGTATTGAAATAACTTTACATGTGTTTTCAAACATAGTGAGCACCTAACGTTTATTACTGTTGCGAACATTACTTATCATTACATGATAGATCTCATATACCAGCACGCATTCGCCGTGCATGCATAGGATCCATTACTAACGGCCTATAAATCTCAATGCGATCCTGATCATGCAATACCTGTGTATTTTCTACAATTTTCCCATAAATACCAACGTCAATATCATTAAGGTTAATTTCACTATACTTTTGCAAGATCATTGACTTATCAATTGCCTGCTCGACAGTGCTATTCGCAGCAAGCTCAACACATATAATCTCTTGATGCTTAGCTAATGCATACACCACATATACAGATATTTTCGCTTCACTAACCATATAGCTGCTGCGCTCTTTCTGTAAATGCAGATACAAGCTTATTCGCTATTTGGTTAAATATAGGGCCCAACGTAGCCTCATAAAGGCGATTAGAAAATGTAAATTGCATGTCCAACTCAACCTTGCAAGTTTGTTCACTCAATTCATGAAATACCCATGTACCCACTAAATGTTTAAATGGCCCTTTTACTAAACGCATGGTGATTTCTTTATCAGCATCAAGCTCATTGCAAGTAGTAACGGAAGCTTTGATTCCTCGCTTTGCAAAACTCATGGTTGCTTGTTTTTCCTGCTCATTATCACTATGCACTTCGCACTGAACACACCAAGGAACAAACTCGGGATATGAGTCTATATCATTTACTAAATTAAACATTTGAGCCGCTGAAAACGGAACTAATGCACTTCGTTGCACATGAGTCATAATGATTAAGTAACGAGATTTAGCTTTTCAAGAATTCCCAACACGTGTAGGAATATTAATATCACACCAATAGGTGTGATATACCTAGCTAAGAAACGCCATACTTTATAAGCACCTTCATGCTTAATTTTTAATTCTTCACGGCGTGATTTTTCGGTCATCGACCATGCAGCAAAGATGCAGATCAGTAACCCTCCTAATGGCAACATGATGTTTGAAGTTAAATAATCGAGTAAATCGAAAAAAGATTTGTTTTCCAAAAATGTGCCATTAAAAACTTCAATTTTTTCCCAACTGTTAAACGAGTACACCGTTCCCAAGCCAATAACCCAGACGACTACTCCACAAATCATTGAAGAGATAAAACGAGAAATTGAAAATCTTTCAATTAACCAAGCAACAGCCGGTTCAATCAGTGATATCGCAGATGTCCACGCTGCAAACACTAACAAGATGAAAAAAATTGTGCCGAATAATAAGCCACCGCTCATCTGCCCAAAAGCTAATGGCAAAGTATTGAAAATTAACCCTGGTCCTTGGCTTGCCTCCAAACCATTTGCAAACACAATTGGGAAAATGGCTAAACCAGCCAAAATCGCCACCAACGTATCCGCCATCGCCACCTGAAAACTGGTTGTGGCGATTGAAGCATCATCAGGCAAGTACGATCCGTACATCATGATTGCGCCCATACCTAAACTTAAACTAAAAAATGCTTGTCCCATGGCTTTAAGTACCACCTCAGGATTTAATTTAGAAAAATCTGGAGTAAATAGAAACTTCAATCCTTCCATAAAATTTCCATTCAACATTGCATAACCGATCATGATAATTATCAAAATAAATAGAGCTGGCATAAGTATTCGTACGGCTTTTTCCAAGCCACCACTAACCCCTCTCACCACTACCAGCATCGTTAGTACAATAAACACGGTATGCCAAAATAAGAGTCGTTGTGGATTAGAAATTAAATTAGTAAATACTTCACCGGCCTTTTCACCCGTTACTCCAGAGAAGGTGCCCGTTGCAGTTTCAACAACATAAGCAAGTGCCCAGCCTGCAATAACACTGTAGTAGGAAAGAATTAAAAATCCTGCGAGCACGCCTAATACTCCAAGCAAACGCCATGCTTTAGTTCGCTTTTCTTCTGCTGCAAGTGTCGTCATGGTATTTACAGGACTACTTCTTCCACGCCGCCCGAGCAACACTTCTGACATCATTACTGGTATTCCGAACAGCGCTATACATAGCAGATACAAAAGTACAAATGCACCACCACCATTCTCGCCTGCTATATAAGGAAATTTCCAAATATTGCCTAAACCCACAGCAGAACCTGCAGCTGCAAGCACAAATACAAAACGTGATGACCAATATCCGTGTATTGAAGTTCTTACTGTTGCCATAGTTTTCTTATTTTATTCATATACAAATCTAGCTAATTCACTGCAAGTAATTCAAAACTATAAAATTATTATCGAATGCTTACCATAAATACACCATAATACCCCGATGGCAAAGGCTAAGCATAAATCAGATAACACGATCGCAGTTAATAAAAAAGCACGACATGACTACTTTATCGAAGAAAAGATTGAAACAGGGCTTGTCTTAGAAGGCTGGGAAGTGAAAAGCTTGCGAGCAAAAAGTGTACAACTGAAAGAAAGCTATGTGCTTGTCAAAAACATGGAAGCTTGGCTACAAGGCGCTCATGTTAGCCCTCTTTCCTCATTATCCACACACAAGACACCCAATCCTACCCGCACTCGAAAATTATTAATGCATAGTAGAGAGCTTGCGAGATTAATAGGCGCTGTAGAACGAAAAGGCTACACACTCGTGCCTTTATCAATGTACTGGAAAAAAGGTAAGGCTAAATTAGAAATTGGTTTAGCCAAGGGAAAGCAAAAGCAGGATAAGCGCGCCAGCATTAAAGAGCGTGATTGGAAACGTGATAAACAACGACTATTGAAACACAGCTAGTGCGCCTCAACAGCTGGAAGCTTAACCTAACGTATATTTATATACGCCAGGTTAAGTGGAATATTCAAACAATATGTTGAAAATTCGTATTAATTAGCGCTAACACCACAATTATATACACCAGACTTGGCTTCTTTTTGTGTCGCTTCTATACATTCCGCATAAGAACCAAACTCACCTACTATGGTTGATGCACTTGAGTTAGAGCTGGCAAACACTTCTCCTACCCACTTACCACTAGCCGTACCGCCATCATCTCCACATGCTGTGAGCATTACAGCAAATAAAATACATGCTAAAACCTTACCTAACATTAGACATCTCCACATAAGTTAATTCTTGGGGTTTCTCTGAACAGTGTATTAGAAATTATCGGTGAAAGGTAACAAAAAAACAGAGAACTCGGCAACCATTAAGAGACTTTCCTGACTATTTTTATTTGGATTTATCTTGCAACCAAACGCAACCTGCTTCACTTTCCTGTTGTATTTTGCTCAAAAAAGCATCATGCGCTTGTAGCTCTTCATCACTCGCATAGATTACTTTGAGAGCATCGCGATTCTTATCAAATCCGGCCTGATTACTTTTTCCTTTTGAAGAAGAATCGGCATTTGCCGCTAAACTAAGACTTGTTTGACCACCAGTCAGAGCCAGATATACATCAGCAAGAATCTGCGCATCAAGCAACGCGCCATGCAACTCTCTGTGAGAATTATCAATATCATAGCGTCGACACAAAGCATCCAAATTATTTTTTTGGCCTGGGTGCATTTTCCTAGCCATGCTCAATGAATCAACCACTTTGCAGCATTGATTAATATCCGTGATGTTATGGCCCGCCAATGTTAATTCGGCATTAATAAAACCTACATCAAAACTAGCGTTGTGAATAATTAACTCAGCATCCGCTACAAACTCTATAAAATCATCAGCAATACTTGAGAAACTTGGTTTATCCGCAAGAAACTCTAACGAAATTCCATGCACTTCTTGTGCTCCCGCATCAATTTCACGCTCTGGGTTTAGGAACTGATGATACTGTTGGTCAGTAGTGCGACGATGAAGGACTTCTACGCAACCTATTTCAATTATTCGATGACCTTGTGACACTTCAAGGCCCGTAGTTTCTGTATCAAGAACAACTTGTCGCATGTGTAAAGTTAGTAAGCTATGAAAAAGCTACAATAGCAGATTATCAATAGCTTCATTCGCTAATTGATCGACCAACTCATTTTCTGCATGACCACTATGCCCTTTTACCCACTCCCAAGTAACATCATGTTGTTCAACCAATTTATCAAGCTGTTTCCATAAGTCTTCATTCTTGACAGGCTTTTTAGCAGCGGTTTTCCAACCATTTTTCTTCCAGTTCGCAAGCCATTGTTGAATTCCATCCATGACATAACGAGAGTCGGTTGTAACGTGAACCGCACATGACTTAGTTAATTTTTCGAATGCAGAAATGACAGCCTGCAGTTCCATACGATTATTCGTTGTTTCTTTAGACGCACCATTGATGCGTGTTTCTTTACCTGCATAACGAAGAATTGCCCCCCACCCGCCTGGACCTGGATTTCCCCTACAAGCTCCATCAGTATAAATTTCAACGCGATTGCCAGACATATTCATTCTTCTTTGAATTGGGTCTTTCTTGCAGTCGGTTCAGCCACATTTACCGGAATCATGCGACGGCGCGGTTTCCAAGGTTGCAAGGTTGGAGTAAGTGTTAACTCACGTTTCTTAGCTATAAATATCTGTAATCCACCTAAACGACCCAAACCAAATTTGTCTGCCTTGCTTAAAAACTTCATGCGTTGTTGGAATCGCACATTCTGTATAGGTGGCTGTATGCCAACATGCTCAGTAGCTACTAATTTAAATCCCAATAGCGATAGCCAGTCTTTCAATCTTCTTGGAGTGAAAAAATGAGCCGACCATGGTGCGCGTTGGCTACGTAAGAAAATCAGCTTGCTTACGCCCATCATACTAAATGGATTAAAACCAATTAATACCAAATGTCCTTCAGAGATCATCACACGATGTATTTCTCTTAAAACTTGATGAGGTTTGGGCGAGATATCTAAAGTATGCGGCAATACGATTAAATCTAATGTATTCGCTGGAAAAGGTAAGGCCAAGGAGTTCGCCACAACATTCCCTTTATTCGCGTTTAAGGTCATGTATATTTTTTGCCCAATCCTACTGCTTGACATCAAATCGATGTCTTCAGCCAATTCACCGATTTGTAAAGCATGATAACCAAACAAGCTTGGTAATAATTCATCTAGCTTAAATAATAGTTGCTTGTATAAATTTTGCCCTGCTGGTGTTAAATACCACTCTTGCAATTGTTGTGTGTATTTTACTGAATTAAATAGCATTGACTCTTTCATGTAGTAATTCTACCTTAAAACAATCGCTTGTAATGTAAACTTTTCATAATAGGTCAGAGTTGTACTATGACTAACTAATTCCATTTTTAATTTAAGTGTTGAACTATTAATGCCGCCTCTTTATGCTTCGCGACAATGGAGAAACGGTTATCAAATAAGAACGGATTATTAGTAATTTTCACAGCTATTCTCGCTTTCGGCTGTACACACTCTCCAACGCATCCAGATCTAAGCGTTCCGGCAGATCAAAATAACTTGCTCACAAAAAAAGTAGATTTTGTTAATCCGCCACTCAACGATTATCTAGAAAAAGATTCAACTACACATAAAGATGATCATCTAATTTGGCAACATATTGAAAATAATTTTGCCTTAACAAATCTTTATAACCACCCACGTGTTGTTCAACAGAAAGATAAATATCTAAGCCAAAATAATTATCTAGCTAAAGTAACTAAACGCTCTGAACCATTTATTTATTTCGTGTTAAACGAAATTATAAACCGACAAATGCCGGCTGAGTTGGCTATTTTACCAATAGTTGAGAGCGGTTATTATCCTAGAGCACGATCACACGCACGTGCAGAAGGCTTATGGCAAATAATGCCATTTACGGCGCAAGATTTAGGCTTAAAACGTACAGCAGGCTATGACGGTCGTCATGATGTTTATGCATCGACTTCTGCAGCACTAGACTATCTCAGTCAAATGCATAACTTGTTTAATGGAGATTGGCTACTTGCTCTTGCCGCTTATAATGCTGGACCACAACGAGTAAAACGCGCGTTAAAAAATGTCAGCATGAATGAACACGGCGCTTATGACAAAGATATATATTGGAACTTACATTTACCACGTGAAACTCTAAATTATGTACCAAAAATTTTAGCGCTAAGCTCCATTATTAATGATAGAGCCACCAACCAAACAATACTTCATCCAATAGAAAATAAACCATACTTAGCGTCGATAAAACTTAGTAAGCGAATTTCACCAGCAAAACTAATTCAAACGGCCGCCGCTAATGAATCAGAGATTAAATTACTAAACCCTGCTATTCGAAACCTTAAAACTCCTGTAGCTGCCGGTTATAACTTATTAGTTCCAAAGCGTGATGCAGAATTCTTAGCTCTTGCGATTGAGAATATGGACGAAGCACCTCAGCCAAATTGGGCAAGACATAAAATTAGCCGGGGTGAATCATTAGGAGGTATAGCACAACGTTATGGCACAACCGTACATGCCTTGCGAGAAGAAAATAACTTGCGAAACAACACTATTGTAGCCGGTCGCACTTTGAGAGTACCACTTCAAACTTCTGCATACTCTAAATCAACACGTGTAACACCGAGTAACTCAAAAGCACCACTAACCCACACTATTAAAACTATCGATGAACCATATATGTATGTCGTTGCATTGGGAGATAGTTTTTGGAAAATTGCTAATCGAAACAACACAACGGTAAAACGATTAATCGAGCTAAACGACCGTAAAGCCAACCAACCACTTCAACCTGGTGAAAGAATCTTAGTTGACTAGAACTCAAGCGCCCCGCCAAAAATATACTTACCCTTTACCAGTTCTCACCATGGCCGAGACAGCCCTAGGCCGAACACATCATCAGTCTCAAGCCAAATTTCGGCCATACCCTAGTGAACATCAAACAGCATAGCAGCACCTAAAATTCCATAATTATGCCCATAATTCACTGATTTTAATGACTTACATCCCTAAAAAGCGAGTATTCGTCGCACACTGAGCGGCCACTTATAGTCCTGCGAGGGGCGTCTGTAGTATGCTCCAAAACCTTGTATTACCAATACACTTGCTATGGAAATCAAGACCTTAAATATGATTATGCCGATTTCATAAGAAATGGCAGAACACTACACTGATTGACTTGCACTACTCGTATATAGATCTTCGATTAAGTACAAGAAAATAAGAGACAAACGGATGTGTGCATGAGTCTAGTTAGACTTAATTAAGCATCGACATGAATATGCTTAAAGAAAATAAATCAAATACCAAGTGGTTTAGATTGAGCCTACTGATTTCGGTTGCTATTGCGGCATTACTTTGGGCAATACAACCACCCATATTAGTAACGCAAGTAACCGTCATCACTTTAATTTCATTAGTCTCACTCACATGGGCATTTATGGTGCCGCCCACTAGCAATAGCATTAAAACTTCAACTACAGATGCTGTGAAGCAATTTGAATCACGAAATAACCATCGTAATGTAGGCTTAAAACTTCAAGGCTTAGGACAACTCAATGTTGCACTCGAAAAATTCAAACAATGTCCTCATAATCATGACACAGCAAATCTAATCTATAATTTAGCTATTGATTTCCAAATAAAAGGTGATCCTGAAAACGCTAAAAAGGCATTTGAATTTATTTCAAGTTTTGAGCCAAGTTTTAAAGATGTTCAGCAACGCATTGCATCTTTTAGCAGTGAGCCCGTCCTTTCTGAAGATACGCCAATTGAAGACCAGACATACTTAGTTGATGACGAAAATAAACAAATAAACTTATCTATACCATCATCTACATCAACATCTGAAGAACCTGAGTCTGAACAGATTATTGATAAACACTCCACTATTATTGAAAAAGCTGTTGCATCTGGAAAGACCATTATTCTGGCGCCCGATACAGAACCAGAAGCAGAAACTATTCTTGGTGAAGAATTAAGCGACTACCCAACACTTTACGGCAGTCGTTACAAAGTCAAAAATCTACTCGGCCAAGGCACCACAGGAGCTGTATTCAAAGGTAAGGATATTGTCACCGAGAATATCATTGCCATAAAAGTGCTCAATTTATCATCAGAACTTGAAGCCAATCAGCTAGATGAATATAAGTTTCGCTTTCATAGAGAAATCGAAACTGCAGGAAATTTAAGTCATCCCAATATTGTAAAAATACTCGATAGCGGTGAAACAGACGGTTTTGCCTATATAGCAATGGAGTATGTAGATGGCATTAATCTACGAAACTATGCTCGAGCTGACCGCCTTCTACACCCCAAAACTGTATTAAAAATCATTGCCCAGTGTGCAGATGCCTTATCCTACTCACATAAACAAGATCTTATCCACAGAGACATAAAACCTGCGAATATCATCTATAACCAAGGCGATGATTACGTTAAGCTTACAGACTTTGGTATTGCGAGAATCCCTGATTCAACAAGAACACGTGCGGGATCAATTTTAGGTACACCATTATATATGTCACCAGAACAACTAGCAGGTGAAAGATTGGATGCGCGTTCAGACCTATATTCATTAGGAGTAACCCTATACCATCTATTAACCGGCTCACCGCCATTTCGACCTAAAACGATGGCTGAGCTAATGCGATCAATTACACAAGAACAACATAAAGACATATCAGAGATCAACCCAAGCACACCCTCATGTATAGCCTGGACTGTAAACAAAGCGCTCGAAAAAGAACCAGACAAACGTTTCCAGTCTGCAGCAAGCATGGCCAACAAGTTACGCGAATGCGAAATGATGTTAGATAGCATATGAACCTAAAAGGCATTTTAGACATCGCTGGGCGATCCAATGTTGGACTCGTGCGCACCAATAACGAAGATAAGATCGGTGAAGATCAAGAAATCGGTTTAGTCGTGTTAGCGGACGGTATGGGTGGATATAAAAGTGGTGAAGTAGCCAGCGAAGTTGCGGTGAACACTATTCTCGAAGAACTTCGTGCATTTATTCCAGATCTTGTGCCGGGTGAAATAGATGAAAAAACAGGCTACACAAGAGAAAGTTTAGCCGCCAGAAATTCCGTCGTAAAAGCCAACGAAGCAATTTTTTCCATGAGCAGCAACGATGCTCAATATCGTGGCATGGGAACCACTCTAGTGATGGGTATTTTTTATGATAACCAAATCACTATTGCCCATGTTGGTGACTCAAGAATGTATCGCTATCGAGATGGTAAACTTCAACAAATCACAGTTGATCACACTTTACTTCAAGAGCTTGTTGATCGAGGCTTCTATACACAAGAAGAAGCGAATACTTCATTAAACAAAAACCTGGTTACGCGTGCTCTTGGCATTGAGGGAAGCATTGCGGTAGATATAAAAGAGGATCTCGCGATGCCAGGTGATATCTATCTCCTGTGTTCCGATGGTCTGACAGATATGGTCGATGATCAGGAAATTCATGCAACAGTAACCGCCTTTAGAGACAATCTAGACCAGCTAGCTGACAAACTTATCGCCTTAGCAAATGAAAATGGCGGCCGAGATAACGTTTCAGTATTGTTAGCCCAGCCAAACAAAGAATTCCCTGGCAAAAAAAATTGGAAGTCAAAATTCGGTAAATTATTATCAAAATAGACTATGAGTTATGAGCACAGCAAAATTAATTATCAGCCTAGACAAAGAAGTTGTTGATGAAGTTCCTATTGATAAGGAAACCATCACTATTGGAAGACGCACTGATAACGACCTTTGCTTAGATAACTTAGCCATTAGTGGTTATCACTCGCAAATTAACTTTGTACTTGATGACTGTTTCTTAGAAGATCTAAATAGTACTAATGGCACATTCGTAAATTCTAAAATTGTCAAAAAACATGCACTTAAAGATGGGGATATCATCGATATCGGCAACCATCGCATCAAGTATGTAAATCATCTGGCCTCAAGTTCTGCGAATAGTGAATTCGAAAAGACACTAATTCTAACTGCCACTTCAAATAGAAAAAATGCGCTAGAAGAAGAACAAGATGTACAGTCATTAGAAGACCAGATTAATGAACTTGAAAATGAGATGTGTGAAACGACTGAATCAGAGGATGAACATGAGAATTCGTCTGAGATAGCTAATAAAGATAATAGCAACAATATTGATGAGCAAGATCACTCTGATGATGCTAATAAAAAATTTGAAGAAGAAATTTCAAATAACCATAAACTTGAACCTTCATCTAGAAATGATGAGCCAGAAGACATTCAAATTAATTCACAACCCCCTGCATCTAATATTGGACGCATTCAAATATTGAATGGGAAAAATAGTGGCAAAGAGATCGCTTTAGATAAATCTTTAACAACTGTAGGCAAACCCGATATTGCGGTTGTTGGCATTACAAAGCGTAATTCTGGTTACTTTATTATGCATATTGATGGAAACCCAAACACCCCGTCCAAACTTAACGGCGAAGTAATTGCTGCAAAAGCAGAACCTATCGAAGATCATGACATCATTGATGTTGCGGGTATCAAACTAGAATTTTTTGTAGAATAGACACACCAACTAAATAACATTTTCTTATCTAAGCTTTCCCTAACAAGAAACGCACTAAAAAAACTCCTTCCTTCAATTATTCGAACATGTCGGATAGCCAGATAATGCGTCTTGTGAGGCTAAATGATGTGGTGATTCTTAATTTTACTTATTTCCTTATTTAGTTGCTCTGAATATATCTCTGACTTAAATTTTTACATGAAGTGTCAGTAGTTTGCACCCAATATCCAATACAGAATTCGTTCTAGTAAAGTAAATTACAAATGTGCCGATATTCTTGAATATTACAAATAATTTGCTAATGACTAACTGTGAATACAACATTCAATCACACAGACATATCTGATCTGAAGAAAATACAGCAGATTGCAAAAAAAACTATAGATCAAAGTTACCGATATTTTCTCGGCGACGATACTGTAGAACAATATCTGACCAGCAATCACCTAGATACATACTTAAAGGAACATATTAATCATGCATGGTCATTACACCATGATCATGACACGCTTGGTTTTTCCATAGTTATTGATAATGTAATTGATTTCATGGTGATAGATGTAGATCATCACCGGAAAGGCTATGGAACAAAATTACTTCAATACTGTGAGGATCTCTTGTTTGAAAATTATCGCGTCATCGCGCTAGAAAGTTTTGAGCAAAATGCTCATGCGTATAAATTCTATGAAGCTAATCATTGGGAAAAAATAGCGCAATATAGAGATCATAAATACAATGCAGTGAAACATATCTTTCGCAAGCACTATCCATCAGATACCTAATGTTATGGGACCTGATAATTTATTTTAAATTTACGCTAGTATGCGCTCTGGTGGGACTAGCTTTGGAACTGCTGCCAACAATTTCTTAGTATATTCATGCTGTGGATCAGTTAGCACTTGCTCTACTTCGCCTTCCTCCACGATTTTTCCTTGATACATAACCGCTACACGGTCTGCAAAATACGCTACCACAGACATGTTATGAGTAATAAACAGATAACTAATCCCTAAGCGAGCTTGCAATTCATTCAATAAATCTAAAATTTGCGCTTGCACAGAAACATCTAAAGCACTAGTTGGTTCATCACAAATTATAATCTTAGGGTTTACCGCTAACGCTCTTGCAATACAAATGCGCTGACGTTGGCCACCTGAAAATTCATGTGGATAGCGCAAGTGTGCATCTTTTGACAAACCTACTTGCTCTAATAGCTCTAGCACTCTGGCTTTGCGTGCTTGCGTATCTTTCAAAACATTAAGCGCCTTCATGCCTTCTTCAATAATATCTCCAACCAACATCCGTGGATTCATAGAAGAATAAGGATCTTGAAAAACTATTTGCAAATTGGTTCGTTGCTCAAGCAAGTCTTGCTTACCTATTTCATGTATAGGTAAATCCAAATACGTGACCTCACCTGAAGTGGGCTGCACTAATCGCAAAATTCCTTTCCCTACCGTGGTCTTACCACTGCCTGACTCGCCTACTAGCGCAACCGTTTTACCTGGTGGAATTTCAAGTGAAACACCATCAACGGCCTTTACATGACCGACAGTGCGCTTCAATATTCCTTTCTTGATTGGAAAGTGAACCTTTAAGTCTTTAACACGCAGCGTATCTTTATCTGTATTCTTTTGATCAACTACTTTTTCAACAACACTTGCCGCTAATAAAGGTTTACCTCGTTTTTCCATTGCAGGTAAAGCAGCAAATAATTCCCAACTATAATCATGCTGAGGATTGGAAAAAAATACTTCATTCGTTGATTGCTCTACAATTCTGCCTTGCTTCATCACCGCGACATGATCAGCTACTTGTTTTACTACTCCTAAATCATGAGTAATAAATAAAATCGCCATTTTAAATTTCTGTTGTAGCTCATTGATCAAATCTAAAACACGCGCTTGAATCGTTACATCTAAAGCTGTGGTAGGCTCATCAGCAATTAATAATTTAGGTTCACACGCTAATGCGATCGCAATCATCACACGTTGTTTCATACCACCAGAAAGCTCATGAGCATACGTATCGATGGTATGCGCAGGATTCTTAATGTTTACCGCATCTAGCAAATCTAATGCGCGTTGTCTTGCTTGTAACTTACTCATACCCTTATGGCGAATCAGCACTTCAGCAATTTGCTTCCCTACTTTGGTTACAGGATTAAGCGAGGTCATAGGTTCTTGGAAGATCATAGAAATACCACTACCACGTATATTGCGCATATCTCGCTCTGGAAGTGAGAGTAAATCTTGGTTACCAAGATAGATTGAACCGGTTGTAACACGCGCAGCTTCTGGAAGCAGACGTATTGTAGACAAAGCAGTAATGGACTTACCACTACCTGACTCACCCACTAATGCAAATGTCTCGCCTTCATTCACTTCAAAGCTAACCCCATCCACTACCGTAACCTTCCTACTACCCGTTTCAAAAACAGTCGTTAAGTTCTCAATACGTAACAAGGGAGAAGTGATTTGCTTACCTAATGTAGATATATTTTCAGTCATTTTAATTTTTTGATCGTTACACTACTATGACTTAGCAATTCTAGGGTCTAGAGCATCTCGCACTACATCTGCGAATAAATTAGCGAACAACACCATAGTAAACATAAAAAACAAAGAAGCTGCTAAAGACCACCACACCACGGGCTCACGTGCCATTTCTAATCGTGCACTATTGATCATATTGCCCCAGCTATTCATGGTTGGATCAACTCCAATATTAATATAAGACAACACAGCCTCAGCTAATACTAAACCACTAAAATCCAGCACGATGGTAATGAGCACAATATGCATCATGTTCGGCATGATGTGACGAAAAATGGTTTGTGTGGGGCCCACACCGAATGCAGAAGCTGCCTGAACGAAATCCACTTCACGTAACTTAAGTGTTTCTGCACGTAGCAATCTACATAAACCTGTCCAACTAGTCAGACCCAAAATAAGACACAAGAAAAGCAAGCGCATGTCTGCACGTTCGGTAAGACTGGCAAAATCTTCCGCATGTTTACCCATATAAACATTTAACATCAATACGGCAGCAGCGATTAACAACACTCCTGGAATAGAATTCAAGGTGGTATACAAATACTGGATTACATCATCCACCCAACCACGGAAATAACCAGCCATAATGCCTAGAGTAATTGCAAACGGCAGCATTAATAATGTGGTTAGCGTTCCAATAACAACGCCTGTACGAATACTTTTCAGCGCTTGGTACAACACATCTTCACCAACTTTATCGGTGCCTAAAACATGATATTTAGCTGCCCACTCTGCTCCTACTAATATTACTGCTAACAAGACAGCCAAAGTTACCGCTATGGTTCGCCATGGAATATCGGATGCACCTTTAGCAATATTTTTAGTCACCGCAAAAAATGACTTTTTGGCACGAACTGACAACAGCAAACAAAGAAGTGTCATCAATACCAACCAGACCACAAGTGCTTTCACCAATCCGGTGATAGCTAATCGCAAAATATCAGCACCTTTTTCCAACTCAGGGTTTGCTAAATGCGCTCCACCCCACGTTAAGCGTGGGTGCTCACGAATTTTTGTACCATCCTCTAATTGCACCGTTTCTTTAGCAAATAAATACGCTGCGAATGGTGCTGAATATGTTTTTTCAGTGCTATTTCTAATATCGGAAACGATTAGATCAAATACACTTTGTATTTCTCCACTATATTGAATATCGCCATCCTTTGAAGAATTTTCAACTTTAGGATTGAAATGCATAGAATCAAGGATACCGATACAGACATACAGCATCAGCACCATGATCGAAATCACACCTGCCTTACTACGTACAACTTGCCTCCAAGGTTTACGCAAATGAGGTTTGCGCATGGCATAAGCAAAGAACAAGATTATTACGAATACTAAAAAGAAAATTAGCACATCCGTTATTAGAAATACTGGTTTACCAAACATCATTCATTCAAGCCCAAGCATTAGTTCAGTCTTACTCTTGGATCAACCAGAGTGTACGAAATATCTGTTAGTAATAGTCCGATGATATATAACACCGCACCCAAAAAAACCATCGATCGTACAATTGAAAAATCCTGTCTATTGATAGCATCAATGGTATAACTACCTAAACCAGGTATACCAAAAAACGATTCCGTAATTAGGCTTCCCATGAATAACAATGGAAGAATCACAACCACACCAGTAAGAATAGGAATCATTGCATTACGCAGCACATGCTTGAATAACACCATTTGCTCGGAAATCCCTTTCGCACGTGCTGTGCGCACATAATCCTTATTAATCTCTTCTAGAAAAATAGTGCGATACCAACGAGTACTTGACCCAATTCCACCTATAATGCCAATTAATACCGGTAAGATTAAAAACTTTATACCAAACACCCCGTCTTCAAAGCCTGAAATAGGTACCACACGTAAGACTTTACCCATTACGAATTGCCCACCAATAATGTAAAACAAGCTAGAAATAGACATCAACGCCACGCAAATCACAACGGCCCAGTAATCAATATATGTACCTCGGAAAAAAGCAATCAATAATGCCAATGAAATTGTCACCAGTAAGCCGACAATTAATTGAGGCACTGCAATGGCTAAACTTGGCCACATACGTTGACTGATATCAAAACTAATATCACGACCACTATCAGATCGACCAAAATCAAATACAAATAAACGCACTGATTTTGTATAAAAAATTGTTTGCGTTAATTTTTCTACACCTTCTTCTTCCGCATTATAAAAAAGCGGTTGGTGGTAACCACGCTCAGACTTCCAGTCTTCTATCTGTTCTTCGGTTACATGCTTTTGCCCTAAAAACATGCGCGCCATATCATCTGGCGAATTCACTACAAAAAATAGTAAGAATGTAAGAATATTTACACCAATAAGGATCGGAATCGCATAAAGGATACGACGGATAATATAGGCAATCATTTCAACGTACTCCGCTCACGTTTCCTAAAAGCAATTACTGCAGGGATTAATGAAGCCAATAAAAATATTCCAACCAAAATTAACGGCCAGTAATTAGGCTTATTCCATGCTTCACGTTTCGCTTGACGGTCTTCGCTGACAACACGCCTATATTTCAAAAGATTATTCGCCATTAAGTTGGGTTTTACATTTTGATACCAGCTATGAAACAAAGAAAATGCTTTAGGATGAAAACCCCATAGCCATGGTGCGTCTTGCTGAGCAATTTTCGTCATTTCTTTTATCGTTGCTAAACGTTCTGGACCATTTTGTATATTCTTCATTTTTTCAAACAATCGATCAAATTCTGGGTTTGCATAATTGGCAGCATTTTCACCATGATGTTTAACTTTTGCATTTGGCCCATACAGCAGAAAAAAGAAATTTTCAGGGTCAGGGTAATCTGCATTCCAACCCCACTGAAATATCTGGCTCGTGCCATTGCGCATTTTTTCCTGGAAGCGATTGTAGTCAGTCGCACGAATGACCAGTTGAATACCTAACTTCTGGTACTGCTTACGCATCCAATTTAATTGTGCTTTAGCATCCGGTCCAGCCGAAGGTGTATCAAAATTTAACACCAATGGCTTACCTGTATTAGGATCAATACCATCTTTATAACCTGCTTGTTCCATCAGATCTAAAGCAACTTCAATTCCCTTTCTTTTTGGCTCACCAAATTTCCAGTCATATACAAACGGATTAATACCTGATTCTCCCGCAATATTTCCAAATATACCGGGAGGCACTGGACCTTGTGCAGCAACACCTCGCCCATTTGCAAATATAGAAATATATTCTTCGTAATCGACAGCAATAGAGATGGCCCGACGTAAAAATCTTGATTGCTCTGAATCACCGCCCACAACGGGATCAGTCATATTGAAGCCCATATAAAGAATGGAAGTCGTGACTGCAGTAGCTAACTGAATACCCTTATCTTGCATTAATTCAGTCAACTGAAAGTCACCACCGGAACCAAATTGAATAGCTTGATCAAAGCTATCTGAGGATACGCTTGAGGCATCATAATAGCCTTGTAAAAACTTACTCCAATATGGAATCGTTTCTTTTTCTAAACTGTAAACCGCTTTATCAATTAATGGTAAACGTTTACCTGCATCCTTAAGTAATCCATTCTCATAATCTTCAGGCTCGCCTTCAGAAGGATAACGCTCGCCATGAAAGTTAGGATTCTTTTCCATTACCATGCGTAAGTTTGGATTATTTTCTGTCAACATAAAGGGTCCGGTACCTACCGGGTACCAATTCAGAGAAATATTGCGCTCTTCCATACCATCTTGCGCATAAAACTTTTCAGCTTCCCAGGCCATAGGTGCAAAGAACGGCATGGCCATCCAATACACTAATTGTGGATACTTACCATTAATTCGTATTCGGTAGGTATAGCGATCTACAACGCGTACGCCATCAAGCTTGATATCCCGCAGATCATGCCAACCTTCATTTGGATTAGGATATTTTTCACTAGCTTGTTTTCGAAAATCATCAAAACCAACAATATAATCACTCATCACGCCCGCAATTGGAGAATGAAGATATGGACTTGCGATTCTTTTAATTTGATAAACATAATCTTCCGCTGTTAGCTCCCGTGAGCCTATCGCTTCAAAGTCACTTAATACATGAATACCCTCTAAATCCTTTGCAGTTAAATTTAAATTAACCAAGTCACCCTTATTATTTATTGCGAATGCTGGATGAGGTTGAAACTGAATGCCTTTATTGATTTTAATCGTATATTCAGAGTACTTAATGCTATCAACGGCATTTTCATCAACCAGCACACCACCTTCACCAAAATATCGCACTTCTGGTAATCGACTAGCAGTCAGTGGAACCAATGTGTAAGGGCGCAACAAATAATGATACTGAAGTGGTGGTTCGTATATTTGAGCAATAAATTGGTACTCGTTAGAGCTATACGAACTAACAGGATCTAAACGTTTTGGTCGTTCACTAAAGGAAGAATAAATAACGTTTGCAGACTTGCCTTTGCGATCACTGGGATAAGGATTGTTCCATGCGCCATCGGAACATGCGCCGATGAAAAGCGCTATTGCGATAATGATTAGAATTACGGAACGACTGTTCACTTGTTGAGTTTATGATAATCTAACAAAGAAAGATTATTCTTCCCTTAAACATAAATGGAATGGAAGTATTATAGACTGTTTAGCCACAAATGTAGTTCAGTCTTCGCTAAATAGCAGTACAACTTTTAACCTTTACGAAATTATTATACGGAATAGAACATGGGATTTTTAGCAGGAAAACGCGCCTTAGTCGTCGGTATCGCAAGTAACCGCTCCATAGCTTGGGGAATTGCCGAAGCAATGAAAAGAGAAGGCGCCGAACTAGCCTTTACCTACCAAAACGACAAGCTCAAAGGCCGAGTTGAAAAATTTGCTGCGGAATGTGGTGCAGAAATCATCCTGCCCTGTGACCTAGGAGTCGACGAAGACATTACCAACCTATTTTCCGAACTTGGCAAACAATGGGACAGTTTAGACATTCTTGTGCATTCAGCAGCTTTTGCCCCTAAAGAAGAGCTAGCTGGCGATTTTGTCGACTTAACCACCCGAGAAGGCTCAAAAATAGCACATGACATCAGCAGTTATAGCCTGACAGCCCTCGCCAAAGCTGCCAGACCGCTTATGAAAGGCACAAATGGCGCCATCGTCTCGCTAACCTATATGGGCTCCGTTCGCGCAATGCCAAATTACAATGTTATGGGCCTTGCGAAAGCAAGTTTAGAGGCGAATATACGGTATATGGCCTACTCCTTAGGCCCCGATGGTATTCGTGTAAATGGTATATCTGCTGGTCCCATTCGCACGCTCGCAGCCGCAGGTATTGGCGACTTTAGAAAAATGCTCGATCACGTAGAAGAAAATGCCCCGCTACGCAAAAACGTCACCATTCAAGAAGTTGGCAATACTGCGGCGTTCTTATGTTCAGACTTAGCAAGTGGCATTACCGGAGAAATTACCTATGTGGATGCTGGATTTAATATTGTAGGTATGTCTGGTTATAACTAATTATTACTACGGCTGGCTAGTCTCTGAATGGCCATATTTTTGAATCAGTTTTGAATTGCTAGTGCCTTGCACAAGCATACTGAATATCACGACACCAAACACAGCAGACTGTATTGTCCACCAGTATGGCAAGCTTGTTGGCAATGACAAAACCAGTGCAATGGCAATTGCGCCACGCAAACCGCCCCACACAAGTAAAATTTGCCAACCTACAGAAATATTATTTGGTAATGGCTTAGTAACAAAACTACAAAATGTAACCGCTACTGCTCGTGCTGTTAACGAAGCACCAATAGCAATTAACATTGCAAGCCATCGCTCAGCAAACATATTTAAGGTAACTACTAATCCCATCAACACAAATAACAAACAATTAAAAAACAACCCCAACCAAGCCCACGTTTCTGCAACCCCTTCCATTAGCGCAGCATCTGCTTTATCCAACACGAATCGTGTAGTTAATGCTGCAATGGTTACCGCTAGAATTCCTGAAACATGAAAAAGATGCTCGGCACAATAAAAGCTAGCAAAGGCTGTGATAACTAAAATAAATTTATTGGCTACTGGATTAGCAATAAAAGCACAAACCGCCGCAGCGAGTAAACCTAACAACACACCTATCACTATTCCACCAAAAAATACTGATGCAAAATAAATTACATAGCTCTCTTCACCAGACCATGTCTGTGTTGCAAAACCAACTACAATGGTAAATAAGACAATACCAGTGGCATCATTAAATAAACTCTCGCCCTCAAAAAGAGTAGTTAAATCATCCGGTGCATCGTTAGCCTGTAGTTGAGAAATCACAGCAACCGGATCAGTTGCAGCAAGAATAGCGCCTGTCAGTAATGCTGCAATCCAAGGAAACCCAACAGAATGACCAATGCCTAAATAAATAAGTCCTGCAGAAACGATGCAGCTTATTAATACACCAAAAATTGCCAAGACTAAAATAGGAATAATCCAACGCTTTAATATATGCAATTTAAGATGCCAGGCAGCTTCAAAAATTAGCACCGGCAAGATAACGAAAAACACAAGATCTTGAAGATTATAATGACGAATACCCGTATCGATATTCACAAAACCTAAACTTAAGCCGGTTAACAAACCAACTAATGCACACGATAACGTTAGCTCAAGTTTTACCACTCGATTGACCAACAAACCTGCAATCGTCAACCCGCTTAAGAGAAGAATCTGGCCGGTGGTAGTTATAATCATTATTCCACACCTTAATTATAATTATTCAAAGCCTTTAAAACATGATAAATATAAAGCCACTTCTCCTTTTTACACACTATAGACTGCGCTATATCAACTTAGCTTTCAATTGTATTCAAAATCGAATAACAAAGAACGCATAACTGATATATTTTTTATAAATTTTATTGCTTAACACTATTTACAATTAGCGAAATCCAAAACTCTTCATTTACAAAACCATTTCCCCAAGACTTCCATTCCTCAGGCAGACCTTCGGCTTGTATTTCTGCCAATGTTTTACCTTGATTCACCTTCTCCACTACATACATGGAAGTTTCAAGCATCATATTATGCGTCTTTTCTATACCATTTATATCCGTAAGCTCACCATGACCTGGAATTATTTTTACATCTTTAGGTAGCCATTCCATGATGGCTTGCAAATTATCTGCATAGTTAAATACATTACCACCTGTATCAAGATCAATAAAAGGAAACACGTCTGTAAATAATAGATCACCCATATGTACAACGTTACTACCAACAAAATAAACCACTCCATCACCATCCGTGTGACCATTTGGATAATGCAAAAACCGTATCTCTTCACCATTAAAATGAATCGATAAAGAATCATCAAATGTAATCACGGGCCAGGCTTGTTCGGGGGACGCAGGTGTTTTACCAAAATGCCCATGTTGGTCGGTAGATACACGTTTTCGCACATTATGATGCGCAATGATGGTGGCATCCTTACCAAACTCAGCATTGCCACCCGTATGATCTCCATGCCAATGCGTGTTCAAAACAAATTTTGGTTTACCGCCCTGCATGCCTTCAAGTGCACTCATGATTTTTTCATTCATAGGCAATAGCTGATCATCTACCATTAAGGTACCGTCCTCACCAACTGAAACTGCTAAATTACCACCTGCAAAACCATTTACACCTTGCAACATAAATATATTATCGGTGACCTTAATTTTCTTTAAATTAATTTTAGAAAAATCTTGGTCATTGAAGTCAGCAATACCCATTGATGTGGCTACAGATAACAGTACTGCGAACAATATCTTGTAATAATTTTTCACAATATTCTCCAATAAATTTTAAAGTGACACTTTTAAAAGTCTGCTTTAACTACAGCACGATAACATGCCTAACCTGATTCTAAATGCTCAAACACATGATTTACATCACTCATCGAAAATTCTTCTGTCACTGGATCAATTGCTCCTCGATGCAAAAAAAATTAAAGCGAACTAAACAGTATTAGCTCATATGATAGTCACAAGTATAATATTAACTAGAAAGTAATTTCAGAAAAGCACATACCAAAATTATCATGGCTCATACAGTCAGCGATACGATTCTTAAGGCACACCATCGTCACACTTTTTACACTCCAACTCATAACCCAACATACTATTTCTACCTTCTGCTGTAAGTACCCAAGGACGACTTATCATAGGAGGATTATGTCGTACATGTTGAAAATGGCCGCACCCTAACTCAGCCACCCAATGCGATTCATCATCTTTGTGGTAAGCCACTATGCTTTGCTTCATCTCTTCTCGTAAACTGTTATTTAGTAATCGCGCTAGACTCACCAAATTGCACTAAACCAACATACAAACGATAGAGCACCCAAACATTTAACACCCCAATCAAAATAAACGCACCCATTAACAATGCCAAGTCTTTAATAGAAGTGTGGTCGGCCCCATAACCTAAAACTATAACCGCGATTACAAACAGCATTACCGCCATATAGATCATAGCGGTTTTTATTTGCCAATGACCATGTGATTCAAGCCAGGTAGATTTTAAATCTTCTTTTGCGCGCCAATAAATATAAAACACAAGAAATATCGCGATAGGTAATACCAAGCTCACACCTTGAATAATATACATCCTTAGCACTTTGCTCTTGTTTTCTTCTACTTTATCTTCATTCTCATTCATCACTAAACACCTGAGTATGGTTTATGGGTAGTGTAAATCACGCGCATGAACATAGTTTATCGCACTAAGAATATCCTGGTGCAGATATTCGTTAACCTCCAGAAAACCTTACAATTATTCAAGTAAAATCGAATTGTATACCATGTAAATTGGATTTAACCTTTACTTATTCTTTAATAACATATTTATGAAATTAAAGAGCTTGGAAGAGAGCATCTAAAACACGTTAAGAATATTCGTCACAGACCCTGACCAATTTTCTAAAACTAAGAAATGAACAACAATTTGTTCCGAAACGTATAAGAAGTTAATGGAAAAGTGGCCCTATTTTTCCAAACTAGCTTCTAATGCGTCAACTCCATAAAGCCCACTTCTCCCTAAATGAGTGGGCTTTACTTTTTCCGATGCTTATCTTTTACACTTCTGTTTTTACCATCTTGTAGTCAAAAATATTAAAACCATACAATGTAATAACTTTCAGGCGAATTGCTGTCAAAATCTGTGCATAGACATACATATGTATGGAGAAGATCATGCGCAAGGCGCAAAATAGGAATACTCGCCCTGAACTTTTATGAGAAATTGAGTAAAATTGCATAAGGACCACTCAACTGGGTTTTATAAATATAATTAGCCCCTTATAACTGATACCCTATTTATATATTTTCGTTACCCTTTCCAGGGTGCAGACATCACGGTAAATAATAAAAGGAACCTATACATGCCAGCGCCT